>JADGOB010000002.1 GCA_017883185.1 Acidobacteriota bacterium
GCGGTCAATCATGCGGCCGAACAGCGGCGAGACCACGGTCTGCATGAGGCCGTAGGAGGCGGTCAGCACGGAGACCGCGAACGCCGCGCGGCCGGCGCCGAACAGGTCGAGCGGCATGGCGTAGATGTTGGCGCTCATGGCGACCGCCATGAAGAAGCTGACCGAGATGAGCGCGGTGGCCAGTCCCGCGCCCGGCGCCAGCGGCACGAGTGCGGTCGATGTGAGGAGGACCGCGCTCACCACGCAGACTCGAAGGCGAGCCGCGTACAGCCCGCTCCCCGCCTTCGCCCACCGCATCGAGAGCCAGCCGCCGGACAGCCCGCCGAGCGAGGCGAACACGGGCGGCACCCATGCGAACTGGCGATTTGCCTCAGCGAGCGTGAGACCGTGCGTGGAGACCAGGAACACGGTCGTCCAGTTCATCCAGAGACTGTAGACCGTCATCATCAGGATATTGGCAGCGGCCAGCGCCCACAGCCGCCAGTCGCGCACCGGCATCGTGGCCGGCCCGCTCTCGGCTGGCGGCGCAGGCACGGGCACCCGCCTCGCCGTGACCCACCACAGCGGGATCCAGGCAAAGCCCGCAATACCCGTCGCGACGAACGCCGCGCGCCAGCCATACGTCGTGGCCAGCCAGCCCACGAGCAGCGGCGCCGCCATCATGCCGAGCGTAATGCCCACCTGGTTCAGCGCGGTGCCCATCGCCCGCTCGCGCGGCTGCAAGTAGAGCGCAAACCCCTTGGCCGTCGCGGGAATGCCTCCCGACTCGGCGGCACCGAGCGCAGCACGGCAGGCGAGCAGGCTCGCCAGCCCGCCGGTAAGCCCCGTCGCAACACCGGCGACCGACCAGAAGGCGACGACGGCTGTGATCCCGCGGTTCAGGCCGACGCGGTCGATCAACAGGCCCGCGACCGGCGCGAACATGGCGTACGCGAGCGAGAACGCCGAGACGATGTAGCCGTAGCCTTCGTTGGAGAGGTGGAATTCGTCCTTGAGGAGCGGAGCGAGCGCGGCAAGGACCTGCCGGTCGACGAAGCTGAGCGCGGTGGAGAGCACCAGCACGCCGGCGGCCAGCCACCTCAGCGACATTCCCTGTTGTCCGCCCACCGACCGCCGTATCGCCATCGGGTGATTGTACGATCCATGCCCGGCGGTCACTACCGGTTTCGCGCCGGGTTTGTCCGGTAGCACCACCCAACACCCAGTTCACCCTTCAACAGGTCGGTGAGCAGGTACTTGCGAAGGGCCGCCCGAATGAAGGCCCTGGGGTGGTGGGATCTACCGCCGACGCTCGACCGAGACGTCGCGGCAGGCTGTGCAGCGGAGGACGATCGAGTGCCGCGTCTCCCCAAGCAGTTCCAGCGCCGACTCGCCGCAACAGGGGCAGGGATACAGGGACTAACTGGTCTTCGCTGGTCGTCCGGGCTAGAATGTGGTCGGCTTTCCAGGAGGTTCCTTGGTCCCGCACACCCACAGCGATGTCGGTTTTCCGGCGTCAGTGTTCGACGCACTCCCGTTCCCGGCGTTCATCACTGACGAGGATGTCCGGCTGCTCGCAGTCAACCCGGCGGCGGTCAGGTTCCTGCGGCCCGGCTCGGCGACGGTTCTTCGGCAGCGGGGCGGCGAGGTATTCCACTGCATCAACAGCACCGACGGGTGCGGCAAGTCGAAGCAGTGCCCCGACTGCGTCATCAGGAACAGCGTCGGGTTTGCGTTGACCAGGGGGAAACCAGTCCGCCGGCGGGCCCGGCTGGAGTATCTGTCGGACGGGAACGTCCAGGAGATGCAGGCCCTCATCACGGCCTCGCCCATCGTCTACGAGAACACGGCGTGTGCGCTGCTGTTCATCGAGGACCTGACCCTGCTGCTTGCGATGACCGACGTCTTGCCGATTTGCATGGGCTGCAAAAAGGTGCTGAACGACGACCTCTGGCTGCAAATCGAGGCCTACCTCGACTCGCACCTGGATCTGAAGTTCACCCACGGCCTCTGCCCGGACTGTTCTCGGCGCATTTACCCCGACGACGAGGGGATGAGCCGCTAGACATCTTCCAGGGCTGAGATCGTAAGGAATGAAGCAAGTTTCTGTGGGGTCCCTGGAAGCGGAGCTTCGCTGGAAGTCCTTCCGGGACTACGCCGCGGGTTCCCCGATCGAGATTCCGAGTTCGCGAACGAGCGCGTTGAGCGCCCGTCGCTCTTCGGGGGCCACAAGCGTCACCGCCGTGCCGTTGAGCCTGGCCCGTCCCGTTCGTCCGACCCGGTGCACGTAGGCTTCGCGCGTGGACGGCACCTCGTAGTTGATGACGTGCGAGATCCCCTCGATGTCGAGGCCGCGTGCGGCGAGGTCCGTGGCGACGAGCGCGGTGAATTTCCCCGATCGCAATCCCGCCACCGCCGCCGAACGCTGCTGTTGTGTGCGGTCCGCGTGCAGCGCCGTCGTCCGGATCCCCTGCGCGATTAGCCGGGAGGCAAGACGGTCCGCGCCCACCTTCGTGCGAACGAACACGAGCACCGGTCCCTGCTCCTGGCGGAGGAATCTGGCGAGCCACGCCGTCTTCTCGCTGCCGGGCACCATCGCCGCCTTGTGGTTGATAGTCCGCGCGGGACCGTTTCGCGCGCCGTTCTCGATCTTCCTTGCGTCGCGGGTAATCGCCCGGGCACGCGCCATCACCTCGTTGGGCATCGTCGCCGAGAACAACAGCGTCTGCCGCGTGGTGGGGAGTTCGGACAAGATCCGGGTGATGTCGGGCCAGAAGCCCATGTCCATCATCCGGTCGGCCTCGTCGAGCACGAGCACGTCGAGGCCGGAGAAGTCGGTGGCGCCCATCCGCATGTGGTCCATCAGGCGGCCGGGTGTCGCGACGACGAGGTCCACGCCCGCGCGGAGCGCTCGCTCCTGCGGATCCGACGGGGCGCCGCCGTAGACGGCGACGCTCGACAGGGCTGTGTGGTAGGCGAACCCCTGGATGTCGTCTTCGATCTGGACGGCCAACTCGCGGGTGGGCGTGAGGATGAGCACCGCGGTTCGGGCCGCCTCACCGAGCTGGGCCGGCGTGCGTTTCGCCAGCAGGCGCTCGAGGATGGGCAGGACGAACGCCGCGGTTTTTCCGGTCCCGGTCTCGGCGCACGCGATCAGGTCCACACCTTCCCGGACGATCGGAATGACGTCGATCTGGATGGGCGTCGCGGTCTTGAAGCCGCGTTCGTTGACGCCGCGGAGCAGCGCCTGCGGAAACCCGAACGATTCGAATGTCGCGCCACGTGACTCGAGATCGTCGGGGAGGCTGGCCGGCCGCGAAGCGCGAGTGTTTCCAGAGGTCGATGCGGAATAACGGCGAGTATGCCGCCGAAAACGGCGGGCGGGATTGGTCGAACTTGTGTCTGGGTTCAAAAGATCCAACAACTGGAAGGTGGTTTCAGGCCAAACGTACGATTGACAGTCTGACAGGATTCGGCGAAAAGCGCAAATCTCAGGGGTTTCTTGCGAGTCACGGGCGGCGCCGGAGCACCAGGCGGGCGATGAGGTCCACGGTCTCGTCGAGACTGACCGCGCCGGTGTCAATGCTGAGGTGGTACTGAGACAGGTCGAGCCAGGACCCGCCGCTCAACGACTGCAGGAAGCGGCTGCGGTCGTGGTCCGAGCGGCGCACCAGTTCGAGGGCCGCGGCGGCGTCCGCCATCCGGTAGTCGCGCATCACCCGTTCCACCCGCACGGCCTCGGGGGCGTGCAGGAACACACTGATGAGGGTCGGCTCCTGTCGGAGCACCCACATGGCGGCGCGCCCGACGAACAGGGCGTCCTCGCGGGCCGCGATTTCGCGGATGATCCCCGCTTCCACCGCGAACAGGTCCTCCCCATCGAGCGTCGGCATCGGGGGAGGAACGTACGCGGCTTCCGGGGCGCCCCACGCCAGGACGCCGGCCATCCGGCTCCACAGGCTCGTCACCCGTTCCTCGAGGATCTCGAGCTCGCTGTCATCGCGCCCGAGGATTCTGGCCGCTTCCTGGAGAATCTCGCGGTCAACGTAGTGAATGCCGAGCTGGCGAGAGACGGACTGCCCGACGTAGGCTCCGCCCGCACCCATCTGCCGTGACAGCGCCACAAGCGTCTTCTCTGGCCTGCTCATGGTCTCCTCCGGGGTTGCAGCCCCATTCTAACGCCACCGCCACTGTAGGGGCGACCGGCCGGTCGGCCCTACGAACTGGCCGGAGAAAGCATCACCTGTCGGCGGGCGCGGACGGCGCGCGGAAGGTCGGCAGGCTCGGCTGCGTGTTCCGGGAAGAGCGCAAAGGCGGACTCGATGGAGGTTTCCTGTCCGCTGACCGCGGCGTCGCACATCGCCTCGGTCACGCGCCTGGCCACCGTGGCCATCACCTCTGAGCTGCTGTCGGACATGAGGATCGTCACCTCGTGTTCGCCTGTCCGGAAGACGAGGTCTGTCACGCGCACGGCCATCCGCGCGGTTGCGGCGAGGCGCAGGAGCACGTCCGCCGGTCGCGGTGCGAGCGCAGCACCGCCGTCGGGGTCGATCCCCGTGCCGCGCTGGACGTCAACGAGCAGGAGAATTCCCGGCTTCGGCCCGTCAGCCTTGCCGACGTAGGCCGCCGACGCGAGGACGCGCTCCAGGTATTTCTCGTTGGGGAGGCCGGTCTCCGCGTCGAAGAGGCTGGCCATCCGGTCCTGCTCGAAGCTAAGCGCTCGTTCCAGCGCAGGCCCGCTCTGGCGCGCCGCGAACTCCACGACCTGCTGGTGCTCGCTCGTGAAGGCGTCCCGGGCCGTGCCGTAGAGCGTCAGCACGCCCACGACGTGATCGCGCGCGAGCAGCGGCGTGGCCAGTGCGCTGTCGAGCGTGGCCGACATGAGCCGACGACGATCGGCCAGGTCGAGCGCGCCGCTCGAGTTCATGATCGTCGTGCGGTTGAGGGCGACCCACCCGCTCAGCCCCTCGCCCGTCCGCAGCCGCAGCCCTTTCACCACGTCGCCGTCGGTGCCGGACGCGTGGACGGCCACCAGGTCGTCCGAGACGCGGTCGCGCAGGTAGAACACCAGCAGGTCGCACGGGATGGTCTGTCGAATGCGCCAGCCGAGCGCCACGGCGAGGTCTTCGACCGTCGTGTGGCCGCCAATCTGCGCAGCGAGATCCGACAGCGCCAGGAGCGTCGCGCTGACTTCCGCCGACGCGCTCCCTGCGCTCACGATCACCGCCGGCGGGGGCGCGGACGCGTGCAGCAAGGCCTGGAAGGCGCTCGCGTCCCGGCCGGGTACATTCACCTCCGCGCTGATCTCCGAGTGCACCTTCACGAAGGCATCGGTGACAATCGGGTCGTACATCGCGCCCTTGCGCGCGTCGATGATCGCCAGCGCCTCTTCGTCCGAGAGCGCCGGGCGGTACGGCCGGTCCGACGTCAGCGCGTCGTAACAGTCCACCACCGCCATGATCCTCGCGCCAAGCGGGATGTCCACGCCCCGCAGGCCGTCCGGGTACCCGGTGCCGTCCCAGTTCTCGTGGTGGTGCCTGACGATCGGCACGACCGGGTACGGGAAGTCGATCGCCGAGAGAATCTGCGCACCCACCGAGGAGTGCAGCTTGACCTGATCGTATTCGGACGCCGTGAGCTTCCCGGGCTTGTTCAGGATGTGCTCGGGCACCGCGAGCTTGCCCATGTCGTGGAGCAGCGCGGCCGCCTCGATGGCGCGAATCTCGCGCGTGTCGCTCACGCCGATCGCCTTCGCGAGGCCAACCGCGTAGCCCTGCACGCGGCGGATGTGGCCGTGCGTGATCTGGTCCTTCGCGTCGATGGCCATCGCCAGCGTTTCGACCGTGGACAGGTAGAGACGATTCAGCTCGGTCAGATGCTGGTTGGCGTCTTGCGCGCGGTCCATCGACGTCTTGAACGTGAACCACAGGATCACGACCAGCGGCACGACGACGCCCAGGGCGCCCGGGCTGAGATTCGGCCAGTTGACCGCGAGCAGCAGCGCCACCGAGGCGCCGCCGAAGTAGTTCAGCGAGAGCCACATGAAGTGCTCGCGCCACACGCGATACGGCGAACTGCCGGTTTCCGAGGCGACCGCCACCGCGTTGAGACCGCTGTTCAGCAGGAAATAGACGGTCGCCATCGCGGCCACCGGCAGCAGCGTAGCGCCCACGCCTGGCGCGGCCCGGACCGAGAGTGGCGGCCCGCCGTAGATCAGGTAGAACACGCTCGACGCGGTGAGCACGGAGATCGTCGGCTCGGCGATGTTGAAGATGATGCGATAGGGCTCGCGGTGCTTGCGGCGGATCGAGATCAGCAGGCCGTCGATCGCCATGCACACGGCGGCCGGCGCGCCGCCGAAGAGCAGCACCAGCGCGAAGAAGAACGCCTCGGACACGTAGATAGTGGCCGGGACGGCCGGCACGCGCACCGCGAACGAACCGCTCACCCAGGTCAGGACGGCGAGCACGAGCACCCGGTAGTCGAACGGCATCCGGGCGAGCGAGTACACGGAGAACGCGAGGGCGGCCACACCCGTCAGCCCGATCGTCCCGATGTACCAGCGCCCGAATCTCGTCACGAGTGGGACTCGTTCCCGTCGGTCAGCTGAAACGTCCGGATCTTCCGGTACAGCGTTTCCCGGCTGATCTGCAGCAGTCGCGCGGTCTCCTTCTTATTCCAGCCGGTCGCCGACAGCGCCGTCTGGATGTGATCGCGCTCGATGTCGGCCAGCGGGCGGATGCCGTGGCCGTTGGCGGGCCCCGGCTCGGGCGCGGCGTTCAGCGCGAGGAACCCGACGTGACGCTCGTCGATGACGGGTCCGTCGCTCGACAGGGCGGCGCGCGACACGGTGGCGACCAACTCCCGGATGTTCCCCGGCCAATCGTGGCCGGCGAGACGCCCGAGCGCCGCGTTGGTGAACCGGCGCGCGTCGGGCGGCAGCCCCTCGGCCACGCACTGCTTGGACAGGAACATCCGCGCGAGCAGCGGGACATCGTCCGGCCGCTCCTTCAGCGCCGGCAGGCGGATCGTGAAGGCGTTGATCCGGTAATAGAGGTCGTCGCGGAACAGCCGCTGGTTGACAAGGAGTTCGAGCGGGCGGTTGGTGACCGACACGAGGCGGAAGTCCACGTCGATGCCCGTTTGCCCGCCCAACCGCTCGACCTGCCGCTCCTCGAGCACCCGGAGCAGCTTCGCCTGTGACACCAGGGGGAGGTCGCCGATCTCGTCGAGGAACAGCGTGCCGCGGTTGGCCAGTTCCACGCGTCCGATGCGGCGCTGGTACGCGCCGGTGAACGCGCCCTTCTCGTGCCCGAACACCTCGGCCTCGAACAGCGAGTCGGGCACGGCGGCGCAACTGACAGCCTGGAACGCGCGGGCCTGGCGGCGGCTCAGGTCGTGAATCGCGCGCGCAGCCCCTTCCTTCCCGGCGCCCGTGGGCCCGAGGATCAGCACCGAGATGTCCGTCTTCGCCGCGGTGCGGATCGACTCCAGCACGAGGAGCATCTTCTCGTCGCGACCGACCAGCTCGAGGAGCCTCCGCACGGATGCGGGCTCGGTACGCGCCGCATGCGCCGCCGCGCTCTCGAGGAACTCCGACAGCAGGCGATCGACAACCGGGTTGGCAGAACGGGCCGCCCCGTAACGGGCCGCGCCGGTCATCCATCGTCGCGCCACGCCCGCGCTCACCAGCGCCTCGAGGCAGCGCTCGGCGTCGCCCCTCATGCACCCCAGGGCCCCCATCAGCATCTCGATCTCGAACGTCTCGTCCTGGCGCGCGTGGAGGAACCGCAGCAACTCTGCGCGAAGCGGCGATGCGACGAGCGACTGAAACCGCTGGGCGACCGGCGATGCCAGCGCGTCCTCGGTCACGTACAAAGGCCGTACAACGGCGAGTGTTGACATATGGGGCCGACCGCTCCGTACCCATCTCCTCTTATCGGTCGCCCCTGCAGATGCTTCAGCCTTGGGAGGACACCAGGAACTCCAGCGTGCCGAAGTACTGCGGCTGATGGAAGTTGAGGGCCTCGCCGATCGGCGCCCAGCTCGCCCAGTGCGGATGCGAGGTCTGGTCGCCGCACTTGAACGCGTTGGCCCGCCAGCACTGCCCCTCTCTCGGCGCAAGCGCGCCGCCATACGCTTCCATCACGCTGAACGGCCAGGAGATTTCCACCCACCAGTCGGTCGGCCCCACCTGCTCGGGATCGACCACATCCGGCATGGAGTGAGTGACCCGGATGGTTGCGGCAAGGTCGGCGGTCACCATCTCCCACTTCGCAAACCGGTGGGCCGTGCGCGTCGGGTCCTCGATGTGCCGGAGCGAGAAGGCGCCGCCGGCGTTCACCTCGAGCGCGAAGTATCCGACACGGCCGGGTGGCTGGACGAACAACTCCACGCAGCTGTCCTGGTGGGTGTCGCTGTCATACGCCGTATGGACCGACCGCACGTAGCGATCCGACACGCGAAACAGCGCGTGCAGCCGCGCCTCGTCGTACAACAGCGCGGCCTCGGTCGCAGGCCGGTGGTCGCTGCTGCGCGGATGAAAGCTGGCGATGCGCATCGTCTCCGCGACGCGCCATGCCGGCCCGTCCCACTCGCCGCGATGCTCGGGCGCCACGACCGCGCGGCGGACCTGGTAGAGAGGTGTGATCCAACGCATCCCTCTACCGCAGCTTCACCGTCGCCAGCGCCGCCAGGGCCAGGATGCCCGAGATGATCCAGAGCCGGATCACCACCTTCGTTTCCGCCAGCCCCGTGTGCTGCATCTGGTGGTGGAACGGCGCGCGGTAGAAGATCCGCCGGCCGAGCCACTTGATCCCGATCTTGTCCTGCACCTGCGAGCTCACGGCCTCGACGACGAACAGCCCGCCGAGGATCAGGAACAGCGCTTCCTGTTTCAGCAGCACCGAGATGGTCGCGACGCAGCCGCCGATGGCCAGCGATCCCGCGTCGCCCATGAAGATCTGCGCCGGATACGCGTTGTACCAGAGGAAGCCGATCCCCGCGCCCGCGAAGGCCGCGCAGAAGACGATCAGCTCGCCGGCACCCGGCAGCAGCGGATAGAACAGGTACTTCGCCCAGATCGCGTTCCCCATGATGTAGGCGAAGAACCCGAGCACCCCGATCACGAACACCGACGGCACGATCGCCAGCCCGTCGAGGCCGTCCGTGATGTTCACCGAGTTCCCGACGAGCATCACGAACACGAACACGAGTGGCAGATAGACGACGAGCGAGTGGGCGATGGCCGTCTTCACGAACGGCACGTAGAGCGTCATCGCGTCGCGCGCCGGCAGCGGCGTCCACGGGCTGACCAGCAGCAGGACGAGGCCGGCGGCGAACGTCCCCTGCAGCAGCAGCTTCATCGCCTCGGTCATCCCGCGGTTGCCCGACCGCGCCCTCCACTTCGCCACGTCGTCCACGAGCCCGATCGCGCCGAACCAGAGCAGGGCCACGAGCACGGTGAGCACGTAGCGGCTGGCGAGGTTGCACCAGAGCAGCGTGGCGATGACGATGCACCCCACCATCACGGTGCCGCCCATCACCGGCGTCCCGGCCTTGTCGAAGGCGGAAGGCACGCCGGTGTCGCGGAGCTGGTCCACCAGCCCGCGGCGGTGCAGGTACCTGATGAACCGCGGCGTGATGACGAGCGTGAGGATGATGGCCGTGAGCGCGGCGCCGATCGCGCGAACCGTCAGGTACTCCGACAGGCGCAGCAGGCCCAGCACCCCGGCGCGTGAGTGGATCAACGCGCCCAGCAGGTAGATCATCGGTCGCCTCCTTCCCGGGCGGCGATGGCGTCCAGCACCCGCCCGTACAGCCGTTTGATCTGAAACTCGGGTGTGAAGTCGGTGGAGGTCAGGACGAACCGGTTCAACGGCCCGACGAGCGCTGCCGGATCGCCGCCCTCTCCCCGCTCGACGAGCGCCAGCAGTCCCTCGAGCGCCGCGGCGCGCAGCCGCCAGAACCGGGCGTCCCGCAGCGCCAGCAACGCCGGGAGCGCGTCATGGGCCTGCCCCACCTTCCCGAGGGCGTGGGCCGCGGCCGCCGCGACCTCCAGCCAGCGATCGGGCAACAGCCGCCGGAGTCCCGCCACCATCCCGCTGCGGTCCGACAGCCGGTCGGCCAGCAGCGCCGCTGTGCGCGCGGCCTCGGCCCTGACCTCGAAGTAGGGGTCTTCCAACGCGGCCAGGAGCGCCGCTTCGATCTCGGGCGACACCTCGCCGAGCCGTCCAAGCGCCGTCATGATGTTGCGGCGGATGAACCCCACCTGCACGTAGTCGCCGCCGAACAGCCGCTTGACCAGCGGGGCCGGCCGCCTGTCGTTCAGGAGCGCGAGCAGCAGCGGCGTCTTGTCGCGCGCGTGCAGCAGGCCAACGAGCTTCACGCCCAGGTTCCGGCGCTCCCAGTCGCGGCTCACGAGCAGCGACGCTGCGCGGCTGATGAAATACGCGCGGTCGTCGGCCCACGCCACCACCATGTTCGGGCGATACGACGCGCCGTGTTGAGCGGACGCTCGTTCGAGGCGTGTCAGCAGCGCCTGGTTCGAGGGCAGCGCCTCGACGGCCGCGGGAGCCACGGCTGCCTCGCCCAGGCACTCGTCCAACGGTGAGGCCGGCGGCGTGGCGACCTCGGTGCTCCGGATGCACCGCTCGATGATCGCGAGCCCGTCGCGCTCGGTGAAGGCCTGGCTGCAGCGGCCCATCTGTGCCAGCCGGACGGGGTCGGCCAGCAGCCCTTCGATGGTCCTGGCCAGCCGTCGTCCGTCCACCTGTTCGACGATCCGCCCGTCCACGAGCGTGGCCTCTTCGTAGATGACCGTCCCGCCGCCGCACCGCGCCATCGCGCGCGCGTTCATCACCTGGTGGTCGCCCGGGAGATTGGCCTTCGGGATGATGATGGCCGGCAGCTGCAGCGAGGCGAGCTCATAGAGGCTGCCGGCTCCCCCGCGCGCCACGACCAGGTCGCTGAGCGCGTAGACGTGCTCGATCTGGTAGAAGAACGGGCGGCTGACGTAGAACGAGGCGATCTCGCGCCGCTCCGCCTCGGTGTAGCGCGACTCGAGCCGCTCCTCGGTGTCGCGCGCCGCGTGATAGTAACCCCGCCGAAACAGGCCGGTGCCGTGGATGATGAACAACCGGTCGCGCAGCGGGAGGAGGTCGCCAAGCGCATCCACGATCGCGCGGTTGATGGTGCGGGCGCCCTGCGATCCGCCGAAGGCGAACACCACCTGGCGGCCGGGCGGCACCTCGAAATCGAGCTGCGCGCGAGCCTCGTCGCGCCCGACCGTCGCAATCCGCCGCCTCAGCGGGTAGCCGGAGACGATGCCGTTGGTCGGAAAACTGCCGAGCGTCTCGGGAAAGGTGACGAAGACGCGGTCCGCGAGGCGGCCGACCAACTGGTTGAGCTTGCCGGGTGCCGCGTTCTGCTCGTGGACGAAGATGCGCGCGTGGCTCAGACGCAGCCGCCGCAGCATGGCCGCGGCAACCATCACCGGCGCCGACGCGAATCCGCCCGTGCCGACGATCACGTCGGGGCGGAACGTCAGCAGGATCACGCACGCCTTGACCACGCCCACCGAGAGATTGGCGAGGAAGCGCGCCAGCTCGAGCGATGGCCGCTTGCCGGGGTAGCCCGAGGCGCGCACGAAGCGGATCGGCATGCCCTCGCGCGGCACCACCTTGGCCTCGGCCCGACCGCGGACGCCGACGAAGAGGAAGCGCGTGCCCTCGCCGGCCAGAGCTCTGCCGATGGCCAGCGCCGGGTTCACGTGCCCGGCCGTACCGCCGCCCGTCAGGAGGATCCGTGTCGGCTCGCTCATGCGCCTCTTCGCGTCGTTTCGAGACGCGATGGTAACATGGCTGACCCATCATGGACGTCGTCGTACAACACGCCCCGCAGTTCACCTGTTCTGAGGCCGAGGCCCTTGCGCAGCGCGCATTCGGTGTTGCCGGCCTCGCGGACGCCCTGGCCAGCGAGCGTGACCAGAACTTCCGCATCACCGCCGCGGACGGGACGGCGTTCGTCCTCAAGGTCGCCAACGCGACCGAGCGCGAGGAGGTCCTCGAGTTCCAGGACGCCGCGCTCGATCACCTGGCGGCCCGCCACGCGGGGCTGGCCGTGCCCAGAGTGTGCCGAACGGCCTCCGGCGACGCGATTGTCCGGGTGCCCGGCCACTCCGGCCGCCAGCACCTCGTCCGGCTGCTGACATGGGTCCCCGGCGACGTGCTCGCCAGTGTGAAGCCGCACACCGAAGCGCTGCTGGTCAGCCTTGGCCGGCGCGTCGGCGAAACCAACCGCGCCTTCCAAGGGTTCTCGCACCCGGCGATGGGGCGGGCGCTGCAGTGGGATCTGGCGCGCACGGCCTGGATTGGCTCCGAGCTCGGCCGGTTCACAGAGCCGCGCAGGCGATCGATCGTCGAGCGGATCCTCTCCAGGTTCACCGCCTCTGTGGCTCCCCGGCTGGGCGGCTTGCGCCAGCAGGTCATCCACAACGACTGGAACGACTACAACATCTTGGCGGCACCCGGTCGGTCCGCCGACCGCGACGTCATCGGCGTCGTCGATTTCGGGGACATGGTCCACTCCCCGGTCGTGGCGGACCTGGCCGTGGCCTGCGCCTACGCGATGCTGGGCAAGCCGGATCCGTTGACCGCCGCTGCAGCGATCGTGCGGGGATTCCACCAGGCGTTGCCGCTGACCGAGTCCGAACGGGAGGTGCTCTTCGACCTGATTTGCGCGCGCCTCGCGATCAGCGTCACCATGGCGGCCTGCCAGTCGGCGGCAGCGCCCGGCAACGACTACCTGCTGATCAGCCAGCAGCAGGCGTGGGCGCTGCTCGAGCGGCTGGACGAGCTCGACCCTGCGTGGGCCCTGTGCGTCTTTCGCCGGGCGTGCGGCATGCCGCCCTGCCCCGCCTCCCCGGATGTCACCGCATGGCTCTCGGCGCACCGGGGCGACTTCGCGCCGGTGATGGGCCACGACCTGCGCATCACGCCGCTGGTCGTCTTCGACCTCGGCGTCGGCAGCCTCGACATTCCGCGGCCGGAGACGGTGCAGGAGAGTCCAGCGTTCTGCGCGCACGTCGATCGCCTGATGGCCGCGAGCGGAGCACGGATCGGCATCGGTCGGTACGACGAGCCGCGCCTGGTCTACGTCACGGATTTGTTCCGCCATCCCAACAACTGGTACGACGAGAATCGTACCGTCCACCTCGGCATCGACCTGTTCTGCGCGGCCGGCGCGCCCGTGTACGCGCCGCTCGACGGCACGGTGCACAGCGTGGCGAACAACGCGGTGCCGGGCGACTACGGCCCCACGATCGTCCTCGAGCACCTCGTCAACGGCGGGACGGTCCGGTTCTTCACCCTCTACGGCCACCTCAGCGTGGAATCGCTGGAAGGGATGGTCCCGGGCCGGCAGGTCAGAAAGGGCGAACGGATCGCCTGGCTCGGGGACCCGTCGGTCAACGGCGGGTGGCCGCCGCACCTGCACTTCCAGGTCATCGCGGACATGCTGGGCCGCGTGGGGGAATTCCCCGGCGTGGCGTCGCCGGGCGAGCGCGAGATCTGGCTCAGTGTCTGCCCGGACGCCAACCTGGTCGTCGGCGTGCCCGACGACAAGATGCCGCCGCGGCCGGCCGACCCGGAATCGATCCTGGTCGCGAGGCGCCGTCGGCTCGGACCTAACCTCAGCGTCTCGTACCGGCGCCCGATCACGATGGCGCGCGGCTATCGGCAGTACCTGTATGACGTGGACGGACGCCGCTTCGTGGACGCCGTCAACAACGTCGCGCACGTCGGCCATTGCCACCCCAGGGTGGTCGAAGCGGCCGCGCGGCAGATGGCGGTCCTCAACACCAACACGCGCTACCTGCACGCCGGGGTCGTGGCGTACGCGGAACGCCTGTGCGCGCTGATGCCCGAGCCGCTGAGCGTCTGCTATCTGGTGTGCAGCGGCAGCGAGGCGAACGAGCTGGCCCTTCGCCTGGCTCGCGCCTACACGGGGCACCGCGACATCGTCGTCGTGGACGGCGCCTATCACGGGAACACCACGTCGCTCGTCGAGATCAGCCCGTACAAGTTCGACGGCCCGGGCGGCAGCGGCGCGCCGCCGCACGTGCACAAGGTGGTGATGCCCGATGTCTATCGCGGGCCGTTCCGGGCGCCTGACCCGTCGGCCGGCGTACGCTACGGCCGAGAGGTGGCGCGCACGCTGGAACAGGTGGAGGCTTCAGGCCGCAACGTCGCGGCGTTCATCTGCGAGTCGCTGCTCGGCTGCGGGGGACAGATCGTGCTCCCGGACGGCTATCTCGCGAGCGCGTATGCGGCCGTCCGGGCGGCCGGCGGCGTGGCCATCGCCGACGAAGTACAGGTGGGGTTCGGTCGCGTGGGCACGCACGTGTGGGGGTTCGACACCCAGGGCGTGACGCCGGACATCGTCACGCTCGGCAAGCCGATCGGGAACGGCTTCCCGCTCGGGGCGGTCGTCACGCGGCCCGAGATTGCCGACGCCTTCGACAACGGAATGGAGTACTTCAACACCTTTGGCGGCACGCAGGCCGCGTGCGCCGTGGGCCTGGCGGTCCTCGATGTCATGCGCGACGAGCAGCTCCAGGCGCACGCACTCGAAGTCGGCACGCGCCTGAACGGCGCGCTCGCCTCCCTCATGGCCGACTTCCCCATCGTCGGCGACGTGCGCGGCCTGGGCCTGTTCCTCGGGGTGGAACTGGTCACCGACCGCGAGTCGCTCGAGCCGGCGGCGGCCCAGGCCGATTACATCATCAATCGACTGCGGGACCGCGGTATGCTCGCCAGCACCGACGGTCCGCTGCACAACGTGTTGAAGATCAAACCGCCCCTGCCGTTCTCGGCCGACGATGCCGACCGGCTGGTGTCGTTGCTGCGAGAGATCCTGCCCGAGGACGCGGCGCAGGCGTAGGGACAAGGGGTCGGAGACCGGGGGGCCAGGGGTCGGGAGCAGGGATACAAGGGGTCGGGGACCGGGGTTCAGGGGGTCCGGAGTCGGGATGTGATGATGGCCACCGTTTCGCCGGCCACTTTTTTTGGTTCTCCCGAGCGCGCGTCGCTGCCGACGATCGAACGCCAGCAGCGGGTGCTCGATCTGGACCCCGTCGTGTCTGCCCTGGTCGCCGAGCGGTACCTGGGCGGCCGGCTCACGTTCTCGTCGGAGGCGGGCGTGGGGAGGTCGTTCGTCCTGGAACTGCCCCCAGCATCCTGTTGATCGCGCCCTGACCCGCGCCGCGGAACGCGCGCGACACCCCGCCGACGCCGAGCTTCACGCCGCCAAAGATGCGCGACACGATGAGCGCGCCCTCGAGGTCGTGCTTCTTCATCAGTTCCAGCAGCACCCGCCCCGGGTGCCCCACTTCGCCATCGTCCTTCGACATCTCCGCGGCTGCGCCCGCCGCGTCGCGCCACCGGTACGCCCAGCAGTGATGGACGGCCTTGCGGTAGTCGCGGCGCCGCGCCTTGAGCAGGGCCTCCATGGTTTCAGGCGATACGAGTGGTGTCAGCAGCGCGTAGAAACGGGAGCGCTCGACGGTGACGGTGAACTCGGCAGGGCGGTCGATGCGCACGCGGGGCAGGATAGCACGGGGGAACCAGCCTGGCCGCTGGCCCCTCCCCGCTGACCACTGCACGCCGTCAGGCCTTCTCCTTCGCCGGAGGCCCGCCGCGCGAACGCAGCGAGCGCACGATGAGGCCCACACCGCCCGCCAGCAACACCAGCATCACCAGCGTGCTGAACAGGCTGGTCTGCCGGAAGTAGATGTCCATGTTCATCAACAGATAGCCGCCACCGCCGCCATCACCACGCCCGACAGGAACTCGCCGATGCCTCCCGGCGTTCCGCCGGCTCCGCGCTCGACCTCGCTCATGGCGCTCCTCCACGATTTCTTGTCCCCGATGTCGAAGACTTCGCGCATAAGGGACTTACGACGCGACCGCCACGTCCACCAGCGTCGCCCCCAGCACCCTCACCAGATCGGCCGGCGCCACGCCGAGCAGGAAGCCGCGGCTGCCGCCGTTGATGTAGACCGTCGGCACGTCCAGAATGGTGCGCTCGACGAACACCGGCAGCATCTTCCGCGTGGCCATTGGCGAGGTGCCGCCGACCAGGTAGCCGGTGTGCCGTGTTGCCACGTCCGGCTTGCACGGCGTCACCGTGCGCACACCGATCTGCCGCGCCAGCTGCTTGGTGGACACTTCCCGGTCCCCGTGCATCAGCACCAGCAGCGGCTTGTGGGCCTCGTCCTCCATCACCAGCGTTTTCACCACCGCGTGCTCGGGCACGCCCAGTCCGCGCGCCGCCACCGTCGTCCCGCCCCGTTCCTCGTAGCGATACGAGTGTTCCGTGAACGACACGCCCTGGGCGCGAAGCAACAGCGCCGCCGGGGTTGATGGAGAGGACCTCGACATGGTTGGCGTATGATAGCACTCGGCTCGCGGGCACTAGACATCTTCCAAAGCCCGAGTCGTGACAAGTGAGGCAAGCTTCTACCGTGCGCTTTGGAATCTGTCATAGGCTGGCAAAAGAGGCCGGTCCGCGCCACGTCCGGGCCATGCCGGAACCGCTCATATGAAGGCTGAACACACCCGCCCCGATTTCGGCTTCGTGCGCGTGGCGGCCGCGGTGCCGCCGCTGAAGGTTGCCGACCTCGATTTCAACCTGCGGCAGATCCTCGCGTTCGCCCGCCGGGCGGACGAGGAAGGCGCGCAGGTGGTGGTGTTCCCGGAGCTCAGCCTCACCAGCTACACGGCTGGCGACCTGTTCCACCAGCACCTGCTGCTGGACCAGGCGGTGGAGTCGCTGCTCGAGATCGCCGAGGCATCGGCCGGCCTCCGGCCGCTGCTGATCGTCGGGTTCCCTCTCGCGGCGGAGGGAAACCTGTTCAACACCGCAGCCGTCATCTCCGCGGGCACGATTCACGGCCTGGTGCCGAAGACCTACATTCCCGGCTACAAGGAGTACTACGAGGAGCGGTGGTTCGCGGCCTCGCGAGACCTGGTCGCCCGCGAGGTGACGATCGGCAACCGCCGCGTGCCGATCGGCACGGACCTCCTGTTCCGCGCGCGCGAGGTCCCCAATCTGGTCATCGGCGTCGAGATTTGCGAGGACTTGTGGGGGCCGCTGCCGCCCAGCTCGTTCCAGGTGCTGCACGGGGCCCATCTCATCGCCAACCTTTCGGCCTCCAACGAACTGGTCGGCAAGGCGGACTACCGGCGCTCGCTCGTTGCGCAGCAATCGGCCCGCGGCATCTGCGCCTACATCTACGCCTCGTGCGGCGTCGGCGAGTCCACCCAGGACGTGGTGTTCGGCGGCCACGCGATGGTGGCGGAAGACGGCGCGCTCCTCGGCGAGTCGCGGCGGTTTGCCCGCGATGGCGACCTGCTCGTGACCGACGTGGACATCGAGCATCTCCGCCTCGACCGCGAGCGGACGACCAGCTTCGGCGACTCGGTCCACGCCTTCCCGGCCATGGCGTGGCGCACGGTGGACGTGGACGTGCCGCCGTACGCCGGGCCGCCGCTGCGACGCGTTGTGGACCCGACGCCGTTCATCCCGACCGACGATGCCGAGAGGAACCGACGCACCGAGGAGGTCATCTCCATCCAGACGTCGGGGCTGGCGACGCGGCTGTCGCACTCGGGGATCGACCATCTCGTGGTGGGACTATCCGGCGGGCTCGACTCGACGCTCGCGCTGCTGGTGGCCGTGCGGGCCTTCGACGCGCTCGATCTGCCCCGCACGCAGATCTTCGCCTTCACGATGCCCGGCTTCGGCACCAGCTCGCGCACGCGCGGAAACGCCGAGCGGCTGGCCCACGCCTGCGGCGTCTCGCTCGAGACGATCGACATCACGGACGGGTGCCTGCAGCAGTTCCGCGACATCGGGCACGACCGGGCGGTGCAGGACGTGACATTCGAGAACGTCCAGGCACGCTACCGCACCATGATCCTGATGAACAAGGCGAACCAACTGCGGGCGCTGGTGCTCGGCACCGGGGACCTGTCGGAGATCGCGCTCGGCTGGAACACGTTCAACGGCGACCACATGTCGCACTACAACGTGAATGCCGGCGTCCCGAAGACGCTCGTACGCTACCTGGTCGGCTGGGTGGCGGCGCAGCCGCGGTTTGCCGACGCCCGGCCGGTCCTCGACGACGTGCTGAACACGCCCATCTCGCCCGAGCTGCTGCCGGGCGATCGCCCGGGCACCGTCTTCCAGAAGACCGAGGAGATCATCGGCCCCTACGAGCTGCACGACTTCTTCCTCTACCACTTCGCGCGCTGGGCGAGCCGGCCCGCGAAGATCCAGCAGCTTGCCGAGCACGCGTTCGCCGGGCGCTATGACGCGGGCACCATCCGCACCTGGCTGCGCCTGTTCGTCACCCGGTTCTTTGCCAACCAGTGGAAGCGGTCCGTCATGCCCGACGGGCCGAAAGTGGGATCGGTCGCGCTCTCGCCAAGGGGCGACTGGCGTATGCCGTCCGACGCCGAGGTCGCCCTCTGGCTCCAGGATCTCGCATAGGGGCGGCCCCCCGTCTGTTTCGAGCGCAGTCGAGGGGTGCCCGCCCCATTGCCGCGCGCGAGGTCAGGCCCTGGCGGGCTGCCGCTCCAGCCAGCGGTTGAACAGCCACAGCGAGGCGGCCGACACCAGGCCGATCGCCATCAGGATGATCCAGCCGAGCGCGTTGTTGGCCGGCACCAGTTCCAGGAGCCCGTCCGGGCGCTTGGTCGCATCCTTGATCATGATCTCGTTGAAGATGTAGGCGCCCACCGGCCCTCCGAGCAGCGCGCCCAGCGCGAGCGGCAGATTGGCGTAGCCGAGGAACAGCCCCTCTTGGCCCTTCGGCGCCAGCGCCCCGATGTACTCGTACATCCGCGGCGACGTGAACAGCTCGCCCAGGGCGACCAACGCCACGGTCAGGATGAAGAAGACAGACGCGATGGGCAGCCAGTTCGCCATGACCGCCTGCGGTCCGCCCGCCGAGTAGATCGGCGCGATGTTGATCAGCATCGCCACCGCGATGATGATCGTGCCGGCCACCATCGAGCGGATCGGCTTCATCTTCCCGAACGTCCGCGAGATCAGCAGCTGGAAGCAGACGATGACGAACGGATTGGCGGCCGTGTAGAGGTCCATCGCGGGGTTGGTCTCGACGACCTGCTTCACGTACAACGGGAACACGTTGTAGACCTGGTTGTAGAGGAAGTAGAACCCGGTCATCACGATCAGGTAGAGCGTGAAGCGACCGCTCTGGAGCACCAGGACCATGTCGAGGAGGATCCGGCCGACCGACCGCTTGGGCTTCGCCGGGCCGGCCGGGATCGCCGGCTCCTGGTAGGTGAACAGCACCACCAGGAAGGCCACCGCCGACGCCGCGGCCGCCACCGCGAAGATGTAGGAGAGGTTTGCGCCCGCGGTCGCGACACGCTCCGACGCGCGCGCGCCGTAGATCCAGACGACCGCCGCCGTGGCCACGACGACGATCGAGGTGAAGCCGGCCGTCGCCACCCAGATGTCCCTGCTGCTCCGGTCCGCCTTCGTCGTCCGGTGAACGAGGAAGACGATGCCGAAGGCGGCGAGAGCGAGCACGGCGACGACCGCGAGGACGGTGCCGACGCTCGACCCGCTCCGCACGACGAACGCCGTGCCGCGGCCGAACAGCGAGCCGATGTTGATCACCATGTAGAAGATGGCGAAGCCGAGCGTTGCCCGTGCGCCGGCGGTCTTCTGCACCGTGCCCGAGATGCACGGCTTGATCACCGACCCGCCGATGCCGATGAGCAGGACGCCCGCGAACAGCACGGCGAAGTCGCGGGTACTCGCCGTCACGTGTTCCCCAATCGTCGGGGCCAGGACACTCCCCCCGAGCCAGACCGGGTAGCCCATCAGGCAGTAGCCGGCGGCCAGCAGGACGAACGCGATCAGCAGCGACCGCCGGAAGCCGATCTGGTCGGCGATCGTGCCGGAGAGAATCGGGAGGAAAAAGACCAGGAACCAGAGCGTCGAGTTGAGGGTGGACGGCCAGTAGGCGCCGAACCCGAGTTGGCCCAGGTAGATGACGACGAAGCTCGCCACCGAGTAGTACGCGGCTCGCTCGAACAACTCCGTGACGTTAGCCGTCCAGAACGATTTCGGGAACGGCTGAATCTCGGAGGCGGTGCCGGGCGTCACAGCGGATGTCATGAGTTCTCTCAGGGAACAGAATCCAGAATCCAGGAGCCAGAATTCAGAAGATGGAAGACGGCCGACGGCCTGCTGCCTACTCCCCCGCCGGCATGGCCAGCCGGCGTACGATATTGCCACGCGTGTCCAGGAACCGCAGGAAGTCAGCCGTGAGCAACGTCATCGTAGCCGTATTGACGTTCGGATGAAACCCAATCCGCTCGGTGCCCGCGAGATCGGCGTCGAGCACGACGATCACCTCGCGCGCCGACTCGTGGATCAGGCCGAACGGCGAGACGGCCCCAGGCGTCAGCCGCAGGAACCGCATCAGGCGATCCGGCGAGGCGAAGCTGAGCTTGTCGTCTCCCAACAGCGCCGACAAGGCGCGCAGATCGGCCCTCTTCGAATGCCCGAGGATGACGAGATAGTGGCGGCTGCCCCTGGCGTTCCGCAGGAAGAGATTCTTGCAGTGCGTCGCCGGGATCTCCGCCCAATAGCGCTCCGCTTCCTCGACGGTGAACACCGGCGGATGCGGGTGCCGCGTGAACGACATGCCCAGCCCCGCCAGGACTTCGTAGACTTCCCGCTCGGACGCCGCCATCTCCTGCGAAACCTTGTCGCTCATCGTCCCGCCTTCGTCGCCACGCGACTTCGGCGTGGCAAGCAACACCGACTCTTCATCGTCAGCACCGACCCTTCATCGTCAGCACCGACTCCTCTGCGTCAGTTCCCGACCTCTCATCGTCAGGTCCCGATTGATATTGTTTTTGTCCCGTTCATTTCAGCCCTGCCATCTCGAACAGCACCCGCGCGAGGCCCGAGTAGTCGTCGTCGCCGTGGCCCGACGCCACCATCGCCCCGACCAACTGCGCGACCACCGCGCTGACCGGGACGGGCACCTGGTGTGCGCGGGCCGTCTCCATCGCGATGCCCATGTCCTTGTTGTAGAGCCCCGCGCGAAACCCCGGCTTGAAGTTCCTGTTCAGGATCCGCTCGCCGTGCACCTCGAGCACCCGGCTGGCCGCAAAGCCGCCGAGCAGCGCCTGCCGCACCTTGGCGGGATCCACGCCCGCCTTGGTCGCCAGCGCCATCAACTCGCTGACCACGGCGAGCGCCCCGCCGATCGCCATCTGGTTGCACACCTTGCAGATCTGTCCGGCGCCCGACTCGCCGACGTGGATGACGCGCTCGGGATTGCCCATCACGTTCAACACGGGCCGCACGCGCTCGAGCGCGGCTGCGTCGCCCCCCACCATGATCGACAGCGTGCCCTGGATCGCCCCGATGTCGCCGCCGCTGACGGGCGCGTCCAGCAGCGTCGCCCCGCGCTCGGCCGCCTTCGCGGCCAGGCGACGCGTCACCACCGGCGAAATGCTGCTCATGTCGATCAGCACGGTTCCCGCGCGCACGCCCTCGAAGACCCCGCCAGGGCCGGCGAGCACCAGTTCGACGTCCGGCGAATCGGGCACCATCGTGATGACGACCGTCGCCTCGCGCGCGACGTCAGCGGGGCTCCCGGCCACCCGCGCCCCTGCCTGCGCAAGCGTCTCCACGGGGCCTCGGCTGCGGCTGTGCACCACCAGCGGAAAGCCTGCCTTCAGCAGGTTCAGCGCCATGGGTTTCCCCATCAGCCCGAGGCCGATGAACCCGACCGTCTCTCGTTCAGTCATCGCGTCGTTCTCCCATGTTTTTTCCCCGATGTCGAAGACTTCGCGCATCAGGGAGTGAATGAGTGCGAGAGGCCGCGCGCCGCCACCCAGGCGCTCGACCATGCCCACTGAAAATTGAACCCGCCAAGCCGCCCGTCTACATCGAGCATCTCGCCAACCAGGTACAGTCCCCGGCACGCCTTCGACTCCATGGTCCCCCGATCGACCTCATCGAGCGTGACGCCGCCGGCCGTCGCCTCCGCGTAGTTGTAGCCGCGACTGCCCGTGATCGGCAAGTCCCATTTCAGGAGCGCGTGCGCCAGCGCTCGCCGATTGTCGCGGGAGAGGTGTGCCAGGCGTGTGCCTGGGTCGATGAGGGTCGCGGCAACGAGGGCCGCGGCAACGGCCGAGGGCAGCCAGGACGAGAGCGCGCCGCGGAGCGTCGCCGACGGGCGGTCGGCCACCTCGTCGAGCCACCGGCGTTCGACGCCGGGAAAGTCGAGATCGGGCAGGAACGACAGGTGGGCCTTCACGGGGAGCCCCTGCACGACGGCGCGATGCCAGTGCCGGGAGGCATCGAGCGCGAGCGGCCCGCTCACGCCGAAGTGCGTCCAGAGCAGCGGGCCGCGAAGGTTCACCGGCCGTGCGCCCCCGGCCGCGAGCGTGAGCGCGGCGTCGTGGGACACGCCCGCCAGCGGTCGATGAAAGGCCCCCTCCAGGACGAGCGGGGCCAGCGCCGGCGTCGTCGGCACGATTCGATGACCGAGCCCCGACGCGATGGCGAGGCCGCCCCCGTCGCTCCCGCTCTTCGGCAACGAGAGCCCCCCGGTGGCCAGCGCCACGCGGCGCGCGGTTTCCGCTCGTCCCCTCACGTTCAGCGTGAACAGCGACTCGTCGCTCGGCCGGACCACGTCCACGCGCTGCTCCACGCGCATCTCCACGCCGAGGCGCAGCGCTTCGGCCAGCAGCGCGTCGAGCACCGTCCGCGACCGGTTGCTCTCGGGAAACAGCTTGCCGCCATCCTCCTCGTGCAGCCGGACGCCGATCTCCTCGAAGAAGGCGGCGGCGTCGGTGGAGGAACACGCGCGCAGCACGCTGTCGATGAACCGGCGGTCGCCGCCCCAATAGTCGCTCGCTCGCACGTCCCGGTTGGTGACGTTGCACCGCCCTCCCCCGCTCACCAGGATCTTGGCGCCGAGGCGGCGGGCGCCATCGAACACGGCGAGACGCGCACCGGGCAAGCGCCGGGCGGTGAAGATCGCCGTCGCGAGGCCCGCGGCGCCGCCGCCGACGATGGCGACGTCGATCGTGCCTGGAGGAGAAGGAGATCGGTCGGGAGCCTGGAGCGGTTCGATGCCGGGCACACGGCGATTCTATACGACCTGCTGGACGTGAGCGACGAGCCGTGTCGCGAGATCGACCGCGGCGACGGCGTCCTGGGCCCAGCCGTCGGCGCCGATGTCGTCCGCCCACTTCCGGGTCACCGGGGCGCCGCCAACCATGACCTTCACCTGCGCACGCAGGCCGGCCTTCGTCAGCGCGTCGATCACGTCCTTCTGTCCGTGCATGGTCGTGGTCAGCAGCGCAGAAAGGCCGACCAGGTTGGCGCCGGCCTCCTTCACACGCGCGACGAACGCGTCGGTCGGCACGTCCACGCCCAGGTCGTGGACCTCGAATCCGTTTGCCGCCAGCATCGTCGCCACCAGCGACTTCCCGATCTCGTGGATGTCACCGCGCACGGTGCCGATGACGACGGTTCCCGACGACGTGAGGTGCTGGCGCCGCGCCTTCAGCTCAGGCACGAGGATGGCCATCGCCTGCTTCATCCCGCTTGCCGAGACGATGAGGTTGGGCAGGAAGTACTCGCCGGTCGAGTACTTCTCGCCGACGATCCGCATGCCTGGAACCAGTCCGCCGTCGATGATGGCGAGCGGCTCGATGCCGGCGGCGAGCGCCTGGCGGGTGCCGTCGACGGTGGCATCGGGGTCGCCGGCGACGAGGCTGGCTACGATCTGCGCGAGAAGTTCAGAGCACATGTTCACTCCGGTCAGTACCGACAACGTTCGCGGGCCAGGCGGCCCGCGCCACAACAGCTCGGGCTACACACGTTCGAAGTCGGGCAGCGGCGGCAGCGCCGTCATTCCGAACTTCCGGGCCGCGCGAGTCGTGATCGCCCGCAGTTCGGCTCGGAGTTCCGGCGGAACCGGGCTGGGCTGATACGACGCCACCAGGCTGCCGACGCGCTCGGCCGCGCGCTCGGCCGCCGTCGTCGCGCCCTTGCGGAGCCAACCGTCGGTGGTCGCCCGATCGATCACCGGCGACGGCAGGTACAGCTCCTTGCGGAACCATTTCAGGGTGTGAGGCTCGGCCAGGTAGTCGGCGCGATGCCCGAGTTTCCGGAACAGGGACAGCGCGATCGGTTCGTCGCGCGGCTCGATCCCGCGCACCAGCCGCTTGGCCATGCCGATGATCTCGGCGTCGATCACCAGCTTCTCGAGGCTCTGGCAGCTCTCGAAATCCATCATCCCGGCGCCCGAGATCATGTTGATGCCGGCCAGGGCGCCCAGCAGCGTGCCGCCGGCCGATTCCATTCCGCACTGCGCGTCGATGATCTTCGCGTCGCTCATGCCGAGGTACGCGTGCGTCGGCAGGCCGAGCCGCTTCCCGACCTGCGCGTAGGCGCAGTCAATCATCCACGTCGCGACATCGCCCATCGGCGTCGTCCCCTCGCGCATGTCGAAGGCCGCGGGCGACCCTCCCCACACCACCCTGGCGCCGGGACGCGCCAACTGCCCGATGACAATGCCGCTCAGGCACTCGGCCGTGTGCTGCACGACGGCCGCAGCCAGCGTCACCGGCGCGGTCGCGCCCGCAAGCGGCATCGAAACCAGTTCGGCGGGGATGCCGGCGCGCGCGCAGTCGATCAGGTTCTGACAGGTGAGGTCGCTCCACAGCAGCGGCGGCGACGGGCAGACGTCGAACACCGCGATGGGCCGCGCGGCCAGCGCCGCCTCTCCGCCGGCCACGGCGACCAGCATCTCCTTCATCGTCCACCAGGTGTCCGTACGGAACGCGCCGGTGACGATCGGCTTGCGGATGTAGTTGAGCGCGAGATAGAGCCGGTAGAGGTCGCCAATCTCCGGCACGACGTCACCGCACACCATCGCGGTGCTCTGCGCGTCAATCTGCGGCAACTGCTCCACGAGCTTCACCAGGCGGACGAAGTCGGCCGTCAGCGGCACGCGCTGGCGGTTGGTCTCGGGGTCGAGGATGGACAGGGCGGCCGACCCGGGGTCGAAGTGCACCTCGTCGCCGCCATAGTGCACGGCGGGGCGGCCGTCGAGCGTGAACAGGTCGAACTCGTGCGCGGTCGTCTCGAGCGCCTGCCGGACGATCGTCTCGGGTATTCTGGCGATGAGCCGGACCGCGTCCACGTCCGCGCCCGCCTCGGCCAGCAACCGCCTGGCCTCCTCGTTGTGCACGCGCACGCCGGGATCCCGAAGCAGCGCCATCCCCTCGGCGATGATCTGCTCGACCAGCGATTCGCTCAGCATCCTCAGTGTCGGTCGCATGTCACAGACCTCCTGACGGGCATTTGCCTCCCACGCTCCACGCGCACCCGAGGCGGGCGCCGCATTGTTCGCAGCTCATGGTCATCTGAACAGTCGGGAGATCGTAATCGCAAGAGGAGTGGCAGAGCAAGCACCTGGCCGCCCGTGCGCGGCCGGTCAACCGGCCGCGCCTAAGACAGATTCCAGGGACCCCACAGAAACGTGCTTCATTCGTGACGATCTCAGCCCTGGAATATGTCTATGTCGTAGACTGGGAGGATGCGACGTATCAAGTCGAAGCAAGACCGGACGGTGGAGACGGCCTGCCCGCTCGACTGTCCAGACTCCTGCAGTCTCTCCGTCACGATCGGCGACGGCCGGGTCACGAATCTTGACGGTTCGCACCGGAATCCGGTGACCGACGGGTACATCTGCGCGAAGGTGCGGCGGTTCGGCGAACGGGTGGAGAGCCCGCTGCGAATCCTGCACCCGGCCATGCGGATCGGGCCGAAGGGCAACGCGGCGTTCTCGCGCACCACGTGGGACGAAGCGATTGACCTGGTGGCCAGCCGGATGCGAGAGGCGCGCGACACGTGGGGCGGCGAGTCGATCCTGCCGTTCTCGTACGGCGGGTCCAACGGGCTGGTGACGCAGGATACGATCGATGCGCGCCTGTTCCGGCGGCTCGGCGCCTCACGCCTCGCCCGCACGGTCTGCGCGGCGCCAACGAGCGCGGCGGCACAGGCGCTCTACGGCACGATGCCGTCGGTGACCTACCACGACTACCCGCACGCCAAGTTGATCGTGATATGGGGCGCCAACCCTTCGGTGAGCGGCATTCACCTAGTCCCCTTCATCCAGGAGGCACGAAAGCAGGGCGCGAAGCTGGTGGTCGTGGATCCGCGCGTCACCCCCCTGGCGCGGCAAGCGGACCTTCACGTGCCGATTGCGCCGGGCAGCGATCTCGCCGTCGCCCTCGCGCTGCATCGACACCTGTTCGAGACCGGCGCGGCGGACCAGGCGTTCCTCGCCGCCCACACCCGCGGCGCCGATCGCCTTCGGGAGCGGGCGGCCGAATGGACGTTCGAACGGGCGGCGTCGGTTGCCGGAGTGCAGCCCGCAATGATCGGGGAGTTTGCCGAACTCTACGCCTCGATCACGCCCGCGCTCGTGCGATGCGGCTGGGGCCTGGAACGCAATCGGAACGGCGGCAGCGCGGCCGCTGCGATCCTGGCGCTGCCCGCGGTGGCCGGCAAGTTCGGCGTCCGCGGCGGCGGCTTCGCGATGAGCAACTCCGCCTCGTGGTCGATCAATCGGACGTGGATCGGCGAGGACGAGCCGGCCACTCGCATCGTGAATATGAACCACCTGGGCCGGATACTGACCGAAGAAGTGACGCCGCCGGTGAAGGTGCTGTTCGTCTACAACTGCAATCCTGTGGCCACCGTCCCTCACCAGAACCTGATCATCAAGGGCCTCGAGAGGCAGGACCTCTTCACGGTCGTGTTCGACCAGGTGATGACCGACACCGCGGCGTTTGCGGACGTGGTGCTCCCGGCTACGACGTTCCTCGAGGCCTACGACCTGGCGCGGGCATACGGCCCCATCAGCCTGCAGATGGTGCAGCCCGTGGTGGATGCGGCCGGCGAGTCGCAGTCGAATCCCGAGGTCTTCGGGCAACTCCTGACGGCGCTCGGCCTCGATGACGACACCGGGACGCAGGGCGAACTCGGCACGCTGATCCAGGTCCTCGACCAGTTGCCAGGCACCATCGGAGACGACCTGAGAAACGGGCGATCTCCTGCGCCGGCCTTCGGGCTGACACCCGTGCAGTTCGTGGACGTGTTCCCCCGCACACCGGATGAGAAGGTGGACCTCCTCCCGGAAGCGCTCGAACGCGAGTCGCGCGTCGGACTCTATCGATACCTGCCCGATCCCGCCACCGCCCGCTATCCGCTCGCGCTGATTTCCCCGTCGAGCGATCGGACGATCAGCTCGACGCTGGGCGAGCTGCCGCGGCCCGAGATTGCGCTGGTCATGCACCCGCTGGATTCGCACGCCCGGGGACTGGAGGAGGGCGCGAGCGTCAGGATCTTCAACGACCTGGGTGAAGTGCGGTGCACGCTGTCGATCGAACCAACCGTCCGGCCCGGCACCGTGGTGCTGCCAAAGGGGCTGTGGCGGTCGAGCACCATCAACCACTCCACCGCGACGGCGCTCGCGCCGGATGCCCTGTCCGACATCGGCGCGGGCGCCTGCTTCAACGACTCACGCGTGCAGGTGGAACGGATCGTCAGCTGACGCGCCCGTTCCCGTGGGAGCCTTGCTGGTCAACGCCGGCGCTAGTCGAAAACCTATTCCCATTCGCCGGTGGACCCGGGCCCGGTAATCGCGCCGCCCGCTTCGGGCACCCCCCTCGGCTCCGACAACCGTCCGCGCCCGCCGCGGCTCACCTGGCCGCCCTTGCGGCCGGCGGTCCGGGCTTCATCGGAGGTCCATTCATGGGCCGTGCCCTTGTTGTGCGCGGCACGCCCGCCCTTGCTGGCAATTTCCCGCTGTTTCTCCGCAGACATCGACGCGAATCCGCGTCGTTCCTTGCGTCGTGTTTCGTTCACGGCCTTCCTCCTCGGCACAGAGCCGATGACTCGGCTGACTTCGAATGGAATCCGGGGCCCTCGTCAGACAATGGCCCTTTCGGACCGATGAGTATCAAATCGCATGCCACTATCCCAGCCATTCTCGGCGACCACGAACATGCTTGAAAATAGGCTAATTTTCGCCCATTCCTCCGCCGCGAGACGAAATCAGGCCTCAGGAACCGTGTAGCGGATCACGACAGCCGGGGTAAGCTCTGCGGACAGCTGTCCACCTGCACTCGGACAGTCTGTCCTGAACATCCTCTCCAGGGCTGAGGTCGTCACGGTCGAAGCCGGTGTCTGCGGGGCCCCTGGCAAAGCTTCGCCCGTGGTCCATCGCACAGGTACGGGCACCGCGTTCATGGGCGACGGGAGTGGTGTGGCCTGAAGACGTCGCAGCCGGTGCAGTTTCGGATGTCGAAATCGTAGCCGACGATGGGAAACATCATCGGGTGGGCGCAATACAGGAGCTGACCATCCTCGATCGTCTGCACGGTGAGGATGGCAGGGAATTGCGGCGTCCGTCGGCCGTACCAGCAGGCACGGTGGCGAGTCTCCGGTTCGCCGTCGTCAGGCTCGGTCACACCGGCATGATAACATTAGCAGATTCGGAGGCATGAGCATGGCATCGTCGAACGACGCCTCTTCGGGCGGCACCAGCGAGCGGATGGTTCAGTGCGTGAAATTCGGGCGCGAGTTGCCCGGGCTGAACGAGCAGCCCTGGCCGGGAGAGCTCGGCCAGCGGATCTACGAGCACGTCTCGGCACGAGCCTGGAAACTGTGGGAAGACCGGATGAGGATGCTTCTGAACGAGTACCGCCTGATGCCCTGGCAGAAGGAGGCGCAGGACATGGTGGCTCGCGCGATGGAGGAGTTCTTCTTCGGCGAAGGCGCGGCGCTCCCGCCCGGGTACGTGGCGCCGCAGGGGCACGAGCACTGAAGAGAGAATTCAGAATTCAGAATTCAGAAGAGAGCATTCAAGAGAAGACGGCAGGGGGGCGACGGATGCGTGGGCCCCCTGCCACTCGCCGGGATCTTGTCAGGCGGCCGCTTCCGACTTCCCGAACAACCGCTCGAGCACCTCCGGCTTCGGCGCCGGCGTCAGCAGGCTGACAATCACCAGTAGGCCGATCGAGATGATCGCCGACGGATAGATGCTCGGAATCCCCCACGGATCCGCGCCGAAGACCGCGCCGCCCGCCCCTTGCGCCCCTTCCATGATGCCCGGCGCCATCCACGGCAGCACGAACTCGAAGAACACCGTGGCCAGCGCCCCGCCGACGATCGATGCCACGCCCCCCTGCCAGGTGGCGCGCTTCCATGTCAGGGCCGCGAACAGCGCCGGCGTGACCGACACGCCATACATCGTGTAGGCGAAGTAGGCGTACTGCAGGATCGAAATCTGCGACTTCATGTAGGTCGGGACGAAGATCATCAGGAAGGCGCAGAAGCCCATCACGACAATGAAGACCTTCTGGAGCGCGACCATCTTCGTCGGATCCGCGTTCGGGTTGATCATCCCCTGGTAGATGTCGCGTATCACGTTCGAGCTCGACGACAGGAGGTAGTTCATCCCGGTTGACAGCACCACCGCGCAAGCCGCGCCGAGCAGCAGCACGCCGACCGGGCCTGGCACCATATACCGCGCAGCATTGAGGACCAGCGCCCGGCCGTCCCACCCCAACTGGTGCTCGGTGCTGTAGACCGAGGCATACACCGCGATCGCGATGACGATGGTCTCGACCACGATGGTGCCGACGATCCAGATGGCCACCGCCTGCTTCGCTTCTTTCGGCGACCGTGCCGCGTAGAACTTCTGGTACATCGACTGCACGCCCATCAGGAGCAGCAGCGTCGAGAGGAAGTAGGCAAACCCCTTGAGCGCCGGGTACTTGCCGAAGTCCGAGGCGAACACCTGGAACTTGGTCGGCCCGAGGATCTCGTGGGCGTGGCCCCAGCCGCCGGCAAAGCTGACCACGAACGGCACCGCGAGGAGGCATGCCGAGACGATGATGATCCCGTTCGGCAGGTCCGTGTGGGCGACGGCCACCATCCCGCCGATGGTGACGAACAGGATGACGAAGCACGCCGTGATCGTCTGCCCGACCTCGAGCGAGATGTAGCCATCCGTCACGACGTTGAGGATGTAGCCGCCCGCCCGGAACTGGTACGCGACGATCGTCGTGAAGGCGATGATCAGCGCGATGGCACCGAACAGCCGGGCGAACCGCCCGTACCTCGCCTCGAGGATGTCGCCGACGGTGTACTGCCCGAAGGTGCGGATCTTCGCGGCCACGAAGTAGATGATGCCGATGCCCAGGAAGGCGCCGGCCGGCTGCCACACGGCGCTCCAGCCCGCGTAGGACGCGTATTCAGCGCCCGCGATGAACGTGCCCGATCCGATCCAGGTACAGACGAGCGTGAAGACCATCTTGGTGAGCGAGAGGCTGCGCCCCGCCAACATGAACTCGTCCTGCGACTTGACCTGCCGCGACCGGTAGATGTTGTAGACCGTCATCACCAGCAGGTAGGCCAGGATGACGTAGAGATAGTAGAAGCCCACTGTTACCTCCAGAAGTCGGGATTCAGGAAGAGCTCCTGAATCCTGAATTCTGAATCCTAGTTCCTAGTTAATCAACACCAGGTCCCGCTGCATCTCCCCCGCGACATCCACTTTCCCGGACGGCGTGATGAAGACGTCGATCTCCGATCGCACCGCCATCTCGCCGGCCAGGTAGATACCCGGCTCGATCGAGAAGCAGATGCCCGGCACCAGCTCGCGCTCGTCCTTCGTCTCGAGGTTGTCGATGTTCACGCCGTTGCCGTGCACGTCCTCGCCAATCGAGTGCCCGGTGCGATGGATGAAGTACGGCCCGTAGCCGGCCTTCTCCACCACGTTCCGGCACGCGTCATCCACTTCCCAGCCGTAGAGCTTCTTGCCCTCGGCGTAGCGGCCACGGATGAACGAGAGCGCCGCGTCGCGCGCGTCGCGGACGGTCGTGAAAATCTCGACGTACTTCGCGGGCGGGTTCCTGCCGACGAAGCCGCACCACGTGATGTCGTAGAAGATCGCGCCGGGCCGATCGAGCTTGGCCCAAAGGTCGATCAGCACGGTGTCGCCCGCCGCGATCGGCCGCGCGTTCGCGGGGGTGGGCTCGAAGTGCGGGTCGGCCGGCTGCTCGTTGGTGCCGACGATCGGGAACTCGCCCTTGCAGGTCAGGCCTTCCTCGCCGTAGCGGCGCACGATGAACTGCTGCACGTCGTACTGGGTCAGCGTCTTGCCGGCGCGCAGCGAATCGCCGATCAGCGCGAACGCCTGGTCCTTGATCCGCTGCACGCGCTCGCCAGCCGCGAGATGGGACTGATACCCCGCCTCGTCCAGCACCGCCTGGAACGTCTGCACCAGGCCCGCCGACGACACGACCTCGAACCCGAGCGACCTGATCAGATCCACGGTGCCGCCGTCCACGATCGACACGTAGGGGATGTTGGCGGTGGGCGAGTACTGCATCGCCACCTTCTTCGCCGGACCGAGGATCGCCTTGAGGCTGGCGTGCAGCTCCCGCCACGACAGGTAGAGGCGCTTCTCGCCGGGCAGCGAATCGAGCTTGGTGGACTCGACCTTGTGCGCGAGCCTGATGGGCTCGCCCGTGGTTGGAATCCAGTAGAACCACCGCCGGCTCGTGAACTTGCCGTAGTCCATCCCGAGGACGTGGTAGGCAATCGCGTCGCGGTTGTGGAAATCGTACAATAGCCACCCGTCAGCGCCCGCCGCCTTCAACTCACTCTGAATCCGTGCAATGTCCGGCATCGAAGCCTCCTGCAGTATGGGCGAATCGAACGCCCCCCTCTTGGGCCGTCGCAGGATAACACAGGCTGGGGCTACCGCTGCAGGCCAACGTGCCGTAGAATCGCCGCATGCCGCGGAACGACCTGACCGCCCAGCCTGCTTCGCGCCGCCTCCGTGCAGGCGTCGCCTGCCTCGCCAGCCTCGCCGTGATCCTCATGGCCAACGGGTGCCGCCCACACCCGGAGACGGGATTCTCGCTCGAACGCGCCAGCAAGCACATCCGCATGCTGGCGACCGCGTTCGGGTCCCGTCCGTCTGGCAGCCAGGCCAATCGCCAGGCACGCGACTACCTGGTCGATCAACTCCGCCGAGCCGGATTCGAGGTGCGCCTGCAGGAGGCGCTGGCTGACACCGACTCGGGCATGACGACCCCCGTGGTCAACGTCATCGCGACGCGGCCGGGCCGCCAAAGCGAGGCGATCGCCATCGTGAGCCATTACGACTCGCCGCCGGAATCGCGCGGCGCCGCCGACGACGGGCTCGGCGTCGCGGTCTGCCTCGAGGCCGCCCGGGTCCTGGCGGCGAGGACGGCTCCCCGATACACGTTGCTGGTCGCGCTGACTGACGGCGAGGAACTGGGGCTGATGGGTGCCCGCGTGCTGCTCCCCGCCCCCGAGTTCGCGCAGGTGCGGGCGTTCCTCAACTTCGAAGCCGTCGGCACGCGTGGACCGGCCCGGCTCTTCCAGTCCGGACCGGGCAACTCGTGGCTGGCCGCCGCGTGGGCGGCGTCGACTCCCTTCCCTGCCGGATCGTCGCTCTTCACCGAGATCTACCGCCGGCTCCCCAACGACACCGACTTCTCCATCCTCACGCAGTCCGGGGCGCCCGGCCTGGACTTCGCGCCAACCGGGAACACCTTCGCTTACCACACAAAGCTCGACACCCCAGGCCAGCTCGAAACCGCCACCATTCAGCACCTGGGGGACAACGCCGTTCGGCTCGTCGATGCGCTCGAGGCTGTGGATATCCGGGAGCGGACGACGGACAACGGGACGTTCTTCGACGTGGCTGGCCGCGTCGCGTTCTCATATTCCAGTGGACGCACCCGAGTCATCGCCGTCGCCGCGTTCGTGCTGGGCTTGCTGGCGGCCTACAAGTCGTTCTGTGCGGCCCGCGAGCAGGTCGGCTCCACCCGCCTGGTGGTCACCGCCATCTGGGCGCTGCTCGGCGTCGGCGCGGTGTTCGGGGGGCTCTGCCTCGCGTGCTATCTCCTTCGCCTCGCCAGCCACCTGCAACAGCCCTGGTACGCACAGGTTCACGTGTTCCCCATGTTCCTGGCGACGGTCGGCGTCGGCGCAATCTGGCTGGTGATCCTGCTGGGGCGCAGCCTGCCGACGATGGTCGCGCCGTCCGGCCACCCGTCGTGTGTCTGGATGCTCACGCTGCCGGTCTGGGCCGGGCTCCTGGCGTTCCTCCAGCGCACGGCGCCGGGCGTCGGGTATCTGTTCGCTTTCCCGCTGCTGACGGCCGCGATCCTCATCCTGGTGCTGCCGCTCCGCGAGGCGTCGGTCGGGCGCATCATTTCTGCCGTCGTCGCCGGTGTCGCGGGAGTCCTCTGGGTGCCGCTGCTGTGGCCGTTGTTCGAGTTCGTGGTCGGCCTGTTCGGGTCGCTCCCGGCCGTGGCGCCCGCGTGGTTGTACCCGGCGGTGGCCGTCGCCGGAATCGTCACGATCGGCCCGGCCCTGACCGGCGTGTTCCTCGGAAGGGCGTCGCGCCTGCTCCCTGCCAGCGTCGTCACCTCGTTGCTGACCCTCGCCGTCGTCGCCTCCTCGTGGGTGATGGCGGTAGAGCCGGCCTACAGCGCCCAGCGACCCGAGCGTCGAACGATTCGATACCTGCAGGACATGCTGCAGGAGAAGGCGTTGTGGGAAGTGGGCACGCACGAGCGCGACGAGGCGCCGGCCGGGACGCAGCCGTCCTCGCCTCGCGAGTGGCAATCGGCAAACCATCCACCGGCGCTGTCGGTCCGGATCAGGCCGGTGACTGGCCCGTTCCGCTATCGTGCCCGCGCGGTCGGCCTCGTGGCCCCGCCGCTGGACGTGCGGAGCACCGCGCAGGGAGTGGAGGGCGGCACGGACGTCTGGCTCGAGACCACGGCGGTGCCGCTGCTCGAGGGCACGGGCGTCGCGTTCTCGCTGCCATCGGGCGTCACCCCGGTCGAATCGAACCTTCGGGGCGCGGTCCGCGACGGACGGTGGCGGGCGGTGGTCTTGCCGGCGCCGGCTGCAGGTGTGACGCTCCGCGTACTGCTGTCGCAGGACGGCCTGTCGCGCCTGCCTGACGCCCGCGTCACGGCCATCGTCTACGGCGTGCCCGGCGGGGTCGGCTGGCAACGGCTGCCGCGGTGGCTCCCGCAGGACACGATCGTATGGGGTGCGCAGTCGCACTTCATTCTCCGGTGGCCGACGCCGGTGTGGCCCGCTCCGGTGACGATTCTCCAGTAGCCGGGTCTGCTCACGCGGGCCGAGGAGTCCGCCCGCCGGGCTTCGACTCCGGCCTTGATTCGTGGCCTTCGCCGATGACGAGGAGCCGACCGATGCCGATGCGTTTCGACTTCAACTGCGACATGGGGGAGAGCTTCGGTGCCTGGACGATGGGACTCGACGAGGAGGTCATTCGCTTCGTCACATCGGCCAACATCGCCTGCGGCTTCCACGCGGGCGACCCGGCCACGATGCGCCGGACCGTCCGTCTCGCCGAAGCCCACGGCGTGGGCATCGGGGCACATCCTGGCTTCCCGGACCTGCAGGGGTTCGGGCGGCGCAACCTGGCGGCCACGCCCGATGACGTGCGGGACGACCTGGTCTATCAGATCGGCGCGCTCACCGGGTTCACCCGGGCGAAGAAGCTCCAGCACGTGAAACCGCACGGCGCCCTCTACAACATGGCGGTGCCGGGCGGCGACCTGGCCCGGGCCATCGGGGACGCGGTGCTCGACACCGATCCGTCGCTGATCCTCGTGGTGCTCGCCGGCTCGAAGTGGGCCGACCAGGCAGAGAAGATGGGCCTGCGCGTCGCGCGCGAGGCGTTTGCCGACCGCGCGCTGATGCCCGACGGAACCCTGGTGCCACGGTCGAAGCCGGGAGCGGTGATCCACGACACGCAAGCGGTGATCGAGCGCAGCGTGCGACTGGCCATGGAGAAAACGGTGGTGGCGATCTCCGGCGAGGTGGTGCACGTCGAGGCGGACACGCTGTGCCTTCACGGGGACACGCCCAATGCGGTGACACTCGCGTCGGCGTTGAAGGCAGCGCTCGAAGCGGCCGGCGTGACGCTGTCCGCCCTCGGAAGCGGCCGAGAGGGACAATGACTCCAGCCCCCTTGGCACCTCGGTTTCTCGTCGCAGGAGAGGCCGCGTTGATCGTCGAGTTCGGGGACTCGATCGATCCCGCGATCAACCGCCGCGTCCGGGAGTTGTTCCTCGCGATCGAGCGAGCCGCTGTGGCCGGCGTGCGCGACCTGGTACCGACGTACCGATCCCTGCTGGTATCCTACGACCCGCTCCGCACGACGTTCGACAGCCTGCGCAGCCACCTTTCGGAGCTCGATGCGCACCTGGCCGACACGCCGCTGCCGCCGCCGAGAGTGGTGGAGATTCCCACGGCGTATGGCGGGACGTTCGGCCCCGACCTCGGGTTCGTGGCCGGGCACAACCATCTGACGGAAGACGAGGCGATCGCCATCCATGCGGGCACCGACTACCTGGTCTACATGATGGGGTTCAGCCCTGGTTTCACGTACCTGGGCGGCATGTCTGAGCGCATCGCCGCCCCGCGCCTGAAGACCCCGAGAACGGCCATTCCCGCCGGGTCGGTCGGCATCGCGCAGCAGCAGACGGGCATCTATCCCGTCGAGAGCCCGGGTGGATGGCAGTTGATCGGCCGGACACCGGTCTCGCTGTTCGATCCGTCCCGCCACCCGCCGGTCGTCGTCGAGGCTGGCGACTACATCCGGTTCGTGCCGGTGACCCTCGATCGGTATTCCGCCATTCAGGATGAGATCCAACGCGGCACGTGGACCCTACCGGTGCGGGGGGTCACGACGTGAAGACGATTGAGGTACTCGACGGCGGGATGCTGACGACCGTCCAGGACCTCGGGCGGTTCGGGTATCAGCGCTACGGCGTGCCGACGTCCGGCGCGCTCGACCTGTTTTCCATGCGGGCGGCGAACCGCCTAGTCGGCAATCCCGACGACGCGGCCGGCCTCGAGCTGACCCTGATCGGGCCGAGACTCGAGTTCGTCGTGCCAGCCACGATCGCGCTGACCGGTGCCGACCTCGGCGCGCGCCTGGGCGATCGACCGCTCCCGCGCTGGGAATCGGTTGTCGTCGAGCCTGGTGCCGTTCTCTCTTTCAGCGGGCCGCAGGACGGCGTGCGCGCGTACCTCGCGGTGGCCGGCGGCGTCGATGTTCCGGAGGTGCTGGGCAGCCGCGCCACGTACATCCGGTCGAGGCTGGGAGGCATCGCCGGGAGGAAGCTCGAGGCCGGCGACGCCGTTCACGTGTCCGGCGATCGCCCGGTCCTGCTCGGTGGCGCCCTGCAACTGCCCGTCCCCCATCGCCCGATCTATGGCCACGCTCACCTGCTGCGGGTCGTGCTTGGGCCGCAGGACGATCGGTTCACGCCGAACGGCGTTCACACGTTCCTGTCGTCCACGTATTCCGTGTCGCCGCAGTCGGATCGGATGGGCTACCGCCTGGCGGGCGCGGCTATCGAGCACCTGCGCGGCCCGGACATCGTGTCCGACGGGACGCCGTTGGGTGCGGTTCAGGTTGCCGGCGACGGGGTGCCGATCGTCCTTCTCGCCGACCGCGGCACGGCTGGCGGCTATACGAAGATCGCCACGGTCATCGGCCCCGACATTCCCCGGCTGGCCCAGGCTGCGCCGGGGGACGAGGTCACCTTCGACTCGGTCGGTCTCGACGACGCCTACGCAGCAGTCCGGGTGCAGGAAGCGGCCCTGGCCACGATCGGGCCGATCCGCCACGGGCCGGATGTCGCCCGGCTGAGGAAAGTGGCAGCCGTCGTCGCGACCGTTGCCTCGCTGCAGCGTCGGTAGGCTACTGCCCCGTTGACGTCTGTCCGGATCGGCCCTACGATCGTGACCCCATGCGCCTTCACGAGACCTTCATCAGAACGGCGAAGCGGTACGAGAAGAAGCTCGCCATCATCGACCGCGCGACGAACCAGCGCGTCACCTACAGGGCCGTCCTGCTCCGCGCCCTCATCCTCGCCGAGAAGTTGAAGTCGTGCGACGAGGGGTTCGTCGGCATCATGGTGCCGACCAGCGCCGGCTGCATCTACGCGATGCTGGCCGTGCTCGTCAGCGGCCGCACGCCGGTCATGATCAACTACTCGACCGGGGCGGCCGAGAACTGCCGCGACGCGCAGCGTCGCCTCGCCTTCCGCACGGTCCTCACCTCGCGGGCGCTCCTCGATCGGATCAAGTGCCCCGTGCTCGACGGCATGATCTGCCTCGAAGATCTCGCCAAGCAGGTCAACGCGCTCGACAAGATTCGGGGCGCGCTTCGCGCGTCCGGGTCGGCCGACCGGATTATCGGCCGGCTGCCCCCAGGCGACGACGACCAGAACGCGGTCGTCCTGTTCACCAGCGGCAGCGAGAGGGACCCGAAGGCGGTGCCGCTCACGCACGGGAATATCGCGGCGAACCTCGAGGCGGTCGCCCACGTGCTCGACTTCGGACCGGACGACATTCTCCTGGCGAACCTCCCATTTTTCCACGTGTTCGGCCTGACGGTCGATCTGTGGCTGCCCCTCGAACGCGGGATGACGATCGTCACCCACCCGAATCCCCTCGAGTTCCGATCGATCTGCAGCGCCGTCCGCGACGAAAAGGTGTCGGTGATGGTCGGCACCCCGGCGTTCCTCTCCGGGTACCTGCACAAGTCGGACCCGGACGACTTCAAGACGGTTCGCCTGCTGATTACCGGCGCAGACAAGTGCCCGGAAACACTCCGGCGGGGATACTGGGACAAGCACCGGGTGATTCTCTACGAAGGCTACGGCACGACTGAGACGAGCCCGGTCATTTCGGTCAACACGCCGACTCACAACCGGGCCGGGTCGGTCGGCAGGGCGCTGCCGAACGTGCAGATCCGGCTCGAACACTACGAGACCGGCGAAGCGTGCGCGGTGAACGAGATCGGCAAGGTGCTGGTGAAGGGCCCGAACGTGATGAAGGGCTACTTCGACGATTTCGAGGCCACCTCGCTCAACATCCGCCGCGGCTGGTACGACACCGGCGACATGGGCTTCATGGACGACGACGGGTATCTCTGGCACGTCGGTCGCCTGCGTCGTTTTCTCAAGATCGCCGGCGAGATGGTGTCGCTCGTGAAGGTCGAGGACGTGCTGGAACGGCTGGTGCCCGCCGACTGCACCTGCTGCGTCGTCGAAGTGCCAGACGCCCTCCGCGGCGCGCGCATCGTCGCGACGACGACCGAGCAGGTGGATGAACGGGCGATCCTCGCGCAGATGGCGGAGTCGCTTCCGCGCATCGCGCTCCCGAAGCAGTTCGTCGTGCTGCCCGAGCTGCCCAAGATGAGCAGCGGCAAGCTGGATTTCCGGAAGATCACGGAAATCGTGCGCGAACTGGTGCAGCACCGCGACCACTGACAGGCTGAACCCTGGAAGATGTCTACCGGAGGGTCCGCCCGCGCGTTTCCGGGATCCAGATCCAGGCGACGGCCGCCAGGACGAAGGCTGCCGCGGCGGTGGCAAACGCGGCCGGGAAGCCGTGCGAATCGGCCAGCGTGCCGACCGTCCAGGGTGCGGCCGCGCTAGCGATTCTGCCGAGGTTGTAGGTGAACCCCTGCGCCGTGGCGCGGATGTTCGTCGGATAGATTTCGGCGGTCACCGCGCCGAAGCCGCTGAAGTACCCCGCGCCGAAGAACCCGACGAACGGCCCGATCAGCAGGAGCGCGAGCGGCGTCTGGAACGAGGCGTAGGCCATGACGAAGAACGCGGCCGCCAGCACGTACGTCACGTAGGTCCGCTTCCGTCCGAGCCGGTCGCTGATCAGGCCAAACGTGACGTAGCCAAACCACATCCCGATGTTCATCGTCACCAGCAGGAGCGTCTTGTAGGACGCGAGCCCCAGGCCGCCCCGCGCGGGCGACATTTCGAGATAGGCGGGAACCCACTGCGTGAACGCCCAGTACCCGTAGAGCGTGCAGGCGTTCATCAACGTCACGAACACCGTCAGCCGCAGCATCGGGCCGCGGAAAATGTCGGCGAACCGCCCCCGCGCAGCCGCCGAGGCGGCGCCGGCCGCACGCGCCTGCCGCCAGACCTGCGGTTCCTCCACGCGCCTCAGGACCCACGCCGTCACGACGGCGGGAAGAACGCCGACGAAGAAGACCGCGCGCCAGCCCCACGTGGGAAGCACCAGGTGGGTGACGATCGCGGCCGCAGCGTACCCGACCGCCCACGAGCTCTGGACGATCCCCAGCGCCTTGCCCCTGTGCTCATCCGGCCAGGTTTCCGACACCAGCGCGGCGCCGCTCGCCCACTCCCCGCCCATGCCGATCCCCAGCAGCGCACGGCAGACCATCAGGTGCCACGCGTTCTGCGCAAACCCGCACGCACCCGTGAACACCGAGTAGATGAGGATGCTGCCAATCAGCGCACGCGTGCGCCCGTAGCGGTCGGCGACGAGGCCGAACATGATGCCGCCTATCGCCGCCGCGATCAGCGTGAACGATCCGATCAGGCCGGCGACCGACTTGGTGAACCCGAGGTCCGCCATGACGGCGGCCAGCACGAGCGCGTACAGGTTGACGTCGAACGAATCGAGCATCCAGCCCAGGCAGGCGGCTCCGAGCGCGCGCCGCGCTTCCGGTGTGGCGCCGCGATACCAGGCGAACGGGCCGGGCGGGACGGTGGTGGTCGGCATGGTGCTGGGATGATAAACCGGCATCCGGTCCTCCCGGCCCATAATTTTCACGACCCGACCATGGAATGCTATGCTCGTCGCGGAGGTCCCATGCCCGAGGCCGCCAGCCGCCTGCAGATCACCGACCTGACCTTTCGCGACGGCCACCAGTCGCTCTTCGCCACCCGTGTCCGGACCGACGACCTCGCCGCCATCGCGCCCAAGATGAACACGGTCGGCTTCTGGTCGATGGAAGTCTGGGGCGGCGCGACGTTCGACGTCATGACGCGGTTCCTGAACGAGGACCCGTGGGAGCGCATCCGCACCTTCAAGAGGCTCATGCCGAACGTGCGGCTCCAGATGCTGCTGCGCGGCCAGAACCTGGTCGGCTACCGCAACTACGCGGACGACGTCGTGCAGGCGTTCGTTCGCCACGCGGCCGACTGCGGGATCGACGTGTTTCGCGTCTTCGACGCGTTGAACGACGAACGCAACGTCGCCACGGCCTTCCAGACGATTCGCGAGACGGGCAAGCACATCCAGGGCGCCATCAGCTACTCGCTGACCGAGCGATCGCTCGGCGGCCCGGTGTTCACGCTCGAGTACTTCCTCGACAAGGCGCGCACGATCGAGAAGATGGGCGCCGACAGCCTCTGCATCAAGGACATGGCCGGGCTCCTCTCGCCCGATGATGCGGCGGCGCTCGTCGGGCGGCTGAAGCGAGAGCTGTCGATCCCGATCGTCGTGCACACGCACTTTACGAGCGGGATGGCGTACATGAGCCTGCTCCGCGCGATCGACGCCGGCGTGGACATCATCGACACCTGCCTCGCGCCGTTCGCCCTGCGGACGTCGCACGCCGCGCTCGAACCGATTGTCGCCGCGCTCGCCGGGCGCCCACGCGACACCGGCCTGGACCTTGCCAAGCTGTTGAAGATCGACGAGCACTTCGAGAACATCGCGCCCAAGTACCGCGACTTCCTCGACGACACCAAGCTGTCGGTCATCGACACCGGGGTCCTGTCGCACCAGATCCCCGGCGGCATGTTCAGCAACATGGTGGCCCAACTGCGGCAGGCCGACGCGTTGAACCGGCTTGCCGAGGTGTACGAGGAACTGCCGCGCACGCGGCGCGAACTCGGGTGCCCGCCGCTGGTGACGCCGACCAGCCAGATCGTCGGCTCGCAGGCGGTCCTGAACGTGCTGTTCGGCCGCTACAAGATGATTTCGAAAGAGGTCAAGGACTACGTCTACGGCCTCTACGGCAAGCCGCCGGCCGCCATCGACCCCGAGGTCCAGGCGCTCGCGCTCGCCGATAACGAGCGGGGCCGAGAGCCGATTACCTGCCGGGCCGCGGACCTGCTGCCGCCCGAACTGGAGAAGGCCCGGGAAGACACGCGAGGCCTCGCGCGCGATATCGGGGACGTGCTGTGCTACGCCCTCTACCCGACAACCGGGCTGCGCTTCCTCAAGTGGAAGTACGGCGTCGAGGCGCCGCCACCGGAGACGAAGGCAAGGACGATCGAGGACGTGCGGCGCGAGAACGAGGCGGTGGCCAAGGCTCGAAAGGGACTGCCGGTCGAAGGGGGCGTGCCGACGCCAGCGCCGACCACCTCGCCCAGACACTTCACCGTGAAGGTCGGCGCCGAGGTCTTCCACGTTGAGGTCGATGCGGAGCAGGCGACGCCCGCCGCGGCCGCCACAACCGGAACGGTGACGGAGGGGGCGCCAGATTCGGTCGTCACCTCTCCGATGCCCGGTCTCGTCCTGCGGTACCTGGTCAAGGTCGGCGACGCGGTGAAGACCGGCAACCCGGTGGTCCAGATCGAGGCCATGAAGATGCAGAACAACCTGCCGGCGCCGCGCGACGGCCGCGTGGCCCGACTCGGCTTCAAGGACGGCGACAGCGTCAACCGCGGCGACGTCCTCCTCACCCTCGACTAGTCCAGCAGCCGCCGCGCGATGATGCTCCAGATGGCGTACGACAGGCGCCTGCGCGCGTGACGCGCGATCTCGCCGTCCCAGAAGGGCCCCTCGACCACTTCGCACGTGGGCGGAACCTCCCCGATCGGCAGCGGGTGCTTGTGCTCGGCCGCGTAGCGTTCGATCGTCTGGCTCGACGGCCTCGCGGTGTTCACGACCAGGACGTCCACCGGTCGGCCGATCGCTTCTCCGATCCAGTTCACCTCGTCGGCCGCGGTGAACGCGCTCATCCCGCGGCCTTCGGTCAGCAGGTTGGCGACCAGGATCACCGGTCCTTCGATCCGCCTTATGGCTTCGGACATCCCGCCCACCAGCAGCGGTGGTATCAGGCTGGTGAAGAAACTCCCCGGCCCGATAATCGCCACCTCGAACTGCTCGATCGCGGCCGCCACCTGCTCGTGAATCCGGGGTGGCGGGTCGAGCCAGATACGCCGCACCGCACGCCCCTCGCTCTGGAGGGCGTCCACTTCGACCTCGCCGCGCGTCTCTGACCCGTCGGCGTATTCGGCGCACACCGACGAGTGCTCGACGCTGGCCGGCCACACCCGCCCGTGACACCCGAGCAACGCCCGCAACCCGTCCACGGCCGCGATGAAGTCGCCGCTGTAGCGCTCCATCATCGACAGCAGGAGGTTGCCGCCGGTGTGCCCGGCGAGGCGCGCGTGCTCGAGCGTGGGCAGGCGGGACAGCAGCACGCGGCGCGCCTCCGCCTCGTTTCGCGCCAGCGCCAGCGCGCACTTGAGGATGTCGCCGGGCGGCAGCACCCCAAGCTGGTCGCGCAGCATGCCCGAGCTGCCGCCGCTGTCGAACATCGTCACGACCGCGTTGACTTGCAGCCAGGGGTTGGTCTTGAGGCCGCCCAGCAGGCTTGGCAGCCCCGTCCCTCCACCGATGCACCCAACCTTGATCTCACGCAAACGCATGGGCGCCATTCTACATCCTCGGATTACGGAACTCATCCGTCGATGCACTAGAATATGTTTCATGGCATCCACCCGCTCCTGGCGCGAGGCTGTTGGCGTTCTCGAAGCCGACCTGCGCACGATTCTCGACACCCGCCTGCGCGCGCTCGTCGTCTACGAGGCCCACGGGCTGCTCGGAGAGGCCTCCGGCGCGTCCGCCGCCGCAGCAGACGGCGAGCTCCAGCACGACGAGCAGGTGCACACGCTGGTGGTCGTCGATGACTTCGCGTACGGCGACCTGGCACGCCTTGCGCCGCTGGCCGCAAACTGGGCGAAGCGGGGCCTCGCTGTGCCGTTGTTCCTGGCGCCCTCCGAGCTGCAGCGATCGCTCGACGCGTTCCCGCTGGAGTTCAGCCAGATCATCGCGCGGCACCTGGTGGTCGCCGGCGACGATCCGTTCCGGGACATGGCGGTCGCCGACCGGGACCTCCGGCGTGCGTGTGAAGCGCAGGCGCGGAGTCACCTGCTCCACCTCCGCGAGGGGTTCATCCAGGCTGCCGGAAGCCCGCAGGCCCTCGCCGGGCTCGTGTCCGCCTCGGTCGTGCCGCTGCGGGCACTACTCGTGAACATCGCCGCACTTCACGGCGTCAACGCCCGAACGCCGGACGCCCTCGGCCACTTCGTCGAGCAGCGCCTGCACCTCCGCACCGAGGGGCTGCGACCGCTCCTCTCGTCCGGGCGCGCCGAGCAGGTCCGCGATCTCGACGTCGGCGCCTTCTTCCCCGCGTACCTGCTGGCGGTCGAGCAGCTGACCACACTGGTGGACGAATGGACGCTGTGACGCGGCGGGTCGGCTCACTGGTCCCCCTCCTCCTCGTGCTGGCCCTGCTGGCGCCAGTCGCGCGCGCGCAGGACGCGCTGCCGGCGCTGTCGCAACCGGTGAACGACTTCGCCGGGGTGATCGACAAGGCGAGTGCCGCCGAGATGGACCGCGCCATCCGGACGCTTCAGGAGGCAACGGGCGATGTCGTGGTGGTGGCCACCATTCCGACCTTCGCGCCGTACGCCGACATCCGCGAGTACGCGGTCAAGTTGTTCGAGAACCAGGGGAAGGGCATCGGCGAGAAAGGCAAGCACAACGGCCTGCTGGTGCTGCTGGCGGTCAAGGACCGCAAGGTCTGGATCGAGGTGGGCTACGGCCTCGAGGAGTTCATCACCGACGGCTACTCGGGGGAGACGAGCCGCGAGTTCATGGCGCCGGCGTTCCGCCAGGGAGATTTCGGCGGCGGACTGAAGGCTGGCGTCGCCCGGATCATCGGGCGGATCGCGCAGGGCCGAAACGTCACGCTCCAGGGCGTGCCGCAGCCGACGCCCGTTCGTCAGCGCCGGTCCAGCGGGTTCCCGTCCTGGGTCGTCATCCTCATCGCCATCATCGTCCTCATCGCCGGCGCGAGTCGCGGCGGCCCGTCTCGGCCACAGAGCGGCTATCGCCGCGGCTGGGGCGGCGGCGGCTGGAGCGGCTGGAACAGCGGGATCGGCTCGTTTGGCGGCGGCGGTGGCGGCAGCTTCGGCGGTGGCTTCGGCGGCTTCGGCGGCGGTGGAAGCGGGGGTGGGGGCGGCGGCGCCAGTTGGTAAACAGAAGGGCGCTGAACCAGTTGTTTGAAGAGGTCAGCAAGCTGCTGGAGGCCTGGTCGCAGGCCATTCTGAATTCTGGCTCCTGAATTCTGACTTCTGAGTAGTAACGAGCAATCGTGATTCAGACGCGCTGAGGAGAAGACGATGCGAGAGATGAAGGATGTGATGGCTGTGCGGTTCGCCTTGGTCGCGTGCCTTGCGCTGGCCGCGTTCCCCCTGTCCGGCTGTTCCTACAATACGTTTGTCGGCCAGGAAGAGGGCGTAAAGGCCCAGTGGGCGCAGATCGAGACCCAGTTACAGCGGCGCAACGACTTGATCCCGAACCTGGTCAACACCGTGAAGGGTTACGCAGCGCACGAGCAGGCCGTATTCCAGGCCGTCGCCGACTCGCGGGCAAAGATGGCGGGCGCCAAGACGCCGGAAGCCACCATGGCCGCCGCAAACGAGCAGACGTCCGCGCTCTCGCGCCTCCTGATGGTGGTGGAGAACTACCCCCAGCTCAAGGCCAACGAGCAGTTCGCGCGGTTGAGCGACGAACTCGCCGGCACCGAGAACCGTATCGCGACTGAACGGAAGCGCTACAACGACAAGGTCCAGGAATACAACACGCTCCGGCGAAGGTTCCCGTCGAACATCACGGCCAGCGTGTTCAGCTTCAAGGAACACCCGTTCTTCCAGGCCCCGCCCGAGGCCAAACAGCTGCCCAAGGTCGAGTTCGGCAAGTAAGGGCGATGTCCGCGCAGTTCCCTACGCGGACATCGCAGCCCGGAGCACGACCGCGCCGTCGCGGGTGCGCGCGAGGAACCGCGCCTGGGTCAACGCCTCGATCACCGCCTCGCACGTCGGGCGATCCGCGCCCCACAACCGTTGTGCTTGCGCCACGGTCAGCTTCAGACCTGGCATCTCGAGGAACTCGGCACGCACGCGTCGAATCATCTCTCCTGGCGTAGCGACTGGAAACATCGGGACTCCCCCCTTCCCGCCCGGCGCGGCTCGTCGCCAGGGCGCTCTAACTGGACCGACACCGCAGGCAGGAGAACGAATCCGCCGGTGTCGGCACCCGCGTTACCGTTTTGCCGCGTTATCGCGTTACTGCGTTACCGTTTTACCGTTTTACCGCTGCAGGGCAAGCGGTGTGCCACGAGCGCGGATCTGGCTTCCTGAGCGTTTCCGGGCAGGGCCGTGAGTGGAGAGACCGTGCCCGTCTGGAAATAGAACAGACGGGTGACACGGTTGTATTGAACGGATTCGGCAGGCGGCTCTTCCGCCCCGCCTATTGGCAGTGTGTGGCTTCCTCCGAAGGCGAGCGCCAGCCTTCTTCGATCAACCCGCGCATGACGTCAACCGACCGCGCGATGACCGCTGAAGGGTCCTCGAAACGCTCCGCCTGCTCCGCGCCGTCCGGCCTGGTGACGACCAACTCGTAGTACTGCCCCTCGATGTCGCGGCGGATTTCGCAGCGGAGATTTTCGCCCTGGCGCTCGAAAGACCAGATCATGACGTCGGCAATTTTAGCAGATCCTCGGCAGTTGCTCGCCACTCAACATGTCGAGCACGCGCGTCGCTCCGAGGATGCTGCGGACCACGACGAGCCCCGGTCGCTCGAGGGTCACCCGGCCGATGACGCAGGCGTCTCCGCTGACGGGATGCCGGCGGAGGACCTCCACCACGCGGTCGGCCTGGTGCTCGGGAGCGAAGACGATGAAGCGACCCTCGTTCGCCACGTACATCGGGTCGAAGCCCAGGATCTCGCAGGCGCCGCGCACGTCCTCACGGACGGGAACGGGCCGCTCGTCAATCGTCATGCCAACCTTCGCCGAACCGGCAATTTCGTTCAGGGCGCTGGCCAGCCCTCCGCGGGTGATGTCCCGAAGGCAGTGGACATCGACGCCGGACGAGACCAGGTCGAGCACCGGCGCGGACAGCGGCGCGCAATCGCTCTCGATGGCGCTCTCGAACTGCAACCCTTCCCTGACAGCCATGATGGCCATGCCATGCCGGCCAATGTCTCCGCTGAGGATCACGGCGTCCCCGGCACGGACGCTCGCGGGGGCAATCCGCAGGCCGTGCTCGACCACCCCCACGCCCGCGGTGTTGATGAACACACCGTCACCCTTCCCGCGGTCAACCACCTTCGTGTCGCCGGTCACGATGGCCACCCCGGCCTCGACTGCCGCGGCCTGCATCGATGCCACCACTCGCTGAAGGGTTTCGACGGCAAGCCCTTCCTCGATGATGAAGCCGGCGCTCAGAGCCAGCGGCCGCGCCCCGGCCATGGCCAGGTCGTTCACCGTCCCGTTGACGGCCAGCGTGCCGATGGTGCCGCCCGGGAAGAACAGCGGACGGACGACGTAGGAGTCGGTGGTGAACGCAATCCGGGCCGCGCCCACCTCGAGCACGGCCGCGTCGTGCCCGGTGTCGAGCAGCGGGTTGCTGAAGGCCGACAGGAACACCCGCTCGATCAACTGGTGCATCAGGCGGCCGCCGCCGCCATGCGCCAGCAGCACCTGCGGATACTGCGCGATCGGAGCGGGGCACGACGGAGCGAAGTCCTTCGCCTGGCTCATCGCGCACCTTCCTGCCCGGCCGCGACGCGCCGGTGCCGATAGTAGGCCGCGCACGCGCCTTCCGACGACACCATGGTGGCCCCCAACGGGTGTTCCGGGGTGCATCGTCGGCCGAACGCGTCGCACTCGTGCGGCTTCTTCAAGCCTTGGAGAACGAGGCCGGCGATGCACTCCGCCGGCTCGGGCCGCGGTCCCACCTCGCTCAGGTCGAACCGGCGTTCGGCGTCGAACCCGGCGTAGGCATCTCGCAGCCCCAGCCCGCTGCCGGGAATCACCCCAATCCCCCGCCACGCCCGGTCCACGATGCCGAATACCTCCGTGACAATCGACTGCGCCTGGCGGTTCCCCTGCTTAGTGACGACCCTCGAATACTGGTTCTCCACCTCGGCGCGGCCTTCCTCGAGCTGCTTCACAGAGAGGTAGATCCCCTGCAGGAGATCCAGCGGCTCGAAGCCGGTGACGACGATCGGGACCTTGTAACGGGCCGCGATGGGAAGATACTCGGTGTATCCCATCACCGCGCACACGTGCCCGGCCGCGAGGAATCCCTGCACCCGGCACGACGGCGAGCCGAGAATCGCCTCGAGCGCGGGCGGGACCAGCACGTGCGATACGAGGACGCTGAAGTTCTCGAGGCCTGCGCGCCTGGCCTGGTACACGGCCATCGCATTGCCCGGAGCCGTCGTTTCGAACCCGACGGCAAAGAACACGACCTGTTTGTCTGGGTTCTCGAGCGCCACCTTCAAGGCATCGAGCGGCGAATAGACGATGCGCACGTCTCCGCCGGCGGCCTTGACGGCGAGCAGGTCGCGATCGGTCCCGGGCACGCGCAGCATGTCGCCGAACGAGCAGAAGATGACGTTGGGCCGCGAGGCCAACGCCAGCGCCCTGTCGATCTTCTCGAGCGGCGTGACGCACACCGGGCAGCCCGGACCGTGAAGCAACGTCACCTCGCGGGGCAGCAGCTCGTCGATCCCGTACTTCAGGATCGCGTGCGTCTGGCCGCCGCAGACCTCCATGAGCGTCCACGGCCTGGTCACCAGGCCGTGGATGGCCGCCAGCCATCGTTGGGCGGCTACCGGGTCCCGGTACTCGTCGATGAACTTCACGCCGGTGACTCCCCGTCGCCATCGAGCCCTGCGGCCAGCTTGCTCAGGTCCTCGAATATCAGCAACGCCTCCTTCTCGTCGATCTGGCTGAGCGCGAACCCCGCGTGGACGATCACGTAGTCGTCCACGTTCACGTCAGGCAGGAAGGCGAGACTCACGTCTTTGATTGCGCCGCCGAAGCTGACCTTTGCGGTGCGCGCCCACGGATCGTCACCGGACATGCTCACGATCTTGCCAGGAACTGCCAGGCACATATGGACACCGTTACTACTCAGGCAGACAGGACTTAGAAGTCAGAAGTCAGAAGTCAGAATGTCAGAATGTCACATGTTGTCGCTGGCGTCCTCATGCTGAATCCTGAATTCTGACTGCTGGCTACCTGACTGGTTACCCGCGTTCTACGTGTCGTTTCTCGCCAGCCCCCAGGCGACCGCGACCACCTGGCCGAGCGCGATCCCGCCATCGTTGGGCGGAATCCGCTGATGCCATGCCGGGCGAAACCCTGTCGCCCTCAGCCGGGCGATGGTGCGCTCGAGCAGGTACCGGTTCTGGAAGCAGCCACCTGAGAGTATCACCCGTTCGGCCGACGCCCGTCTCGCAATCTCGACGATGACCTCCGCCAGAGCATTGTGGAAGCGGGCGGAGACGACCCCGACGGGGCAACTCGCACGCACGTCGTCCACGAGGGCGCGGACGAGCGGCGCCCATCCGATGACCCACGCGGGTAGCGCGGCCAAACCCGACACCCCGACAGCCTGGCCCGGGGATGAGGGCCGCGTCGTGCTGAGTCCGTTAGGCGCGAAGTCTTCGACGGCGGGGAAAAGAGATCGTATATCGAGCGGATAACAGTCATCGGTCGTCACGCCGTCAAGGGCGAACTCGAGATCCATCGCCGCCTGCCCCTCGTAGCGGACCCCCTGGCGCAATCCCGCGATCGAAGCGACGGCGTCGAACAGTCGGCCGACGCTCGACGTGCGCGGTGAGTTCACGCCCCGCTCGATCATCGTCCGCACGAGCTGCCGTTCGGAGTCCGAGAATGCCGCGACCGGCGCAAGGTCCGCCATCGTCCAGGCCTCGTCGCCGAACACGGCGTGCAGCAGCCCTATCGCCGTTCGCCGCGGTTCCCTGACCGCGCGATCGCCACCGGGCAGCGGGAAGGTTCGGAACGTGGCGACGCGTTCGGCCGACGAGGGCGCAACGGAGAAGAACTCGCCTCCCCAGATGGTCCCGTCAAGACCGTACCCTGTGCCGTCCCATGACACACCAAGCGCAGGCGGCTCGATCTCGTTCTCGGCCATGCAGGCCAGGACGTGCGCCAGGTGATGCTGCACCCTGGCGACCCTCACGCCCCGCCGCGAAGCGTAGAGGCTCGACAGGTAGTCGGGGTGTTCGTCGCACGCCACCACGACCGGCGTCAACTCGTACATCTGCTCGAACGCCTCGATCACCCGCTCGAAGGCGCCGTACGCCTCCGGTGTTTCCAGATCGCCCACGTGCTGGCTGACGAACACGTTACGTCCGACGGAGAGGGCGACCGTGTTCTTGAGGTGCGCCCCCACGCCGAGAACGGGCGGCATCTCCGACCGAAGCGCGAAGGGCAGCGGAGCGTAGCCGCGCGCCCGGCGCAGCACCAGTTCGCGACCGGCTGCCACGCGCACGACCGAGTCGTCCACGTGCCTCGCAATCGGCCGGTCGTGAACGAGAAAGACGTCCGCGAGACCGCGCAGCCTCTCGAGCGACTCGTGCTCGTCGGTGCAGATCGGCTCGTCGCTGCGGTTGCCGCTCGTCGCGACGACCGGGAACCCCAGGTCGCCGAGCAACAGGTGATGGAGCGGCGTATACGGCAGCATCGCTCCCAGGTTGGGGTTCCCTGGCGCCACGCTGACCGCAACCGGGTCTCTCCCCTCTTCCCGTCGTCGAAGCAGCACGATCGGCGACTCGGGCGAGGCGAGCAGCCTTGCCTCGCGCTCGGTCACCTCGCAGGCGACGCGGACGGCTGCCAGCGAGGGAAACATGAGCGCGAACGGCTTCTCCTCGCGCGCCTTTGCCCGCCGCAGGCGGCGCACGGCCTCGTCGTTCCGCGCGTCCACGACCAGGTGAAAACCGCCCAGCCCCTTCACCGCGACGATCGCCCCCTCACGAATCCTGGCTTCGGCAGACCGGAGCGCCTCGTCGCGCATCGCCAGGCGCGCGCCGTCCACGTCCCACAGCTCGAGGCGCGGACCGCAGTCGGGGCAGGCGTTGGGCTGCGCGTGGAAGCGCCGGTCGCCAGGGTTCTCGTATTCCTCCCGGCACGCGTCGCACATCGGAAAGGCCGCCATCGTCGTTTTCGGGCGGTCGTAAGGCAACGCCCCGATGATCGTGAAGCGTGGGCCGCAATTGGTGCAGTTGGTGAAGGGGTACCGGAAGCGCCGGTTGCCCTCGTCGAACACCTCGTGCAAGCAGTCCGGGCAGGTCGCGATGTCGGGCAGCACTAGCGCGCTCTTCTCGCCGTCCGCGCTCTCGCGGATCTCGAAACCGGCGAAGCCGACGGGCTCGAGATACGAGGCCTCGAGCCCCTGGATCACGGCGCGAGGCGGGTGGTCGCGGCCGACGCACACCAGGAACCGCTCGAGCGCGGCAGGAGAACCTTCGACCTCGATGCTGACGCCCGCCGAGGAGTTGTTGACCCAGCCAGGCAGGCCCAGCGCACCGGCAAGCCGGTAGACGAACGGCCTGAATCCGACCCCCTGCACCGCGCCGCGGATGTGCACACGCAGACGCTGAGGATCGGCGTCCCGGGTGCTCACGAGACCGGTGGCTCGAACGGAAGGGCCAGCGGCGTCCGCACGACCGGCGGGTCGCCGGGCTTCATGTTCTGCTGGAAGCCCAGCCGCTCGCACAACCGGACCATCTCGGTGTGTTCCGACCACACGTCACCCGCGATACGCGCGAGGTGTTCGGCGCGGGGCACCGTGGCTGGCGCCTGGGCCTTCGTCGTCTCGATCTGCATGACGATGCCCGTCCTGGAAGAAGCAGGTGTTCGAACCGAAACCGTGTGATGGAGGCAGAGACTCAATATGTTACCACACGGCTCGAACACCCCCTCGATGGGCGCGGCGACGTATAATTAACAAATACGCGGTGCGCGAACCGTTCCTGTCGCCAACCGCTCACACTTCCTCCTTTTTATGCGTGGCCAGCCATGAATGCGCCGAGCAGTCCGCTTGTAGACGAACCCGCGATCTTCGCCACCCTGGAGCGGGCCGGTACCGCGGATGCCGGCGCCGTTCGGGCGGTTCTCGCCAAGGCGCGCGAGCTTCGGGGACTCGATGCCCCCGAGATCGCCGTGCTCATGAAGGTGAGCGACCCCGAACTGCTCGCGGAGCTGTTCGCGACCGCCCGGGACGTCAAGGACACGATCTACGGCCGGCGGCTGGTGTTGTTCGCCCCGCTGTACGTGTCGAACATGTGCGCGAACGAGTGCACTTACTGCGCGTTCCGCGCGCGCAACCGGGCGGTGGTCCGCCGGGCGCTCTCCCAGGAGGAAATCGCGCAGGAAGTGCGCATCCTGATCGACCAGGGGCATAAGCGCGCGTTGCTGGTCGCCGGCGAGTCGTACCCGCGCGAAGGGTTCTCCTACGTGCTCGAGTGCGTCGATACGATTTACAGCGTGACGCACGGGAACGGCGAGATTCGGCGCGTGAACGTGAACGTCGCCCCGCTCACGCTCGACGAGTTCCGGGCGCTCGGGGAGCGGAAGATCGGAACCTACCAGCTGTTCCAGGAGACGTATCACCACCAGACCTACGCGTCGGTGCACCTCAGCGGGAAGAAACGCGACTACGACTGGCGTGTGACCGCCATGGACCGCGCGATGGAGGCGGGGATCAACGACGTCGGGATCGGGGTGCTGTTCGGCCTGTTCGACTGGCGATTCGAGGTGCTGGCGCTGATGCAGCACATCCGCCATCTCGAGCGCCGGTTCGGCGTGGGCCCTCACACGGTCAGCGTGCCGCGCCTCGAGCCGGCAACCGGTTCGGATGTCGCGCTGCACCCGCCTCACGCGGTCAGCGACATCGATTTCCGGAAGATCGTTGCGACGCTCAGGCTCGCGGTGCCTTATACCGGCATCATCATGTCCACCCGGGAGGTAGCGAACATCCGGCGAGAGACATTTGCGCTTGGCGTGTCGCAGATCTCGGCGGGTAGCCGCACCAATCCGGGTGGGTACGCAGACGAAGAGCGAGCGGACGCGAGCCAGTTCTGCCTGGGCGACCACCGCGGGCTCGACGAGGTCGTGCGCGATGTCGCGTCGCTGGGGTACATCCCGTCGTTCTGCACCGGGTGCTATCGACTCGGCCGCACCGGCGCGGATTTCATGGCTCTCGCCAAGCCGGGCGACATCAAGCAGCACTGCGACCCGAACGGGCTTTCGACGTTCCTCGAATACCTGATCGACTACGCGTCGCCCGAGACGCGGGCGGTCGGCGAACGGTGCATCACCGAGGCGCTTGACAGCATGGGCGCCTGGCCCCGCGAACGCGCCACGCAGTTGATGGGGAAGGTGAAGGCCGGCGAGCGCGACGTTCTGTGCTAGACATCTTCCAGGGCTGAGATCGTCATGAATGAAGCAAGTTTCTGTGGTGTCCCTGGAATCTGTCTTAAGCGGAACTTCGCTGGTGATCGGCCAGAGGAAGAGGTGACGCATGGACCGCACTGACGTGTTCCACCTGACCGCACCCTGCGGCATCGACTGCTTCAACTGCGAGGTCTTCGAGCCGAATCTCACCGACGAGCGCCGCGACCGGACCGCGGCCCGGCTGAACGTTTCCCCCTCGGAGGTCGCCTGTCGCGGCTGCCGGGAACAAGGATGCACGCTGTTCAAGGACTGCCCGACACGGGCCTGCATCCTGGAGCGGGGCCTGTCCTTCTGCTCGCAGTGCGATGACTTCCCGTGCGCCCGCCTGCAGCCCTCCCGGGCCGGTGCCGACGTGTACCCGCACAACCTGAAGGTCTACAACCTCTGCCGAATCCAGGCGGTCGGCCTCCAGCGGTGGGCGGACGAGGAGGCGCTAACCATCCGTCGTCGCTATTTCGAGGGCACGTTCAAGCCCGGTCACGGCCCGACGCTGTAGCGCGCACCGTTCGTGCGCGACAATCCCCTGCTTCACGACGGCCTCGACCGACGGCAGGAACCGCTGGATCTTCGACTCCTCGTCGATGATCGACACCATGATGGGGAGGTCGGAGGACGTCTGCAGGTGCTTGCGGTGGATGCGCGCTGGCGCCGTCTCCGTGTTCTTTGGGTTCTTTGTGGTTGTGAGTGCGGGGCAGGTCACATCGGCGGCTGGTGCTCGCGCATCCAGGCCAGGCAGCCCAGGATCTCCACCTGCAGTTCTTTCCGGCGGTCGGTGAACCGGTGATTGCTCGCGTTGATCAGCACGAGCCTCTTCGGGTTGCGCGCCACCTTCTCGAACAGCCGGTAGTCGGCCTCGGCGACGTACTCGTCCTTCATCGACTGGATCATACAGAGCGGCAGCGGCGCGATCGCCGGCACGAACTCCCTGGCCCTGAACATCGGTTCGTCCGAGTCCTTCCTGGTGATCCAGCTGGTGAAGTCGGTCCAGCGCCAGCCGAGCTCCGCCGTCGGCGGCAGCCCCATGGTCATCACGCCGTTCACCCATGACCGGTTCTGCGCGCCGGCGCCCGCCAACACGGCCAGCGCCGCGCCCTCGGACACCCCCGAGACAAAAACGGGCGGCGTGATCAGTTTCCGGGCCATCAGAAAATGAAACAAGCTGCTGTAGTCCCCTCCCGGTTCGCTCGTGGTCAACGTCGTCTTCCCAGACGTGAACGCGCCCAGGTACTGCCGGACGTTGATGCCGACGACCGTGTAGCCCTTGTTCGACAGATATTCCGACATGTCCACGGCCAGCCCCACCCAGCCGACGTCGCCGCTGCCCATGAGGATGGTGCCGAGCGGTTGCGCCAGCGTGGCCTTGTACACCGAAATCGTGAGGGTCTGGCCGCGAAGACGGAACTCGATCCGCTGCTCGGCGGTTGCCTGGGCGGGCTGTGCGGATGTCATCACGAAGCCCACGGCCAGCGTGCACGCAAAGAAGAGAACGCAGGATGATTTCATAGCGGACATTCGTGTCAGCGATCAGGCGGCGTGCCGGATGCCGGCGGCATCCCGGAAATCCAGGCCAGCGAGCCGGCCATCCGCTCGAAGAGCGCCTCGCGGGCGTCGGTGAAGCTGTGATCGCGCGACTGGATGGCGAACAACCGTCGGAGGGCCGTGTCCGGTCCGAACAACCCCCGCGCGGCGTCCGCCGGCAGGTAGTTGTCACCAGTGGACTGGATCACGACGAGCGGAAGCGACTGGAGCCGGTCCAGGTGCTCGTAGGTCTGAAATTCGACCACTTCGCGCCTCGGCATATCGCTCGGCGACTTGCCGAACTTCACCCGGTACTGCCGGACGTATTCCTCTTCCTTGGTGAGGGCGACGGCCAGCACACCCGCCAGTTCCCCGCTGAGCTCCGGCCGGCCGGCGGCCACCACCGCGAGGCCCGCCCCGCGTGACATGCCGACCAGGATCGTACGCGTACCGGTCGGCAGGCTCAAGATGGCTTTCGCGAACTCAATCAATTGCTGGTAGTCGCGCGCCAGGCGTCCTGGCGTGGTAGTACCGGACACGAATCCCAGGTGCTTGAGATAGCTCGGCGCGCTGAACCCGGCGACCGGGTATCCCCACCGGATCATGCGCCGGTAGCTCTCCACATCCTTTCCCCGCCATCCACCGTCGCCGGTCGCATAGAGCAGCAGCGGCGTGCCGGGTTGCAGTTGCGCCGGACGGGCGAGGTGCAGGTCCAGCGGGTGATCGTAGAACGTGATGCTCCGCTGGAACTCGATCGGCTTCTGAGGCGGAGGCACCGCAGCCCGGTGCACGCAGCCACAGACCGCCAGCACCACAAGCCACGCGACGACGACCACGAGGTTTCGCATCGAGTCATCCTACCCTGCGCTCAACGATCAACCCTGGTCCACCCGCTGCGTGTCGGCGGGCGGACCCATCACCGGCGGGACGCCGTCCGAGCTGGTCTTCCCCATCCCGCATCCCCTCCGCGCGGCGAGGCCTGGCCCGCGCGGATCGTCACGGAGTCGCCGCCGGCGACTGCGATTCGCGCCCTTTGGCAGGATTCTCTTCAGCGAGCCGGTGCAGCCTTGCGGGGGGGACGCTCTGACGCGACGCGGTCGAAGAAGTCGCAGATGTCGCGCGACGCTCCGCTGCGCGACTGAAACTCGTCGCCAAGCTCGAGCGACAGATCGGTCCGGAATCGGTAGCGTGGCCACGCGGGCGCGCCCTCGCCATTGGGGTCACCCGTTGTCGCGAAGCGGGTCCAGCAAGCCATCATCGCTTGCGACAACGTCCGATCATCGTCGTGCGGTTCCGAAGCGACCGGTCGGCTGCCGCGCGACAGCGTGCCGAAGACAAACGGGATCTCCGAGCCGTGGAAGGCACCGAGACGCGCGGCCGGCATGCCCGTGCGAACGCGCGTGAACGAATACAGGTAGGCGGGCGCGCCAAGGTCGGCCATCGCGCGGGCCAGGCGCCGCGCCGGCGCGACGAACGCCGAGTAGCCGACGACCTTTGACAGCGCCGGCTTCACCTCGGCATCGCGCGAAACAGGAAACCGCGCCAGCACCTCGTCGGCCCGGTCGCGGAACGACGAACGGACAAATCGGCGGTAGGTATCGACGTCGAGTCCCTGTAGCGGCGCCACGAAGATCGCGCCCTCGTCGGCGTTCGATCCGAGGAGCACCGGTACCTTCAGCTGCTGCTTCTTCTCGAGAAGCACCGATGGCTTCTCCCTGATCAGCCACCGGTCGACGATCGGACCGAACGTGATGCCCTCGCCGAAGAACACCGGCGCGGGACGAGACGCATTCAGGATGTCGTCCACGCTCCGCGAGCGCAGCGCGGCCAGAACATCGTCCTCCCGGTCGCAGCCCAGGCGACGGCCGATCAACTCGCCGACTTCCTCCATCGACTCCTCGCCGGCCGGCGCGTCGCGCAGATACCGGGTGACGCCGTAAGGCGAGCCGCTCTGAAGGATCGCCGCGTGGAAGAGGCCCCGCGCCTGCTCGGAGACCAGCAGGCATCCGATGCTGACGGCTCCCGCCGACTCGCCGAACACCGTGACGCGGTCGGGGCTGCCGCCGAACCCGCGAATGTTGGCCTTCACCCAGCGCAGCGCCGCAAGCTGGTCGAGCAGGCCATAGTTGCCGGACGCGTCATGGCCCGACTCCTTCGTGAGGAGCGGGTGCGCAAAGAAGCCGAACGGGCCGAGGCGATAGTTGATCGTCACGACAACGGCGCCGCGCCGGGCCAGGGCTTCGCCGTCGTAGGCGGGGAGCGACCCGGCCCCCTGCGTGAAAGCACCGCCGTGAATCCACACCAGCACCGGAACCCGGCGGCTGGTCGGGTTCACGGGCGCCCAGACATTCAGAGAGAGGCAGTCCTCGCTCGTCTTTCCGATCCGATCGCCAAACACCTGCCGTTCGACCTGCGGACAGGACGGACCGAATTCCACCACCTGCCTCACGCCGGTCCACGGCGTTACGGGCTGCGGAGGCCGCCAGCGCAGGTTGCCGACCGGCGCGGCGGCAAAGGGGATCCCCTTGTAGACCTGTACCTGTCCGCCAACGACCGTCGTTCCCGCGACAAGCCCAGCCTCGGTCTTGACCGGGCGCGTCAACTTCGGAGCGGGCAGGGCGACAGGCACCCCAGACAAGGCGAGGGACGGGAACCCGAGGCAGACAAGGGCCGCCCCGATGATCGTCAGCAGGAGGCGGCCGCCCGTGGTCGAACGCCGACCGCAACAGGAAGAGAGTGGCAGTGACATCAGCTTCGCGAACTGCGCGGGATCACCTGGGTATCAGGTCAACCCGGTGAGACATTATAGCGGCCGGGAAACGGCCGCGCTGCGCCAACTCGACGGCCACGGTCGAACCGATGCGCCTCCCCCGGCCAACAGGACGACACGATCACGAAGCCCCATGATGAGCTCCTCACCGGCCTGACCGCCCCGGCTGAAGACCCACGCCACCTTCGCGCCACACTCAGTCGCGGTCGCCGGCGGGTTTGACGAACGCCGCGCGGCGTGGCGGCGGCATCACCGCGTTCGCGCCTTTCACCGACTTCCAGATCACCTCGTTCAACAGCAGGTCGGGCGCCCGGTCCGGCGCGCTGAAGTCCATCGCGGCTGATTCCGCCGCGCCAGGCGCTCTGGGCCCGTTCCTCTCATCGAGCGGAGCCCTGGCGGGCACCGCGGAATACGGCCTCAGATCCGGCAGCGCGACGAACGCCTTGTAGAGTGGCGTCGCCGCGGCATCGTACTGACTCATCGGCGGCAGACCCAGAATCAGCTCGATGGTCCTCAGGACGCCTGACGTCGTGTACAGGGTGCTGTCCGCCGCTCCTCGCCGAACGAACGGGCTCGCGACGAGCAGGACCGACCGGTGCGCGTCCACGTGATCCGGCCCGTTCTGCGCGTCGTCCTCGAGCACGAAGATCGCCGACTCCTTCCAGAAGCGGCTGTGAGAAATGGCGTCGACGATGCGGCCGAGGGCGAGGTCGTTGTCGGCGACCATCGAGCGCGGTGTGGCCGAGCCGACCCGCGTGCCAGACGTGTGATCGCGCGGGAGGCGCATGATCGTCAGGCGAGGGAGGTTGCCCGACGCTTCGAACGCGCGGAACTCCTCGAGCCAGATATCGGCCCGAACCTGGTCCGTGATGTCCATGTCGAACGGCGGGAAGTCGGGGCTGATGGCACCCTGCAGACCTGGGACGGTGGGTTTCAGCGGCGATGTCTTGTCGCGGAAATCGTCGCCGTGCAGGACGAACTCGCCGTAGCTTCGCACGCCAAGGTTGGCGCGACGGCAGGCATCCCAGATGTAACCCTGAGAGGGAGCGGCCACGTTGCCGTAGGCGTTGCGCATCTTGCCGCCGCCCTCGCTGAGGTAGGCGCCGCCCCGGCCCGCGTAGTTGGCCGGCCAGATCTTCTCGACGACGTCTGTCGCATACGCCGCGGTCGAGAATGCGTGGCCATCGTAGCTCACCTCGGCATCGACGAAGAAGCTGTCGAACAGGACGAACTCTCGCGCAAGCGCGTGAGCATTGGGCGTGATGTCGGCACCAAACAGGCACAGTGCAGGGTCGCCATCTCCGCCCTTCAGGTCGCCGAGCACCTGGTCGTAGGTGCGATTCTCCCGGATGATGTAGAAGACGTACTTGATCGGCGACGGCTTCCCGACCTCCCTCGGAATCGACGAGGCGGCGGGTGCGCCCGCCGGCGCGAGGCGGGTGGCGTCGGAGTAGGGCGAAAGGCTCACGGCCTTCTTCGTCATCTGTGCGAGCGCGTCACCGCCTGGCAACGGCAGCACCGACAACGAGCCCTTCAGCAGGCCCCCGATGAACTGATCCGTCCGTCCCGTCAAGGGGCTCGGCCCACGGGGATTGGCCGCCGATGACAACCCCTTTCCGCTCAGCACGTACACCTGCCGGCCGTCCCGATCGAACCCGACCGCCGTGGGATACCAGCCGGCCGGGATGAATCCTGACACCTGGCTCCGACCGCCGGTCGTGACATCGACCACCGCGACCGTGTTGTTGTCGGCGTTCGCGACCAGCAGGGTGCGGCCGTCGGGCGACAGCGCGAGAGCGTTCGGCGTGGTGCCGGCCGGCGCGTTCGGATACATCGCGACGCCGATCTGCTCCTTCGCGGTCATCGACTCCAGGTCGATCACCCACACGGCATTCGTGTTGGCGCACGCGACGAACAGTCGATCGCCCTTCTTCGACTGCACCATGGCGTTCGGGTGCTCGCCAACCGTCGCCTCACCGACCTGCTCGAGCGTGTCGGCATCGAAGGCCAGCACCCGGGCGCCGCCCCACAGCGAGACGAACAACCGCTTGCCGTCCTGCGACAGCAGGCAGGTGTAGGCCTCTGCGGGGAGCGGCACGGTCTTCGCGATCTCACCGGTGTCGAGATCGATCACCAGCAACTGCTGCTCGAGCGCGCGGATCGCGAGTACCCGCCTGCCGTCCGCCGAGACCGCGAGACCTCCGCCCAGCGCCGTCGCTGACCTGGGCAGCGCAAACGTGCGGGCGAGCTTCAGCGTTCCCGCCTCGTAGGCGAACTCCTGCACCTGGTCCTGGCCCGTCGAATACAGCCGCTTTCCGTCCGGGTGCCAGGCGAGGCCGAGCCACGCGTGCTCCACCGGCACCGTGGCCCTGACGGAGAAAGCCTGCGTGTCGACGATGGTCAGCGACGGCTTGCTGTAGCCGTTGTTGGTGATGATCAGGTTGCGGCCGTCTGGCGACGCGACAAACGCCAGCGGCAGATCGCCCACCGGGAGGTGCCGTCCGGCGGGCGCGATCCGCCAGCCGTTGGGGAGCAGCGTCGTGGCCTGGTCGATCGGGCCCGGACGACGTGCGGCCTCCGCAGCCCGTTGCGCGGTGGGCACCATCCCGAAGTACCCCGAGAGAAACATGGAGGCGGTTATCAGGCCGGCAATCAGATTCTTCATCCTACTCATCGTATAGTAGTGTCCGTGCAGATGAACGCCCAAGACGATCGTCAATCGGTCCTCTTCGTCCGACTGGGGAACGGCCTGTTGTGGCTGCTCGGCCATGCCCCGAAGGTTCTCCCGGTCGTCGTCATCGGCCTCGTCGGCATCCTGTCGTGGAACGAGCTCAGCGCCATCCATCCGCGCGATGTGCGCGCCGCGCTGCACAGCCTCGACCCGTTCTGGCTGCTGATTGCCGCGCTTGCCACCCTCCTCAACATCGGCGTCATGGGGCTCTACGACGTCATCGTCTTCGAGCATACCCGTTCACGCTGGCTCGAGCGATGGCGATACGGGGCCGTGTCGTTTGCCTGGAGCAACTTCCTGACCCTGGGCCCGCTGGCCGGCCCGGCGATCCGCTTCTGGCTCTACCGCCCGGCGGTCGACAAGCCCTCGGATCTCGAAGGCGGCGTCGTCTCGATCGCCACCGCATTCACGGCCGGACTCGGTGGGTGGACGGTCGCGGCATGGCTGCTGCCCCATGCCGACAACCCGATCTGGGTCGGCATCCTCGTCACCGTCGCCTTCGTGACGACGCTCGCGGCCGTGCACATCGCTCGCGCCGTCTTCAACCGCATCGAGCGGCTGGCGACACCGACGGGGGGGGCCATCTCCGCGCTGCACCTGGCGCTCGTCGGCTGGCTCGACTGGCTGCTCGGCGCGTTCGCGTTCGCGACGTGCCTGCGGGCGACGGGCGTGGAGACGTCGGTCATCGAGTCGGTCCGGGTGTTCTTCTTCGGACAGGCGATCGGCCTCGCCAGTCTTGTTCCCGGCGGGTTTGGCAGTGCGGATGCGTTCTGGATCGCGCGCCTGCCGCTCGCGACCAGCGTGGCCACGGCCGCGCTTCTCGCCTACCGGCTGATTTACTACGTGATTCCGTGGGCGATGGCATCGCTCCTGCTGCTCAGCTGGGCGACGCATCGCGCCACCAAGCGGCTGGAACTCGCCCGCCGGCTCCTGGCCGGCTTCGTCGGCGCCGCGGGGCTGCTGATCCTGCTGAGCGCGGCGTCGTTTTCGATTCGCTCGCGGTTTGCCCTCCTGAACGAATATGTGCCGCTGCCCGTCGTCGAAGTCTCGCACCTCGCGGCCGCCGCCACCGGGATCCTGCTGCTCGTCCTGGCGAGAGGTATGAGTCGCGGGTACCGGGCTGCTCTCAACTCGACGGTCGTCCTGCTGTTGATGGGGGTCGTGTTCTCGGTCCTCAAGGGCCTGGACTGGGAAGAGGCGGTCGTGCTGGCACTCGTTGCGCTGCTGGCGGCATCGCAGCGCCCGCTGTTCACACGCCGCGGCCGCGGCGACTGGGTCGAGTCCCGCGATGTTGGGGTCGCGTTCCTTGCGCTGCTGGTCTTCATCATCTTCGGCACGATCGCCTACCGCGTCCGGACGCCCACCGTCTCGGACATCGGGACCTTCCGCTCGGTGCAGTGGGCGGAGGTCGAACGGAATCGCTTTCTTCGATCAGCGACGACCCTCATCCTCGTGATGTCGGCGGGCGCGGCCTACGTGCTGATGCGGGTGCCGGTGCGCTTCAGGAGGCTCGGCGACGAGGAGCTCACGCGCGCTCTCGAGATGCACGCGGAGCTCGGCGGCGATACCAACGCCATGCTCGTGGCCAGCGGCGACAAGGATCTCTTCGTCGACCGCGATCGCGGGTTCTGTCTCTACAGGACGATCGGCCCGTACCTCGTCGTGTTCTCCGATCCGGTCGTGCGCGCCCCGGCCGATCGCGGCGCCTTCCTGAACGCGCTGTTCGACCACGCCGGGAATCTCGATCGCCGGCCGGTCTTCTACCAGATCTCCCTCAACTGGATCCCGCCGCTGCACGACCGCGGTTACGCGTTCTTCAAACTGGGCGAGGAGGCACAGGTCTCGCTGGAGAGGTTCACGCTGGAGGGGCACGCGGGCAAGGAGTACCGGCAGTTCCTGCGGCGCGCCGAGCGGGACGGGGTCCGCTTCCGCGTCCTCCCTCCCTACGAAGTGGAGCGCGTGCTGCCGGAGCTCTCGGCCATCTCAGCGACTTGGCTCGAGAACAAGCGTGTCCGCGAACGCCAGTTCTCCATCGGCTTCTTCGACCCGGATTACCTCGAGCGTTTCCCGTGCGCGGTTGTCGAGGACAAATCGGGGCGCATCATCGCGTTCGCCAACATGCTGCTCGGGCCCAAGCGCGAGGAGCTCTCCATCGACCTGATGCGCCACCTGGACGATGCGCCGCGGGTGATGGACTTCATGTTCACGTCGCTGTTCCTCTACGGCAAGGAACGCGGATACCAGCGGTTCAACATGGGGATGGCGCCGCTCTCCAGCGTCGGCGAGATTCGCGGCGCCCACACGCGCGAGCGGCTGGCGAACCTGTTCTCCCAGCACGGTGAGACCTGGTACAACTTCCAGGGGCTCCGCCTCTACAAGGAGAAGTTCGGCCCGGAGTGGGTGCCGCGCTACATGGCCTACCAGAATGCGTGGGAGTGGCCGGTCGCGATCGCCCATGTCAGTGCGCTGATCGCCGGCGGCTGGGGACGGGTGCTGCGGGGACGGGAGTAACGCTCAATCTCCTCGACGGGCGGAAGACCGGTGAACAGGCGGTCGCCACGTTCGGGCGGTGTTTCATGGCATCCCGGTGGGAGGTCGCTCGACAGTGTCGCGGCACTGTCCTTGTGCTCCTGCGCACCACATGCTAGTATCGATTTTTTGGGCCTGCCCCCGATAACCTGCCCCCAACGCCTCATCATGCCCGTAACCCTCTCGAGGGAGAAAGAGCGAAATGCACAGCAGAACACTGATAGCGATGCTCATGGTGCTTGCCGTAGCGGCAGGTGCCTGGGCTCAGGGCAATCCAACCGGTGCCATCCGAGGCGCCGTTACAGATCCAGACGGCCTGGCGTTGCCGGGCGTTACCGTGACTGTCACATCGCCGGCACTGCAGGGCGCCCGCACCGTGGTGACCTCGGCCAACGGCGACTTCAACATTCCGTTCCTGCCACCCGGTGAGTACACCGTGACCTTCGAGCTGCAGGGCTTCGCGGTACAGAAACAGACGATCGGCGTGGCGATGGCGGAAACGCAGCCGATGCAGACCAAGCTCGCGCTCGCGACCGTGACCGAAACGATTACCGTCACCGGTTCGGCGTCGACCGAGATCCTGAAGACCGGCACCATCGCGGAAACGTACACCGCGACGAAGATCGAGGCGCTCCCGATGGGCCGGACTCTGGAATCCGCGGTCCTGCTCGCGCCCGGCGTGAACGACAACGGGCCGAGCAGAGCCATCGTCATCGCGGGCGCGCTTTCCTACGAGGGTCTGTTCCTGATCAACGGCGTGAACGTGAACGAGAACCTGCGCGGCCAGCCGCGGACCCTGTATGTCGAAGACGCCATCCAGGAGACGAAGGTCTCGAGCGGCAACATCTCGGCCGAGTACGGCCGCTTCAACGGCGGCGTCGTCAACATGATCACGAAGTCGGGTGGCAACCTGTTCAGCGGGTCGTTCCGCGACTCGTTGAGCAATGATGCGTGGCGGGCGCTGCGGCCGTTGAACGACACCAAGTTGGACAAGATCGTCCCGGCCTACGAGGGCACCTTCGGCGGTCCCATCAAGCGGGACAAGCTCTGGTTCTTCAGTGACGGGCGCTACACGAACACCCAGCGACAGATCACCCTCCCCTATACCTTCCTGTCCTACGCGTATGCGCAGAGCGACAAGCGGTACGAGGGGAAGGGCACGTACGCGCTGACCCCCCAGAACACAGTGAAGGCGTCGTATACGAACAAGAAGATCTGGACGACGAACAACTCCTCCAGCAGCCCGATGGACCTCGACAGCCTGTACAGCAACGGCACGACCGACTCGCTGACGGCCGTCAACTACACGGGCGTGCTCTCCTCGAAGCTGTTTCTCGAGAGCCAGTTCTCGAGAAAGACGATGGCGACCGACGCTACGGGTGCGCAGTTCACGGACCTCGTGAAGGGCACGTTGATGTTCGACCGGTCGCGGAGCAGCGCGCGCTTCAACTCGCCGACCTTCTGTGCGGTCTGCGGCAACGGCTGGCACGAGGAGCGCAACAACTGGGATTGGTTCGTCAAGCTCGGCTACTTCCTCTCGACCGACAACGCCGGATCGCACTCGGTTGTGGTCGGCTTCGACAACTTCAAGGAATCGCGGCAGGTGGATAACTATCAGTCGGGCAGCGGGTACCGGGTGTATGCCACCAAGACGTATATCGCGGACACGCCCGACAAGACCATCTACCCGGTGATCGACGGCAGCAGCTACATCAACTACACCCCGCTGGTGGCGCCGAGCATCGGCAGCGACATCCGCACCTACTCGTTGTTTGCGAACGACCAGTGGCGCTTCAATAGCAGGCTGTCGTTGAACATCGGATTCCGTTACGACCGGAACAGCTCGAAGGACCAGGGGGGCGTGCCGGTGCTGAAGGACTCGCAGTGGAGCCCGCGTCTGGGCCTCAGCTGGGACATCGCGGGCAACGGGAAGTGGATTGCAAACGCCGGTTACGCCCGTTACGTCATGGGCGTCAACGGCGCGGTGGTCGACTCGGGGTCGTCCGGCGGCCGCACGGCGTCCTACGCGTGGACCTACGCGGGGCCGAAGCTCAACACCACCTGCACGGCGCCCAACTGTCAGACGATTGCCGCCATCCTGCCGCAGGTGTTCGCCTGGTTCAACACCATTGGCGGCATCAACAACACGGTGTACCGAAGCGCGCCATCGATTCCCGGCGTGACCACCAAGGTCAGCGGCGGCACGACCGCACCGAGCTCCAACGAGCTCACGGCAGGAGTGGCGCACGAACTGGGCCGGGGCGGAACAGTTCGTCTCGACTACGTCTACCGCAACTACAAGGACATGTACGGCAGCTTCATCGACACGACGACGGGCAAGGTCACCGATCCGACCGGCCGCTCGTACGATGCCGAGAGCATCAAGAACACACCCGATGCGCGCCGGTGGTATCACGCGCTGACGGCGGCCGCGAACTACCGATTGAACAGGGTCATCCTGGGTGGCAACTACACACTGGCGTACTCGAAGGGCAACAACGACGGCGAGAACGTGAGCAGCGGGCCGGTCATGGCCGGCATCAACGATTTCCCCGAGTACCGACAGGAGGCCTGGAACTGGCCCACCGGCTACATGGGGAACGACCAGCGCCACAAGGTGCGTCTCTACGCCACGTTCCTGCTGCCCGTGAACCCCACCCTCGGCCAGTTCACGGTCGGCGTCATCCAGCGCGTCAATTCAGGCTCGCCTTACGACATCGCGATCTCTGTGAATCCCACCGCGTACGTGACGAACCCCGGCTATCTCACCCCCCCCACGAGTGTCACCTACTACATCTCGGGCCGTGGCCCGCTGCGGACCGACGCCATCTCCAACACCGACCTGTCCTTCGTCTGGTCCAAGAAGGTTCACGGCTCGGTGGAGGTGTTCTTCCGCGGCCTCGCATATAACCTCTTCAACAGGCAGGGCGTGCAGAGCCTGGATATGACGGTGTCCTCGAACGCGTCGCCCGGCACGTACACCGCCGCGAGCCTGCCGGTCTTCAACCCGTTCACGACCACGCCGGTCGCGGACGTGAACTACAGGTACGGTTCGGATTTCGGGAAGCCGGTTGCCCCGAGCGACTTCCAGGATTCGCGCTCCGCCAGCTTCTCGTTCGGGATCCGCTTCTAGGTGGCCGGGGCCAGGCACTGCGCCTGGCCCCTCGCCTTATCGGGCCGCCCTGGTGGGCTACCACGACGCGCCGAGGGCGCGGCCGACAGGTGCCATGTGCCCAGATCCACTTCCTTGCCGGCGCCCACACTCGTTGTCTTCGATCTGGGCGGAACCACCATCCGGGACCGCGGGGAGGTTCCGGCCGCCTTTGCCGATGCCCTCGAGGCATCGGGCCTCACCGTCGATCCTGGCGCGTTTTCCACATGGCGGGGCGCCTCCAAGCGGGAGGTGCTCTGCCGCCTGGTGGCCGAGCAACGCCCGGCACTTGGAGAAACCGAGCGCGAGGCGCTCGGTGCCGCCGCCTACCGTCACTTCTGCACCGTGCTCGCGGAACGCCTCGGCAGCACCAGTGACCTGGCGCTCCCTGAGGCTCGCCCGGCGTTCGAGCGGCTCCATCGCGCCAGTATTCGCGTCGCGCTCAACTCTGGGTTTGACCGAGCCATCCTGGACGTGATCTTGGCCGTGGTGCGCTGGCCCGAGCACCTGCTCGACGCCGTCATCTGCTCTGACGACGTCTCCGCCGGGCGCCCAGCCCCGTTCATGATCTTCCGCAGCATGGAGCGGACCAACGTGCGCGACGTGCGGCGCGTGGCCGTGGTCGGGGACACCCGGCTGGATCTGGAAGCTGGCGCCAATGCCGGGGTGGCCTATCAGATCGGGGTGCTGACCGGCGCACACGATAGGGCGACGCTCGAGTGTGCCCCCCACAGTCATCTCCTCGAGTCCGTCGGCCTCGTGCCGGATCTCTGGTTGGACGGTTCGGCCTGACGACGGCCGGCGGCGTCCGGCCGAACACCACCGAGGGGCCGGATTCTTGGTGTCCATCGAGGGCTACGGACCGAATGCAACGTGGACACCTCCGACATCGCGGAACTGCAGCGGCAGAAGTATGCTTGGTGAGGCATTGCCGGGGGTTGTATCCTCAGTGCGCCGGAACCCCTTGCAGGACAGAGGACATGAGCAGAGAGACACATACCGTTGCGGTTGTGGGCGGCGGCGCTTCGGGCCTGATGGCCGCCATTGCTGCTGCACGTGCCGGAGCATCGGTGTGTCTGCTGGAACGGCAGAACCGGGTTGGGAGAAAGGTGCTGGCAACCGGCAACGGCAGGTGCAACCTGAGCAACACCACCGTTACTGAAAAGAACTACCACGGCAAGAATCCCGGCTTTGTCAATACGGTGCTGCAGCGATTCTGCGTGCAGGACACTCTCGCCTTTTTCAACAACCTGGGCATTCTCACCACCGTTGAAGATGATGGAGAGGTGTATCCCCTGTGTGCACAGGCTTCGGCAGTTCTTGACGCCTTGCGCTTCGAGGGGCAGCGGCTTGGGGTGCAGACCGTAGTGGGGGCCGAGGTCAATCGTATTGTGCCCGGCACACAGGGATTTACTCTGGTGCACGAAGGCCCCCCGACAGAGGCATCGGCCGTGGTTCTAGCAGCCGGCGGCAAAGCCATGCCGCAACTGGGAGGCGGCGAAAGCGGCATACGGCTGGCGACCAGCCTGGGCCACCGGCTCGTGCCGGTGTATGCAGGCCTGGTCCCCTTGAAGACCGATTGTCCGTACAACCGGCAGCTCAAGGGGACCAAGGTCAATGCACTCGTCACACTTGACATCGCGGGTAGCTCGACGCTTTCCCAGAGGGGCGAAGTGCTCTTTGCCGAATACGGTTTGTCCGGACCGCCGCTGATTCAACTGAGCATGTCGGCTGCAGAGGCGCTGCACTACGGCAGCAAGGTCCGCCTCATGCTCGACCTTTTTCCGGAATGGGACCCACAGACCTTGACCGATCACCTGCAATCGCGTTTTGAGAAGGCCGGCGACACCCCACTCGAGCAAGCGCTGATCGGATTCTGCAACAAGCGGCTGATACTGCCCCTGCTGGCCACTGCCGGGCTCTCGGGAACCGCGTCTGCCTTCAGCAGTATCGCTTTCGCATCACGGCTTGCAGCTGTCTGTAAGGCATGGGCCATGACGATAACCGGGTCGCTTTCGTACAACGAGGCGCATGTCATGTGCGGGGGAATCGATTGCGCCGATGTCGACCCGGAAACCCTGCAGTCTCGTCAAGTAGAAGGTCTGTACCTGACCGGCGAATTGCTTGACGTGACCGGAGACTGCGGCGGGTACAATCTGCAGTGGGCCTGGTCATCGGGCCACGTGGCCGGCGTGCAGGCTGCACAGTCGGTGTTCAAAAGGGGATGAGCCGTGATCCGTGTTCACGACATCCATCTGCCGCTGGACCACAAACCCGAGGCTATCGCGGATGCGGTCGCGCGGGTGCTGGGGCTGAGGCCTTCGGCGCTGCAGCACTGGGAGGTACGCCGCCAGGCCATTGACGCGCGAAAGAAGAGTGCGATCCAGTTGACCTATTCCGTCGACGTCACGGTTGCCAACGAACAGCAGATCCTGGGATCCGCACCCACCCAGAAAATCACACCGACACCCGACGAAACCTACCAGCCGGTTACTCCCGGGTCGCTTCCGTTGCAGCACCGTCCGGTGGTGGTGGGTGCCGGCCCCGCCGGGCTCTTTGCTGCGCTCATTCTGGCGCAGGCCGGCTACCGGCCAGTGGTACTCGAGCGGGGTAGACCGGTGCAGCAGCGCTGCCGTGACGTGGAACGCTTCTGGAACGGCGGAGCGCTTGACCCCGAATCAAATGCCCAGTTTGGCGAAGGGGGGGCAGGGACCTTCTCTGACGGTAAACTGACCACGCTGATCAATGACCCACGCTGCCGCAAGGTGCTGCAGGAGTTTGTCGCAGCGGGGGCCGACAGCTCAATTCTGGTGACGGCAAAGCCCCATGTGGGCACCGACCGACTGCGCGGCGTGGTGGTCAATTTACGAAGACAACTCGAATCGCTGGGTGCATCGGTGTTGTTCGAACACCAGGTGAGCGGTCTGGATCTGGACAACGGCACACTCAGGGGCGTGCGGCTGCGCAATGGCGACACGCTGCCCGCCCAGGTGTGTGTGCTGGCCATCGGGCACAGTGCACGCGATACGGTCGCCATGCTCCACCAGAGCGGTCTGAAACTGGTACCAAAGCCCTTTTCGGTGGGTGTGCGTATTGAACATCCGCAGGTGCTGATTGACACGGCGCAATACGGCGGTTGTGCGGGGCATCCGCGCCTGGGGCCTGCCGACTACAAACTGGCCTACCATGCGCCCAACGGCCGCAGCGCCTATACCTTCTGCATGTGTCCGGGCGGCGAGGTGATCGCTGCGGCATCCGAGCACGGGGGCGTGGTCACCAACGGGATGAGTCTGTCGGCGCGCAGCGCGGTCAATGCCAATGCGGCAGTGCTGGTTGGCGTCTCTCCGCAGGATTTTCCCGGCGAATCGCCCTTGAGCGGATTCGTGTTCCAACGGCACTGGGAAGCGCTGGCCTTTGCGCTTGGTGGCGCCAGTCACGCGGCTCCGGTGCAACTGGTTGGCGATCTATTGCGCGGAGTGCCAAGTGCTGCGTTGGGCAGAGTGGCCCCCAGCTACCGTCCGGGGGTGCTGCCTGCGGATCTGCGCCGCTGTCTGCCGCCGTACGTTATTGACACCCTCCGCATGGCGCTGCCTTCTTTCGGCAGGCGCATTGAGGGGTTCGATCTGCCCGATGCGGTCTTGACCGGAGTAGAAACCCGCAGCTCCTCTCCGGTACGCATGCCCCGCTCGCCACAGTGCGAAGGGAGCATTGGGGGAATTTACCCTGCGGGCGAGGGCGCAGGCTATGCCGGAGGAATCATGTCGGCTGCTGCCGACGGGATCCGGGTCGCCGAGGCCATCATCGGACAGTGTGCGCCACCAGGCTGATTCGTGGAGACGAAGCTGCTGGTCGAGCCCGGACAGAGAGGGCTGTCCTCTTTCCGCAACCAGTTCTCCACGCCGCTCGTCGTCCTGATGTCGCTGGTCGGCCTGGTGCTGCTCATCGCGTGCGCGAACGTCGCCAACCTGCTGATGGCCCGTGCGCCAGCGCGAGATCGGCATTCGGTCTCGTGCCCGCCTGGGAACCGGAGGCGCCTGACACTCGAGCAGGTCGACAAGACCGACGCCGTGGCGGACGTCCAGGCCCTGAGCGATGCCCTCGAGGGACTGAAACTGATCCTGTCCGAGGGGAAATTCGTCGAGGCCGTCGGCTTCACGCTCAAGGACGACCTGGACGGTCACCCTCAATGACGACCTGGACGAGGATCACCTCGTCCTCTCGCTGACGTGGGAAGAAGCGAAGAGGTGACGGCCGCCGGTCCACTTCGCCGGCGTCCGCCGGGACCAGAGCCGACGGTTCGTCCGATGGATCTGATTCGCCGTTCGAGACATCCCTGGCAGGCCTCCGCCGTTTCGTGGATACAGGCCTTGCCTGGGTAGATTTCGTACAGGACGCGATACGCCGGCGGCGTCACGTTGGGCATCACGATGTTCGCACCTCGGACGAGGCCCAGCTCGCGTCCGGTGGCCGGGTCGATCGTGGCCAGCGCGGTCGTGCTGGGCAGGTTGGCCTCCGGGCAGACGAGCCGGGTGAGCGCCACCACCTTCAGCGTCGCCTCCTCGTTGTTCGGCACCTGCTCGTCGGCGCTCGCACGCAGCCTCTCCGCGGCCTCCCCTCCCAGCGGCGTCCGCGGGCTCGGCAGGAATGGCCCGATGCCGATCATGTCGATGTCGAGATCGCGGAACAGCTCGATGTCGCGCGCGAGGATCTCCCAGGTCTGTCCCGGGATGCCCACCATCACGCCGCTGCCGATCTCGTAGCCCATCGCCCGCATCCGCTGCAGTTGCGCCACCCGGTCGGACAGCGTCCCGGGGAGCGAGGGATGGATACGGTGATACAGCCCGGGGTCGGATGTCTCGAACCGCAGGAGAAAGCGATCGGCCCCCGCACCCTTCCACGCCTTCAGGTCCTCGTCGCTCCGTTCTCCGAGGCTCAGCGTGATCGCGAGCCCCGTCTCGGCCTTGATCGCCCGAACCCTGTCCGCGATGAACTCGCGCGTCAACCCGGGATCCTCGCCCGACTGCATCACCACGGTTCCATAGCCGAGCCGCTTCGCCTCGCGCGCGCACTCGAGGATCTCCGCGGCGGTCATCCGGTAGCGCGTGACGCCGTCCGAGCACGCCCTGATGCCACAGTAGAGGCAGTGCCGAATGCAGTGATTGCTGATCTCGATGAGGCCGCGGAGGTGTACCGCGTCGCCGACATGGGCGGCGCGCACGGCGTCCGCCCGCGCCCAGAGCCGTTCGAGGACCGCCGGATCGGCCTCGCGGAGCCAGCCTACGATGGTCTCGTGGTCGAGGCGATCAAGCCCGGGCGGCACCAAGCGCCTCCAGTGCGGCCGGGAACGGCTCCAGCGCGCGCTCGAAAATGCCCAGCGAGTACGCGATCGTCAGGCCGTAGTTGGTGATCGGCACGCCGGCCACGCCGCAGCGGTGGATCCGCGACATCATCTCGCGCCGGTTTCCGACGCAATTGCCGCAGTGCACGACCAGCTTGAACGGCGCGAGGTCCGACGGAAAGTCGCGTCCCTGGACGTGCTCGAACTCGAGCTTTGCACCCACGTACTGCGTGAGCCAGCGCGGGATCTTCACGCGGCCGATATCCTCTCCCACCGGGTGGTGGCTGCACGACTCGGCCACGAGTACCCGGTCGCCGCCCCTCAATCGCTCGATCCCCAGCGCGCCGCGCACCTGCGCGGTCAGGTCGCCCTGGAAGCGCGCCATCAGGATCGAGAACGACGTCATCCGGATGTCGCGCGGCACATCGGCCGCCACCTTCAGGAACGCCTGCGAGTCGGTCACGACGAGCGCCGGCGGCCTGGTCAGCCGCTCGAGGGCGCGCCGCAGTTCGCGCTCCTGCACCACGAGCGCCATCGACTCCCCATCGAGCAGGTCGCGGATAGCCATCACCTGCGGCAGGATCAGCCGCCCCTTCGGCGCTTCCTTGTCGATTGGCACCACCAGCACCGCCACCTCGCCAGCCGGCACAAGATCCGTCACCAGGCGGCGGCTGTCGAAGAAATCGGACGGCGCCAGCGCCAGCAGCGCCTCCCGAACGCCGGCCACGCCGTCCCCGGTCAGCGACGAGACAACCACCGACAGCACACGCGCGATCTGCAGGCGAGCGAGCTCGGTGGCCTCGGGCATGCCCACGTCGGACTTGTTGAACACGACCAGCACCGGCACGCGGCGCGCCTCGAGTTCGCCGAGCAGCGAATCCTCGAACGCCCCCCACCCGCCGCCTTCCGTGACGACCACCCCGAGATCCACGCGGTCGAGCACCGCCCTGGTGCGCTCGATGCGCAGCGCCCCGAGCGCCCCCTCGTCGTCCACGCCGGCCGTGTCCACGAACTGCACCGGCCCCAGCGGCAGCAGCTCCATCGGCTTCTCTACCGGGTCGGTGGTGGTGCCGGCGAACGCCGACACGATCGACACGTGCTGCCGCGTGATCGCGTTGAGCAGCGACGACTTGCCGACGTTGCGCCGGCCGAAGATGCCGATGTGCAAACGAAGCGACCGGGGTGTGGGTTGCATCAGTATGACGCCTCGAGTCCTGAGAACTGATGACGGCAGGGACGCCGCATACTGCGCGCTGCCGGGGAATGTCAGCCTTTCGCGGTGATCCGCGTCGGAGCGAACCCCAGGCGGCAGACCGCCTCGGGGCTGATCGCCGCGTCGAACTGCTCGGCCGTCAGCCATCCCGATGCCACCGCCACGTCCCTCAGGCCGCGGCCTTCGCGTCGGGCCGTCGCGACCAGTTGGCCGGCGCGCTCGTAGCCGACGAGCGGCACGAGCGCCGTCGCACTCGCGGTCGCGTTTGCGACCTGGCGCCGGCAGCGGGCCTCGTCCGCCTCGATCCCATCCACGCAGTGCTCACGGAGGATCGTGCAACTGGCCGCCAGCAGGTCGAAGCTCTCGAGCAGGCAGTGCGCCACCAGCGGCAGGAACGGGTTCAACTCCAGGCTCCCCATCGCCGCGGCCATCGTCAGCGCCTGGTCGTGGCCGACGACCAGCAGCGATGCCTGTGTCACCGCCTCCGGGATGACCGGGTTCACTTTCCCTGGCATGATGCTCGAACCAGCCTGTCGTGCCGGAAGTCGGATCTCCCCGAACCCCGCGTCCGGCCCCGACGACAGCAGGCGGAGATCACCGCAGATCTTGATCAGCGTCGCGGCGTGCGCCTTCAACAGCCCCGACACCTCGACGAACACATCCGCGTTCTGCGTGGCGTCCACGAGGTTCTCGGCGCGGGCGAGTCCCAGCCCGGTGATCTCGCGGAGTTCCTCCACCACCCGGAAGATGTACTCGCGCGGCGCGGCCAGTCCCGTCCCGATCGCCGTGCCGCCCAGGTTCACGACGCGAAGCCGCTCCTCGCACTTGTCGAGCCGCCAGCGGTCCCGGTTGAGCGCCTCGGCGTACGCCGACATCTCACGCCCCAGTGTCGTCAGCACCGCGTCCTGCATCTCGGTGCGGCCGACCTTGACGATGTGGGCGAACGCGCGTTCTCTGGCCTGAAACGCCTCCTGGAGCGCCACCACCGCCGGTTCGAGCGCCCGCAGCCCCCACAGCGCCGCCACGCGCAGCGCGGTCGGAAAGACGTCGTTGGTGCTCTGGTGCAGGTTGACGTGGTCCACAGGCGACACACGGTCGTAGCTCCCGCGTTCGAGCCCCATCAACTCGAGCGCCCGGTTCGCCAGCACCTCGTTGACGTTCATGTTGGTGCTCGTGCCTGCGCCTCCCTGCAGCGCGTCCACGACGATCGCGCCGGCCAGGGTCCCATCCATCAACTCCCGGCACGCGCGGTCCAGCGCCTCGGCCACCGTGGCATCCAGGTAGCCCTGCGCCCGGTTGACCCGGGCCGCCGCCAGCTTCACCGCGCCGAAGGCGCGGGCAAGGCTCGGGTGGACGGATCGCCCCATCAACGGGAAGTTCTCCAGGGCCCGGATCGTATGGATGCCGTGGAGGGCGTCTGCGGGCACCTCGCGGGTGCCCAGAGCGTCGTATTCGCGCCTGACGTTCACGTGGCCATTGTACAGCGGAGCGGCCGAGTGGCGCGGCAGGACAGTCGCAGTGCCGTCATTCTTTCAGTTGACAAGCCATTGCACCAAATATATTCTCGTGAAGTGACCAAGAAAACGAACATTACGGTCGTCATCGACGAGAGAGACCGTCAGATCCTCCACCTCGTGCAGCGTGACGCCTCGCTCGCGCAAGCGGAAATCGCTCGGCAGGTTGGCCTGTCGACCGCCGCGGTGCACGAGAGGCTGAAGAAGCTTGTCGCGTCAGGCGTCATCCGGCGCTGGACCGCGGTGGTGGATGGCGCCGCCGTCGGCGCGAGCATCACGGCGTTCGTCGAGATCTTTCTCGATCATCCCCGTTACGAACCGGCCTTGCTCGAACGGGTCGTGCGGCTGGACGACGTACTCGAGTGCCACCACGTCACCGGTGAGTTCTCGCTGCTGCTGAAGGTGCGCGTCCGCAACATGGAAGCCCTCCGGCAGCTGCTGCTCCACCAGCTCGGCGCCCTCGACGGCGTGAGCCGGACCCGGACCGTCGTGGTGCTCTCCACGGTGAAAGAAGAAACCTACGTCGCCCCTGTCGTCGAAGGAGCCAACTGATGATGATCACGACCACCCCGACCCTCACTCCTGCCAACGTTCACGAGACGCTTGGCCGGCACATCCTGGCCGATGGCTACGATATGGTGCTCGACATCGATCGCAGCCATGGCCGTCGTCTCTGGGACGCGCGGCGCGGCCGCCGCGTGCTCGACATGTTCTCGTTCTTCGCCACCTCGCCCGTCGGGCTCAATCACCCGAAGATGGCGGACCCGGTGTTCCGCGAGAAGCTGCTCCGGGCCGCGCTGGCGAACCCGACCAACTCTGACATCTACACGCTGGAGTTCGCGGAGTTCGTGGACACGTTCGGCCGCGTGGGCATCCCGTCGTACCTGCCACATGCCTTCTTCGTGGCGGGCGGCGCGCTGGGCGTCGAGAACGCGCTGAAGGCCGCGATGGACTGGAAGGTGCGCCTGAACTTCCGGAAGGGGCTCACCACCGAGCAGGGGCACCAGATCGTCCACTTCCGCGACGCGTTCCACGGCCGGAGCGGCTATACGCTGTCGCTGACCAACACGGCAGACCCGCGGAAGTATCAGTACTTCTCGAAGTTCGACTGGCCGCGCATCACGAACCCGGCGCTCCGCTTCCCGCTGGACGGGCGGGAAATCGAGCGCGTCGTCGCGCTCGAACGGGAGGCGATCGAGGAAATCCAGCGCGCGTTCGTCGAGCGGAAGGATGACATCGCGGCCATCATCATCGAGCCGATCCAAGCGGAGGGTGGCGACAACCACTACCGGCCCGAGTTCATGGCGGCGCTCCGCCAGCTCGCCGACGAGAACGAAGCGCTCCTGATCTTCGATGAGGTGCAGTCGGGCGTGGGGCTGACGGGCCGCTTCTGGGCGCATCAGCACACGGGCGTGCGGCCCGACCTGATGTCGTTCGGAAAGAAGATGCAGGTGTGCGGCATGCTGGCCGGGCCGAAGCTCGACGAAGAGCCCGAGAACGTCTTCAAGGTGTCGAGCCGGTTGAACTCGACGTGGGGCGGCAACCTGACAGACATGGTACGGTCGCAGCGCTACCTCGAGATCATCGAGGAAGACCACCTCGTCGAGCAGGCCGCCACCGTCGGCCAGCACCTGCTGGCCGGGCTCGAGGCGCTCCAGGCCGATCGGCCGGAGGTGTTCTCGAACGCGCGCGGCCGCGGCCTGATGTGCGCCATCGACTTCCCCGACACCGCCACGCGCGACAAGGTGGCTGACGAGGCGTACGAGATGGGCATGATGATCCTGGGCTGCGGGAGCTTCAGCGTGCGGTTCCGTCCGCCGCTGGATGTCACCGCCGCCGAGATCACCGAGGCCCTGAGCATCCTCGCCGTCGCTGCGGCGAAGGTCGTGTCACGGTAGGCGCATGGCCACGACCCCATGCCTCACCAGCCGTCCCTGTTTCCGGCAGACGACGAAGGTTCGTCGCGAGAGGCCGGGGCCAACAAGGCAGAAGGCTCGTCACCGCTGACCATCGAGGCGCTGGCGGAAGCGCTCGTCGTCACCCCAGCTGTCCGACCGCCTTCTCCACTTCGTCCAGGATCTCCCCCGATGTCACCAGCGCCTGCATCGCGTTGTGATCATCGAAGAGCGGGCGATCCACCTCGAGGTGCTTCACGTACCGGCGGATCACCTTGCGGGCCTTCTGCGTGCCGCGGCCAGGGGTGAACGTCCGGAAGTCGAGGCCCTGCGCGGCCGCCATGAACTCGATGCCAAGGACGCCGCAGGCGTTCTCGAGGATCTGCCCGTTCTTGATGGCCGTGTTCATCCCCATCGACACGAAATCTTCCTGGTCCGCGGCGGCCGGAATCGACTGAATCGACGCGGGCGCGGACAGGATGCGCTGCTCGACGATGAGCGAGTCGGCCGTGTACTGGCTGAGCATGAGACCCGAGTAGAAGCCTGGCTCGTGAGCGAGGAAGTCCGGCAGCCCCTGGGAGAGCGCCGGGTTCGTGAGGCGGTTCATCCGCCGCTCGGACATCACCGACACCATCGTGATGGCCACGCCGGCCATATCCATCGGCAGGCTCACCGGCGAACCCTGGAAATTCGCGCCCGTCAGCGTGAGCTTCAGCTCGGGCACGAAGATGGGGTTGTCGCCTACGCCGTTCAGCTCGATCTCCACCTGCGAGCGCGCGTAGGCAAGAGCGTCGCGCGCCGCGCCGATCACCTGCGGCGTGGACCGCATCGAGTAGGCGTCCTGCACCTTCGTCTTCATCTGGCCGGTCGTGAGGTCCGACCCCGCAACGACCTTCATGATGTTCTGCGCCGAGGTGATGGCACCTTTGAACCCGCGCAGTTCGTGCAGCTTGGTGTTGTACGGCTTCAGGTTGCCGAGCAGCGCCTCGATCGACATCGCCGCCGCGATGTCGGCCTGCTTCAGCCACCGGGTCATGTCGTAGACGTGCAGTGCGGAAATGGCGGTCAGCACATTCGACCCGTTGATGGCCGCCAGGCCGTCCCGCGCCTGCAGGCCGGGCACCGCGATGCCCGCCCGCTCCATGGCCACGCCCCCCGGCAGGCGCTCGCCCTGGTAGAACGCCTCGCCCTCGCCCAACAGCAGTAGCGCCGCCTGCGCCATCGGGGCTAGGTCGCCGCACGCGCCGACGGACCCCTTCTGGCAGACCACCGGCGTCACCCCCTTGTTCAGCATCTCCACCATCGTCAGGGTGATTTCGGGGCGACACCCCGAGTTGCCGTGCGCGTGGACGTTGATACGGCCGGTCAGGGCGGCCCTCACCGACTCGATGGGCAGCGGCTTGCCGATGCCCGCAGCGTGGTTGTAGACCAGGTAGCGCTGGAACTCCTTGACCTGATCGTCGTTCAGGATCTTCTCGGAGAACTCGCCGATGCCGGTGTTGGTGCCGTACATGATCTCGCGGGCGGCCAACTTCTCCTCGAGCATCGCGCGGCAGATCTTGATTCGCTCCAGGGCGGCCGGAGCCAGCTCCACCTTCGCGCCGAACCGCGCAATCTGTACAAGTGTCTCAATCGTCAGATTCGAACCGTCGAGCACGATCGTCATAGGAATCCTTGAAAGGAAATGGCTCTTGGCGTTGGGTCCTGGGCTGCGTTGGGCGTTCGGCATTCCCCTTCAGACCGTGCGCTCTCGGGCGACGGCCCCAACGGAAGGCAGTGAATCATACGTCGCCACCAAGCGGCAGGTAAAGGGGCCGATCCATCCGACCGGCTCCTCATCGCCCAGGCCCAGCTCGAGAACCTCACCATCGTCACGTCCGATGATGCGTTCGCACGCTACGACGTCCGCACGCGCGACGCGGGAGCCTAGCGCGGCGAGCCTCTGCGCTGGCGCCTGCGACGGCCGTGCTACAGCGGTTCCGGGCCGAAAACACTCGGGGGCATGTGCCTGATGGGCATCCAGGCGGTAGGACTCACGCGAAATTCGCGATGACACGGGGAGAGGGGCTGGCAGGAACCGCGAAGCGCAGAGACACGAAAGGCCCGTCGAGGGAGTACTTCAAGAAACTCCTCTCGACGGGCCTAAAAAACACCCGGGGGTTGATTGTCAGTCGGCACTGCCTCCTCCTTGGAAAGGCGGAACGTCTCTTGGCGAATCCCACGATCCGCCGTTGTCTGTGGCTCCTCCTTTCAGCAGAGCGTGGTCCGAACCGTCACTGTCACTCGAGTCCGCCACCGACGCGACCGGCGAGCGTGCCGCAGCCGCTGTGCCCGGTGTCTTGCGGGGTCGGGATCCTGGAGGATCAGGCCCCGGCTCGCACTCGGCGCACCGGACTTGAGTAAGTCCACCTTACGCCTCGAACCCTCCCGCGTCAAGCACAGCCATTCTGCTGGTTTGCGGGGCGTCGCTGGCAGCCCGAGGTGCACGTCGCGGCGCAGCACCGAGGCTGATGTGCTGAACCTTCCAGGTCTCCGGGCCTTAAGTGTGGAGGAGGGGGTGTATTTATGTCCGCTTTGTCTCGTGCAGCGCTCGTCCTGGTGCTTCTGGCCGGTGTGCCGCTCCCGGCCGCAGCGGCGACGCAAGGTTCGGCGGAGAAGACGTTCGCCCCTGGGCAGCGGGTGTGGATGGACCTGTCGGCCGGTAACTACACGATCCGAGCGGGTCGAGACGATCGGATTCTCGTGCGCTGGGAGTCGAATGATCCCGACGCCGCCAAGGTCCGTGTCGACATCGAGGTCCGCGGGCCGGAAGCGACCATCGTCAGCCAAGGCCCGAGCGACCACTACCGGGTGACCATCGAGCTGCCTGCCCGGACGGACCTCACCACGCGGCTGAGCGCCGGAGAGCTGACCATCCTGGGAATCACCGGCAACAAGGACGTCCACTCATGGGGCGGCAACATCACCATCGACGTCGTGCGGCCTGACGACTACCGCTCGGTCTCGGCGTCGGTCACGGCCGGCGAGATCAACGCGCGGCCATTCGACGTGTTCAAGGGCGGGTTGTTCCGGTCGTTTTCGTGGAAGGGCCCCGGCAGCTACACCTTGAAGGTGAGCCTGACGGCTGGCGACTTGAGATTTCAGCAGTAGGGCTGGACGCGTCGCGTGACATCTACCCCATCGCGAAAGAGCGAGAACGGGTCGACGCGCAGTGTGCTCGTGACATACACTCGGTGACCGCGAGTGGTGTTCCCGCCCGCCCATCCGGACTGGGGGGTGGCGCCACTGCGCTTGCCTGAGAGAGAACCACATATGCGCCGCCAGCCCTTCCTTTCGCTGCTCGCCCTGATCGCGATCGCCCTCGCCACCGTGCAGGCGCAGACGCCCGCGCCCGCCAGGCACGCGCCTCTGATGCGCGGCGTCGATCCTGCGCTGCTGAAGGGCCTGCGCTATCGCCTGGTCGGCCCGTCACGCGGCGGGCGCGTGACCACGGTCACTGGCGTACCGTCGCAGCCGAAGACCTTCTACATGGGCGTCGCGAGTGGCGGCGTATTCCGCACGACGGACAACGGTGCCACATGGGTGCCCCTCACGGACGGCAAGGTGCCTCTCGGGTCCACGGGCTCGATCGCGGTGGCCGATTCCGACCCGCGCGTCATCTACCTGGGTACCGGTTCTGACGGCATTCGCAGCAACGTTTCGACCGGGCACGGGGTCTACAAGACGGTCGACGGCGGGCAGACGTGGACCTTCGCCGGGTTGTACAACGCCGGCCAGATCGGCGCGGTGCGCATTCATCCGGCCAACCCGAACATCGTCTGGGTGGCGGCCGTCGGAGATGCGTTCAAGGCGAATGCCGAGCGCGGCGTGTTCAAGACGACCGATGGCGGCGCGACATGGAGGAAGGTCCTGTTCGTGTCGGATGAGGTCGGCTCGATGGACGTGGAGGTGCAGCCTGGCAACCCGGACGTGGTCTACGCGTGGATGTCGCGGCTCGAGCGGAAGCCGTGGACGATCATCAGCGGGTCGCGTGAAGGCGGCTTCTACAAGAGCACCGACGGGGGCGAGCACTTCACGAAGATCGCGACCGGGCTGCCATCACAGCTGATCGGCAAGGGCAATCTCGCCGTGACAGCCGCCAAGCCTGATCGCGTGTATGCCCTCATCGAGGCGCTGCCCGGCGGCGGGTTCTACCGGTCCGACGATGCGGGACAGACGTGGACGTTGGTCAACCCGCAGGCGTCGCTCTTGCAGCGGCCGTTCTACTACACGACGCTCGGCGCCGATCCCACCAATGCCGACGTGGTGTATGCGGGCGCGGAAGGGTTCTTCAAGTCCACGGACGCGGGCAGGACGTTTGCGTCGATGCGGACACCACACAGCGACAACCACGACATCTGGGTCAGTCCCAAAGACGGCAGCATCATGATCCAGGCGAACGACGGCGGCGCCAACGTCTCGACCGACGGCGGGAGCACGTGGTCGTCCCAGATGAACCAGCCGACCTCGGAAATCTACGGCGTGTGGGTGGACAGGCAGTTCCCGTACAAGCTGTACGGCGCGCAGCAGGACAGCTCGACCATCATCATCTCGAGCCAGGCCGATCCGTTCACACGCGAGGATTGGCGCAGCGGGCCGGGATGCGAAACGGGCCCGATCATGCCGCATCCGGCCAATCCTGACATCGTCTACGGCTCGTGCAAGGGCCAGTACGGCGTCATGAATCTGAAGACGGGGCAGGAGAAGCGATACTGGATTGGCGCCCAGTCGCTCTACGGAAATCCCAGCCGCGACCTTGTCTATCGCTTCCAGCGCGTGTCGCCCATGGCGACGTCGCCGCACGATCCGAACGTGCTCTACTACGGGTCCCAGTACCTGCACCGCACGCGCGACAAGGGTGTGACATGGGAGAAGATCTCTCCCGATCTCACCGCCAATCCAGACTGCTGCCAAGGGGCGAGCGGCGAGCCGATCACGCGGGACGTGACCGGCGAGGAGTTCTACAGCACGCTCTACGCCATCACCGAGTCGTCGCTCGAAGCGGGCGTGATTTGGACCGGCGCGAACGATGGTCCGTTCCATGTCACCCGGGACAACGGCAAGACGTGGACGAATATCACACCGAAGGACCTGCCCGCCGGCGGCCGCGTGCAGTGGATCGAGGCGTCACCCCATCGCAAGGGGTCGGCCTACTTTGCGACGTACCGCTATCTGCTCGGGGACTATCAACCGTACATCTACCGCACCGACGACTACGGCAAGACCTGGACCCGGCTCACCGATGGGAAGAACGGCATACCCGCCGACTGGCCGACCCGCGTCGTCCGTGAGGATCCGGATCGGGAAGGCCTGCTGTATGCAGGCACGGAATTCGGCATGTTCATCTCGTTCGACAACGGCGGGCAGTGGCAGTCGTTCCAGTTGAACCTGCCCAACGTGCCCATTACCGATATCAAGGTGCATCGCCAGGATCTCATCGTGTCCACCCAGGGGCGGGCGATCTGGATCCTGGACAATGTCAGCGCGCTCCACCAGCTCACGCCGCAGGTGACACCAACGAGCCCGACTCTCTTCAAGGCACGAGACGGCTACCGCACGCGCACGAATCCGGACGTGCTCGGACCGATGATCGAGTACTACCTGCCCTCCGTGCCGGCCACCCCGGTGGCGATGGACATCCTGGACGCGAAGGGCGTGACGGTGAACTCCTACAACAGCGAAGCCCCGGCCGCTCGCGCCGGTCGGAGCGGTGGGCGCGGGGGCGGCGGCGCAGCAGCGTTCGTCGATGCCGACGCACCCGTGCTGGAAGGCCGCATCGGAGGCGGCGGCGCCGTCGCTCGCGTGACGAAGACCGAGGGCCTCAACCGCTTCGTGTGGGACGTGCGGCACCAATCTGGCCTGCCGGCAACCCCCGGTTCGTACCAGGCGCGGCTCACCGTGAACGGCAAGACCTTCACACAGCCGTTCACGGTCCTCATCGACCCGAGGCTGGCCGAAGAGGGGCTGACGACTGCCGACCTGCAGGAGCAGTTCGACCACAACACGCGGATGCGCGCGCTCGTGGCCAGCGTCACTCGGGTGGTCGCGCGCGTCCGTGAGGCGCAGACGCGGCTGCGTGGTGCCACGGGCGGCGACGCAGAGATGGCCAGGCGCGTCGAGGCGATCGCGGCCAAGCTGCTCAGCGAACCGGCGCGCTACGGCAAGCCCGGCCTGCAGGCACACATCTCCTACCTCGCCGGGATGACGGCGGGCGTCGATCAGAAGATCGGACGCGATGCAATCGCACGGTACGAAGTGCTGAAGAAGGAGTTCGACGCCGTCACCGCCGAGGTCGAGCGCGTGTTAGGGCCGCTCGCCATCAGGCTGGCAACTACCCGATGAACTTCCCCCTCGCCGTGTAGTGGGTGTGCAGCAGCTTGTGCGACAGGTGACCGCACGGCCCCTCGGTGAAGAACTCATGGTAGAGTTTCAGCACCGCCGGGTTCTCGTGCGACTTCCGGACCTCGCACGCGGCGTCCTCTTCGTAGATCGCGCGCGCGCGCGCCTTCCGGATCTCCGGTGACGTGGGAATCGGCTGGCCGCCGCCGCCGATGCAGCCGCCCGGGCATCCCATGAACTCGATGAAGTGGCACTGAGAGAACTGGCCGCCGGCCTTGATGTTCTCCATCACCTTCTTCGCGTTCGCCGTCCCGTGGGCCACCGCCACCTTGAGCGTCGCCCCCTTCAGAAAGTCCCAACTCGGGATGAGGTGCGCGAGGAGCGGGATGACATCGGGCGCCACCTCCGGCAACGGCAGCTCGACGTAGCGCACGCCGTCGAACCCGCGGACCGGGGTGATGTTCGCGTTCTCGAACAGGCTTTCGACCTTGGCACCGGTCACCAGCTCGATGACTGTCCGCAGCGCCGCTTCCATGACACCACCGGTGGCGCCGAAGATCACGCCCGACCCGGTCGCCGTGCCGAACGGGTCGTCGAACTCGCCCTTCGGCATGTCGGGCAGGTTGATCCCGGCTTCCTTGATCATCTGCGCCAACTCACGCGTCGTGAGTCCGTAGTCCACGTCCTTGAAGCCGCTCGAGTCCATCTCCGGCCGGTTGCACTCGAACTTCTTGGCCGAGCATGGCATCAGCGCCACGGTGACGATGTCCTTCGGGTCGATGTTGTTCAACTTGGCGTAATAGGTCTTGATCACCGCACCGAACATCTGCTGCGGGCTCTTCGCCGACGAGAGGTTCGGGATGTACTCCGGGTAGAAGTGCTCCAGGTACTTCACCCACCCCGGCGAGCAGGAGGTGAACTGCGGGAGCGCCACCGGCTCCTTCTTCACCAGCGCCTTGTGCAGGCGCATCAGTAACTCGGTACCTTCTTCGATAATCGTGAGGTCGGCGCTGAAGTTGGTGTCGAACACCTTGTCGAAGCCGCACAGCTTCAGCGCGGTATTCATCTGGTAGGTCATCGGCGTGCCCGGCTCAAGGCCGAAGCACTCGCCGATGCCGGCTCGGGGGCTCGGCGCCGTCTGGATCACGACGTGCTTCTTCGGGTCGTCGATCGCGCGCCACACCTCGTCGGACGCGTCGTTCGCGTGCAGCGCGCCGGTCGGACACCGGTTGATGCACTGGCCGCAGTTGATGCAGACCACGTCGCCGAGGGGCTTGTCGAGGTACGTGCCGATCCGCGTCTTGTCGCTGCGGCCGACGGCCTCGAGCACGCCCACTTCCTGGACGTCGATGCACGTGCGCACGCAGCGGCGGCACAGCACGCACTTGTCCGGGTCGCGGATGACCGAGTAGCTCGACCGGTCGATCGGGTACTGCGACTCGGTCACGTGGCCGAAACGGTAGAAGTCGACGCCGTGCTCGTTGGCCAGCGTCTGCAGCTCGCAGTTATTGTTGCGCTTGCAGCTGTAACACTCTCCGTAGTGCGTGGACAGCAGCAGGTCGATGACGTGGCGGCGGGCCTGCCGGACCTTGGCCGTGTGCGTCTTCACCTTGAGTGGCGCGGTCACAGGGTAGGCACAGGCGGCCTGCAGCGCCCGCTGGTTCTCGACCTCCACCACGCACACCCGGCACACGCCCGCGACGCAGAGGTCGGGATGGTGGCACAGGGTCGGGATCTTGATGCCGACCTGCCTGGCGGCCTCGAGGATCGTCGTCCCGAGCGGCACCTTGTGGTCCTTGCCGTCGATGTTGACCGAGACGAGTCCACCGATGTAGCCGGCCGCGTCGCTGCCGCTCGGTGTCACTTGCTGCCCTTTCTGGCTCGCGGGCGCGCGCGACGAATTGAGATCCTGTCTGGTATCAGCGCTCATCGTTCGTTCTCCGGCTCAGTGGACCAGGGTGCGGCCCATGATCTCGTCCTTGAAGTGCTTCACGATCGAGACGAACGCGTTCGGGCTCGACTGCCCGAGCCCGCACTTCGAGGCGAGCTGCATCGTCTCGCACAACCCGAGAAGCTCCTGCAGGTACTTCATCGAGCACTCACCGCGCTGCAGCATCTCGACGCCCTCGAGCAGCTTTGCGTTGCCGACCCGGCACGGGGTGCACTGGCCGCAGGATTCCTCGACGAAGAACTCCATGAAGTTCCGGGCGACGGCCAGCATGTCGCGCCCGGGACCGAGCACGATGATCGAGCCGCCGGTGGACAGGTCCTCGAACGCGATCCGGCGGCCGAACTCCGAGGCCGGGACGCAGTGCCCCGACGCGCCGCCGATCTGCACCGCCTTCGCTCCCTGGCCGCCCACCTTCTCGAGGAACTCCCCGACCGTGATGCCGAGCGGGAACTCGTACACGCCCGGCTCGCGGCAGTCGCCCGACACGCTGAAGAGCTTGTAGCCGGTGGACTTCGCGGTGCCGATCGACTTGAACCAGTGGGCGCCGCGGCTCAGGACGCAGACGACCCAGGCAAACGTCTCGACGTTGTTGACGACAGTGGGCTGGCCTTCGAAGCCGGTATCGACGGGAAACGGCGGGCGGTTTCGAGGCTCGCCGCGGTGGCCTTCAAGCGATTCGATCAGTGCCGTTTCTTCGCCGCAGACGTAGGCGCCAGCGCCCATGTGGAGATGAATGTCGAACGAAAAGCCGGCGAGACCGCCGATGTCCTGGCCCAGGAGATTGTTGGCGCGGCGCCGCTCGAGTACCTGCTCGAGGTGTGGCCGCAGGTAGACGTACTCGCTGCGGAGGTAGAGGATCCCGACGGCGGCGCCAATCGCGCGCGCCCCGATGGTCATCCCCTCGAAGACCATGTCGGCGTGGTCCGACAGGATCACGCGGTCCTTGAACGTGCCCGGCTCGCCTTCGTCCGCGTTGCAGACCACGTACTTCGTGCCGCCGGCCTTGACCTTCGCCGCCGCGGCCAGGTTCCACTTGGTGCCGGTCGGAAAGCCCGCGCCGCCGCGCCCGCGCAGGTTGCAGGCACTGACCTCGCCGATGATGTCGGCGCGGCTCATGCCGAGGGCCGCGCGGAGACCGGACTCCGGCTCCACGCTCTCGAAGGTGAACGGCGTCTTCTTGCTGTTAACGGGTGTCATCGCATTCTGCCCTTTGTCTAGGAGTGCACGGCCTCGCGCGCGTGTGCGCCGAAAGTGCTCTTGCACTCGTCGATGATCACGTGCACCTGCTCGGGCGTCACCCCCGTGTAGACACGGTCGTTCACGAGCAGCGCCGGCCCCTGGTCGCACATCCCCAGGCAGCTCGCCCACTCCAGGCCGAACCGCCCGTCGGCGGTCGTCTCGCCGAAGCGGATCCCGAGGTCGTTTTCAAGCTGGCGCGCCACCCGCGACTTGCCCGACAGCTCGCAGGAAATCGTCCCGCACAGGCGGAACACGAAGCGCCCGCGCGACTCCTGCCGCAGGAATGCGTAGAACGAGGTGACGCCGTAGACCTCAGCGGGGTGGATGCTCAGCTCGTCGGCTACCACCTGCATCGCGAAGTCAGAAACCGTTGTGTGCGTCTTCTGCAGTTCCTGCAGCACCGGGATCAGCGCGCTGCGCTTGCGCCCGAAGCGCTCCACCAGCGCGCGGATGTCGTCCTGCAGTCGCTGCTGCTGACCTACTAACATCGTCGTCTCCCTATCGCTTGGCGAGCAACTCGTTGACCTTCTTCAGGAGGATGTCGGGCTGAATGGGCTTCTCGAAGAAAGCGTTCACCGGCACCAACTCCTGGTCCTCGTCATAGGTGAACCCGGTTACCTTGCCGACGCTCGTCAGCATCAGGATCGGTATCTCACATCCCTGCCGGCGCAGCTCCTGCGCCATGGCAATCCCGTCGTCGGCCTGTTCCATCATGACGTCCAGGATGATCAGGTCCGGGTTGCCGTCTTCGATGGCCTTCATGCCGTCGGCACGGTTGGACGCCGTCTGCACCTCGTGCTGCGCCTTTTTCAGGAACAGCTCGATGGCAAACGTGATGTCCGGGTCATCGTCCACGATGAGAATCTTGGCCATGACGTGGTCCCTCTCTCAGGTCTGATTCGGCATGCCGAGGCGCACTCCCCCGGCGCAGGAAGACGTGACCGCAGGCAATCGGCGGGTACGCGACGCCGACGTGGAGGCGACTGGCGGGCTTGTGAAGGAAGGCACAAGTGACTGCGCCAAGATTCACAGTCGGTGATTTTACCCGCTCTGGTGCCCCCGGCGCAACCGGAAAGACGCCCCCGAGCGCACAACTGGATTTCGGCGCAGCAGAGAGGGGCCTTTTGCCTAACCCGCCACCGCCGCGGTGTCCTGCGTCTGCAGGTCACCCTCGGCGGCCAGCGGGAGCGTGACGGTGAAGGTCGTGCCAACGCCCTCCCGGCTCTCCACGTCGATCCGGCCGGCGTAGCGCTCGACCAGGTCCTTCACGATCGCCAGCCCCAGCCCGGTGCCGGCCTCCTCCAGGGCCTTCGCGTTCTTGGCCCGGTAGAACTCCTGGAACAGGTTCGGCAGGCACTCGGTGGGAATTCCGATTCCCGTGTCGGCGACCACGAGTCTCGTTTGATCAGTTTCGCGGCTGAGGGTGACGTGTACCGCCCCGGCCTCCGTGTACTTCACGCCATTGCCGACGAGGTTGACCACGAGGCGGTCGAGATCGGTCGGGTCGGCCATGACGTCCACCGGGGCCGCTGGCACGTCGCAGACGAGGGCGATGCCCTTCTCCTGCGCCCGGGCCTGCAACCGGTCGCAGACTTCCGCGACCAGCCCGTTCAGCGACACGCGGCGGCGCTCGGAGTGCTTCATCTGCGCCTTGGCCGACGCGAGGTCCAGCAGGTCGTTGACGAGCGACTTCAACGCCTGGACCCGCTTCAGCGCGCGATTGACGACGTCGATGTGCTGCGGAGCCAACTCCCCAACGTAGCCGCCGGCCAGCGCGGTCAGGAGGCTCTCGGTGACGCCGATCGGCGACCGCAACTCGTGGGTCGCGATGCGAATGAACCGCGATTTCTCGCGGTCCAGTTCCTCCAGCATACGGTAGGCCTGGGCGTTTTCGATCGCCACCGCGCCATGGGCCGCGACCGTCTCGAGGAACGCCGCGTCCTCCTCGCTGAACTTGTGGCCTTCGCCGCCGTAGGCTCGCAGGACGCCGAGCGGGCCCTGCTTCCCGGCCAGTGGCACCGAGAGCATCGACTGGATCCCTTCCTCGCGGACCCGATCCAGGTTCCAGATGCGCGGATCTTCGGCGGTGTCGTTGACGAAGAGCGGCTCCCCCGCCATCGTCGCCTGGTCCAGTCGGGCACGCCGGAAGTCCTGTGGCACCTTCTCGAGGTACTTCTCGCTCAGGCCGTATGTCGCCACGAAGGCCACCTGCCCGCGCTCACGATCGAGCAGGCGGATCGCAGCGCCCTTGCAGTCGAGGACCCGGGTGGCCGACTCGACCAGGCGGCTCAACACCGTTTGCAGGTCGAGTGTCGCGGTGGTGTCGCGCACGATCTCGTACAGGCCGCCAACCTCCTCCTCGCGCCGCCGGAGGCGAACCGAGATCGCCACGCAGAAATAGGCCAGCATGTAGCACGCGGCCGTGAAGAAGGACAGCACGGTGCCGACGTAGGTCAGCTGGTCGTAACGCGGCGGGCCGAACAGCGCGACGTGTGGAATCACCCCCCAGTATTCGAGCGACACCACCAAGGACACCAGCGCCGGCGCCAGCGCCACGTAGAGGAAGGCGTGCGCGTGCGGCAGCAGCAACGCGGCAATCGAGATGTGGAACAGGAAAAAGATGATGACGGGGCTCTCGATGCCGCCCGACAGCGCGGTGAGCACCGTGATCGCGAGCCAGTCGAGGCCGATCTGCGCCCGCGCGAACACCGCGCAGGCATGCGTCGAGTCGGGCAGCGTGCGCCCGAGCTGGCCCAGCCACCAGCGGAGGCCCGCGTTGTAGGCGAGGATGAACAGGCCAACGCCGTACAACGCGAACTCCGGGATCGGGAGCCTCAACACGCGCGACGCCACGACCGTGGCCAGCAACACCCCGACGCCCACGATCCACCGCATCGCAACCAGCCACCCGAGGCTGTTCACCAATTCCTGCTCGGCGAGCGTGCGCCTCCGCCCCTCGGCGTCGGGTGCCTTCCCCTCAGGAGCTCCGGTGTCGGCCATATGGTGCGTAATCTGCGACCGCAACACCCTTGATGTCAAGGGGACAATCAGTTGCTATTTCTCCACCGGCGGATACGTGATGCCCAACTGTTCCAGATACGTCTTGTACTTCGCCGGGTCGTAGTAGAACTTCTTCATTTCCGGCCGAAGCTGCTGCATCAGCTTTTCGTTCAGCCAGGTCGCGGGCTTGTCCTGCTCGCCGGGGAACGGCTTGTAGGTCACCTGCTTGCTCTGGACGTTGCGGAAGTAGTCCCACGCCTGCTGCACGAGCTCCGGCTTCATCAGGAAGTCGATCGCGGTCATCGCCTCGACTTTCGCGCCCGCCGTCACGCCCTGGTGCGCCACGGGCGTCGCCTCCGCGATCGCGCTCGACCAGTGGTGCCCGGTCATCCCGGGAATGTTTCCGGGGTAGCGCAGCGTCACCGTCGGCACCGACCACGACACGTCCCCGATGTCATCCGACCCGCCGCCGCGATTGTCCTCGGGCAGGACCGGGCCGTCCAGCTTCCCGACCTCCGTCAGTAGTCCTTGCTCGCGCACCTTCATGTTCCGTTGCACGAGCTTCGCGAACGCCTGGTCCGCCTCGCTCCACTTCGGCATGCCGACCTTCTGGATGTTCGCGTACACCGTCTCGGCCACGGTCTTGTTCATGTGCTGCGGCCAGGCGGACCCGAGCAGGCGCGAGCTGACCTTCGTGCCGGTCATCATCGCGGCCCCGTCCGCCATGGTGTTCCCCAGGTCCCACATGTCCTTGATGTGCGGGGAGTCGATCTCGCGGAAGTAATACCAGACGCTGGCCGTGGGCGGCACCACATTGGGTTGGCCGCCGCCGTCGGTGATCACGTAGTGCGAGCGCTGCGAGAGGCGGAGGTGTTCCCGGCGGAAGTTCCAGCCGACGTCCATCAGTTCCACCGCATCGAGCGCGCTTCGGCCCATCCACGGGGCGGCGCCCGCGTGGGCGCTCTGTCCGGTGAAGGTGTACTCGACCGACACCGCCCCGGTTCCGCTCGCGTCGCCCCAGCTCACGCCCATCCCCGACGCGATATGAGAGAACAGGCAGACATCCACATCCTTGAAGACGCCCGCTTTCGTGAACTGCGCCTTCCCGCCGAGCAACTCTTCCGCGATCCCGGGCCAGACGACGATCGTGCCGGCGACCTTCTCCCGCTCCATCACCTTCTTCAGCGCCAGCGCGGAGGTGATGCTGAGCGGGATGCCTGTGTTGTGTCCCTCGCCGTGGCCCGGCGCGCCCTCGATGAACGGCTCGCGGTGCGGCACGCCTGGCTTCTGTGACGTGCCGAGCAGGCTGTCCACGTCCGACCCGAGCGCGATGACCGGCTTGCCCGATCCCCATCTCGCCGTCCACCCGGTCGGCATCCCGGCCACGTTCTCTTCGATCGTGAAGCCGTTGGTCCGCAGGATCTGCGTGCAGTACTTCTTGGTCTCGAACTCCTGGAACCCTGGCTCGGCAAGGCTGAACAGCATGTCCACCATCTGCTGCGTCAGCTCTTTCATGCCGTCGATCTCGGTGGCGAGACCGCGCTTCAGCACGTCCAGCCTGGCGCCAACCGCGGACAGTGGTGCCGGCGCTTTCTGTTTCCCAGGCGACTTTTCCTGAGGCGAGGCAAAGACACCGACTGTGAGCACCAGGGTCAGGAGGACGGTCCAGAACATTCGACTCGCGCGCATGACAACTCCTTGATTGGAAAGGGCGAGCGTAGTCTACTCCACAACTCGGGTCTCACGAGTTATACCGGAAACCCAAGGGTGCTACCATGATTGCGTGCGTCGATTTGCCCTTCTTCTCCTCTTGTTCGCCGTCGCCTGCGCCCGCCAGCCTGAGGCGCGTCAGTACCAACTGACCGGGCAAGTCCTTGTCGTCAAGCCGGATGGGTCGGAACTGGTCGTCCATCACGACGAGGTCAAGGGGTTCATGCCAGGCATGACGATGCCGTTCCGGCTGAAGGACCCCGCGCTGGCAAAGGGCCGGCTGCCGGGCGACCTGATCAGGGCCACCCTGATGGTGACCGACGAGGACGCGTGGCTGACGGCGATCGAGAAGACGGGTTGGGCGCCGACACCTGAGCGCCAGGAGTCGGCCCAGCCGGCCGTCGCGCTGGTCAAGCCGGGAGAGACGGTTCCGGACGAGACGCTCGTGGACCAGGACGGGCAGGCCTTCCGGGTGTCGTCGTTGAACGGATCGGCTGTCCTGCTGACATTCATCTACACGCGGTGCCCGCTCCCGGATTTCTGCCCCCGCATGGACGCCTTTTTCGCCGCCGTCCAGAAGGCCATCAAGGAGGGCCGGCTGCGCGGCCCGGTGCGCCTGGTCTCGGTCTCGTTCGACCCAGACTTCGACACGCCGGCCGAACTGCGCGCGCACGCGTCGCGCGTGGGCGCCGACAAGGCCCTGTGGACGTTCGCGACGGCCCCGCGCGCGCGCGTCGAAGCGTGGGGAGCGCGCCTGGGGTTGAGCGTCATCCGCGACGAGAAGAACCCGTCCGACATCACGCACAACCTGCGGACGGCGGTGATCGACCGACAGGGGCGCCTGGTCACGATCCTCGAGGGAAACCGCTGGACTCCGGACCAGGCGATCGCCGCGCTTGCCTCGGTGCCCACGTCGTAGAAAAATGACGAGCCGCGACGACCGCGGGACAGGACGAGTACCGTTCCAGCCTCGTTCCAGGTCCGGACTGCGGCCCGGGAGAGAATCTATGACCGACATGGTGCTGCTTGGAGATGAGGCCGTCGCGGTCGGCGCCGTTCACGCGGGTCTCACCGCTGCTTACGCGTACCCCGGAACCCCTTCGACCGAGATCCTCGAATATCTCGTCCGCTACCAAAAGAAGCACGGCGGGCCGCACGCGGCGTGGTGTGCGAACGAGAAGACGGCCTACGAAGAGGCGCTCGGCGTCTCGTTCGCCGGCCGGCGCGCGATGACGTCGATGAAGCACGTCGGCCTCAACGTCGCGGCCGACCCGTTCATGAACTCCGCGATCGTGTCGATCAACGGCGGCCTGGTGGTCGTGGTGGCTGATGACCCGGGCATGCACAGCTCGCAGAACGAGCAGGATACCCGCTACTACGCCGACTTCGCCCGGATCGTCTGCCTCGAGCCGGCGAACCAGCAGGAAGCCTACGACATGACGCGGGAAGCGTTCGACTTGTCCGAGCGCTTCAAGATCCCGGTACTGATCCGCCTGGTGACGCGCCTCGCACACAGCCGGGCTGCCGTCCGCGTCCGCGACGCGCGGCCTCAGAACCCGGTGCGCAAGCCGCCTGTCGCTTCGTCGTGGATCCTGCTCCCGGCCAACGCGCGGCGGCAGTGGCACGACCTGCTCGGACGCCAGCCGCAGTTCGTCGAATGGTCCGAGAGCGGCGAGTTCAACCGCCTGCGCCTGAACGAAGAGCGTCGCAACCTTGGCGTCATCACCACCGGCATCGCGCGCAACTACTACGTCGAGAGCCTGGATGAACTGGGCTACCAGCCCTCGCACCTTCATATCGGCGCCTACCCGGTGCCCGTGGAACTCGTGCGACGGCTGCTCGGCCACGTGAGCCGCGTGCTCGTGCTGGAGGAAGGCTATCCCTTCGTCGAGCGGATGCTGCGAGGGATCGTGGCGCCGGACATCGAGGTCCTGGGCAAGGAATCGGGCGCCGTGCCGCCCGACGGCGAGCTGACGCCCGACATCGTCCGGCGCGCGATGGGCCTGCGCGACCGGCGCGGCCAGGAGATCCCGGGACTCTCGCTGCCGAACAGGCCGCCGCAGTTGTGCACCGGCTGCCCGCACGCCGACTCGTTCGACGCGGTCAAGCAGGCCATCGCCGGCTTCGAGTCGGCGGTGGTGACGTCGGACATCGGGTGTTACACGCTCGGCGCGCTGCCCCCCTACTCGGCCGTCGAATCGTGCGTCTGCATGGGGGCGTCCGTTGGCATGGCCAAGGGCGCCTCGGAGGCCGGATTGAAGCCGGCGCTCGCCATGATTGGCGACAGCACGTTCCTGCACTCCGGGGTCGCGCCGCTGATGGACGCCGTGGCGGCCAACACCGACATGACGCTGCTGATCCTCGACAACGAAACGACCGCGATGACGGGCGGCCAGCCGACGATCCTGCCGCCGTCCCGGATCGGAAAGCTGGTGCTCGGCCTCGGCGTCGATCCCGCACACTGCCACGTCATCACGGCGCACCACCGGCACACGGAAGGGAACCGCAAGCTGATCCGTAAGGAAGTGGAGTACCCGGGGTTGTCGGTCATCATCGCCGTGCGCGAGTGCGTTGAGACGCTGAAAACGAAGAAGAAGGCCTCATGAAATACGACATCATTCTGGCGGGCGTGGGTGGGCAGGGCGTGTTGTCGGTCTCGGCGATCATCGCGTCGAGCGCGATGAAAGAAGGCCTCTACGTCAAGCAGTCCGAGGTGCACGGGATGTCGCAGCGCGGCGGCGCGGTCCTGGCGAACCTGCGGCTGGCCGACGCGCCGATCGCCAGCGATCTCATCCCGCTCGGCAGCGCGGCGCTGATCCTGAGCATGGAACCGCTCGAGAGCCTCCGGTACCTGGCGTACCTCTCCCCCGAGGGCGCACTGGTCACGTCCACCAACCCGGTGGTGAACATCCCGGACTACCCCGATCTCGAGGGACTGCTGGGGCACGTGCGCACCCTGCCGCAGTCGCGACTGGTGGACGGGGAGAATCTGGCGCGCGCCGCCGGATCGGCCCGCGCGACGAACATGGTCATGGTGGGCGCGGCGTCGCACCGCCTGCCGGTCAAGGTCGAAACGCTCGAGCACTACATTCAGACAACCTTCGCGGCCAAGGGTGAGAAGGTGGTGGAGACGAACCTCAGGGCGTTCCGTGCCGGACGCGAGGCGGCCGCATGACGATCGACATCGCGCGCATCCGTCGGATCCTCGCCGCCGCCCGCGGCCGCTCGGTCCTCCTCGAAACCGAGGGCCTCGAGATGCTGGCCGCGCTCGGCATCGGTGCGCCGGCGCACGTCTTTGTCAGGAACGCCAGCGAAGCCGCGTCGGCCGAGACGGCGGCGCTCGGCGGCGACCGCGTGGTCATCAAGGTCATCTCACCGCAGATTCTCCACAAGAGCGACGTCGGCGGCGTCAAGGTCGTCGAGCACCACCGCGAGGCGATCGTCGCCGCGATCGCCGACATGGAGGCACGCCTCGGCGGCCAGGAGATCGTGGGCTTCACGATCAACCAGTTCGTCCGCTACGACACCTCGATCGGCAACGAGCTCATCCTCGGCCTCCGGTGGACCGCCGACTTCGGCCCCGTCGTCACGCTCGGGGCTGGTGGCATCTACACGGAGTTCCTCGCGGAGAACTTCAAGCCGGGGCGGGAGATCGGCATCTTCTCGCCGTCGGTCACCACGGACGAGGACATCGAGGAGACGATCCGCCGCCTCGCGATCGGTCGGTTGGCGACCGGGCGACTCCGCGGGCAGGCCCCGCGGATCGAGATGGCGCCGCTCGTCGCGTCCGTTCGCCGGTTCATGGCGCTCGCGTCCGCGTTCGCGCCGCACGAGATCGCCGAGTGCGAAATCAACCCGATCGTCATCACGGGCGGCCAGCTGATCGCGCTCGATATCCTGGTCACGCTCGGGAGCGGCGACCAGCCGGCCCGCCCCGCGCGTCCCCTAGGCAAGCTGAAGCACCTGCTCGAGCCCAGGTCCGCCGCGATCATCGGCGTCTCCGAGAAGCTCAATCCCGGCCACATTATTCTCAACAACCTGATCCGCGAGGGATTCCCGCGCGACCGGATCTTCGTGGTGAAGCCTGGGAGCGCCGAGCTCGAGGGATGCCGCTGCGTGCCCGATATCGCGACGCTTCCCGAGAGAGTGGACCTGTTCATCCTCGCCATTTCCGCGGCGCAGACGCCGCAGGCGATCACCGACATCGTGGAAGGAGAGAAGGCCGAGAGCATCGTCGTCATTCCGGGCGGCCTCGAGGAGAAGTCGGGAACCGAGGCGATCGTGGGCCGCATGCGCGAGGCGCTCGCCTCGGCGCGCGCGAGCGCGTGGCAGGGTCCGCTGATCAACGGCGGCAACTGCCTTGGGATTCGGTCGCTGCCCGGGCGCTACGACACGATGTTCATCCCCGAGTACAAGCTGCCGGTGCCCTCGGGACACGTGTCGCCAGTGGCGTTCGTCTCCCAGAGCGGCGCGTTCGCGGTGTCGCGGATGAGCAAGCTCGGGCGGCTGAACCCGAAGTACACCATCACGCTCGGCAACCAGATGGACCTGACGGTCGGCGACTACCTGTCGTACCTGAAGGACGACCTGAGCCTCGAGATCTTCGCGGTCTACGTGGAGGGATTTGCGCGACTCGACGGCCTGAACTTCCTCCGGGCCGCGCGTGAGATCACCGTCAGCGGGCGGAGCGTCATCCTGTATCGCGCGGGACGGACCGCGGCGGGCGCGAAGGCGTCGGCCAGCCACACCGCGTCAATCGCCGGCGACTACACGGTCACCCGCGAGCTGGCGCAGGCGGCCGGCGTGGTGGTGGCCGACTCGCTGAGCGATTTCGAGGAACTCGTCCGCCTGTTCACGCTCCTGCGGGGCAAGCGCGCGGATGGCACCAGGCTGGGCGCGGTGTCGAACGCCGGGTTCGAGTGCGTGGCGATTGCCGACACGCTCGGACGCTTCGACCTGCCCGCGTTCGACGCAGCGACCTCCGCCCGCCTCGAGGCGATCTTCCGGGAAGCGAGGATCGACTCGGTGGTGGACGTGCACAACCCCATTGACCTCACGCCCATGACCGGTGACGCCGCGTACGAACACGTCGTCCGGGCCGTCATGAAGGCCGACGGGATCGATATCGGGATCGTGGGTTGCGTGCCGTTGACCGCGGCGCTGAACACGCTGCCCGCCGCCCCGGCGCATGGCGACGACCTGACGAGGCCGGACAGCATCGGCCTGCGCCTCGCGCGTCTGAAGGAGGAGTTGACGAAGGCGTGGGTGGCCGTCGTGGACGCGGGCGTGGTGTACGACCCGCTCGTGGCACTCCTCGAACAGCACGGCGTGCCGACGTTCCGCACCGCGGACACCGCCCTGCGCCTGCTCAACGTGCTCGTGGCGGCCCGGCAGCGGTCGAGAGCGGCCGTTCGGGTGTGAGGATGACGCGACAGACTGTGCATCCGCCGCCTCACGACCGCGCGGCCTCCCCCGCATTCACCGCCACCGAGCGTCGCCTGATTCGGCGGCTCTCGTCGCCCGCGCAGGTGCAGCGGTATCTCAACTCGCTGCCCTACAACACCGAGCCGCCTCCAGGCGGGCCCACGCTGCGCAGTTTTCGCAGCGTCGTCCGCACCGGAACGGCGCACTGCCTGGAAGCCGCGCTCGCCGCGGCCGTAATCCTCGAGCAACACGGGTACCCGCCGCTCGTCCTGAGCTTCGAATCGATCGACGAGTTGGATCACGTCCTGTTCGTCTACCGGGAGGGCGGCCGGTGGGGCTCGATCGCGCGTTCCCGTGACCCGGGACTCCACGGGCGCAGGCCCATGTTCCGCACGGCGCGCGCCCTCGCATCGAGCTACATCGAGCCCTACGTGGATTTCACCGGGCGCATCACGGGGTACGCGGCGGTGGACCTGCGGATGCTGGGAGACTACGACTGGCGGCTGTCGGAGCGGAGTACCTGGAAGGTCGAACGCCTGCTGCTTGGCTACCCCCACCGGACGATCCGCTCATCGGACGAACGAATCGACCGGCTCCGCGCGCGCTACTTCGCGTTCAAGCGCGCGTTCCCCGGCCAGAAGCCCGTGAACGACCCGGACCGGGAGCACTGGACCGAGCTCCCGCGGGAATTCCTTCGCTAGTCCAGGTCGAATTCCCGCTTGGGCGGCGGCCCCACCGGTTCCTCGCGCGCCTGCCGCAGCGCCTCCTCGAAGCGCCTCGAAAGCACGTCGCCGCGCGTCTTCTCCGCCTCGATCGACTGCAGGAACACCGCCTCGCGCCGCGCCTTCTCCTCCGCCAGGATCCGCTGCGCCGCGTCGAGATCGGGCTTGCCCTCGCGCTCCGGATCCTTGTGCGAGATCACCCGCCCGAGATTCGTGTCCACCATCAGCAGCGCGCCGCAGCAGGGGCACGCCACCTCGAGCTCCGATTTCAGCTTCGCCATGCTGATTACCTCCGCCGGCCCTTGCCCCATATGAGGCGAACCGGTTTGCCGTCCGCGCCTCGCGCGTCCACTTCCACGCCGAACGGCACCTGTTTCTTCGCGTCGAACCGCTGGCCGAAGCCGGCGATGAACACGCCAATCGGCACGTCCAGCCGCTGACCGGCAGTCAACTCGCGGACCTGCACCCGGTAGTGGTCGTTCAGCCACACCTCGACATCCGTCCACCCGGTGTCGGTCATGTTGGTCACCGTGACGCGACCGGATGCCACGGTGATAGGCTGACGCTCGTCGCCCTTGCAGCCGACGACAACGACCAGGACGCCGAGCAGCAGCAGGACGGAGACGAGTCGGTCCATGCGCCGACAGTATCACGACTGGGACGGGCGCTTGACAGACA
>JADGOB010000328.1 GCA_017883185.1 Acidobacteriota bacterium
GCGCTGTCGGTCGTTGGCGCGCACGCCGACCGCCTCGAGGTGGTGGCCATGGCCGCGGGTGACAACGTGTCCCTGTTCGCCGAGCAGGTGCGCGCGTTCCAGCCGCGGGCGGTGGCGATGGCAACCGCCGACGCGCTGGATCGGTTGCGGAAGGACGGCGGTGTCGGGGGCGCGGAAATCTCCGGCCATGGCTCGGAAGGGCTGGTCGCGCTGGCCACCCATCCCGACGTGGACATCGTGTTGTGCGCCTCGTCCGGGACGGTCGCGCTCGAAGCGGTCCTCGCGGCGATCGAGGCGGGGAAAACGATCGCGCTGGCCAATAAGGAAGTGCTGGTGATGGCTGGCGCCCTCATGACTGACGCGGCGCACCGGCACGGGGTGGAGATTCTCCCGGTCGACAGCGAGCACAACGCCATCCACCAGTGCGTGCACGGCCGCCCGGCGCACGAGATCAGGCGCTTGATCCTGACGGCGTCCGGCGGCCCGTTTCGCGGCCACTCGCGCAAGGAACTCGAGGCGGTCGGGCCGACCGACGCGCTGAAGCACCCAACGTGGCGGATGGGCCGGAAGATCACGATCGACTCGGCCACGCTGATGAACAAGGCCCTCGAGGTGATCGAGGCCCGGTGGCTCTTCGGCGTGCCGCCAGGTCGCATCGACGTGGTGGTTCACCCGCAGTCGGTCGTGCACTCGATGGTCGAGATGGTGGACGGGTCGATCCTGGCGCAGCTTGGCGTCACCGACATGCGTCTGCCTATTCAGTATGCGTTTTCGTACCCGGAACGATGGGCGTCCCCGCTGCCGCCGCTCGACCTGGCGCGATGCGGGCGCCTGGATTTTCACCTGCCCGACCACGACAGCTTCCCCGGGTTGCGGCTGGCGTACCGGGCGCTCGAGGTCGGCGGAGGATTGCCGGTCGTGCTGAACGCGGCCAACGAGGTGGCGGTCGAGGAGTTCCTCGCCGGGCGCCTGTCGTTCACCGCGATCCCGGTGCTCATCGAACGGGCGATGGACGCGCACACCCCGACCCCGGTGCACACGCTGGCCGAGGTCCGCCGTCTCGACTCCCGGGCCCGGTCGTATTCCCAGGAACTGTCGCGGGCGTTAGAATTGGAGATCTGAGGGCTTTCCTTGCTGCTGACCATTCTTGCGTTTGTCTTCGTTTTGGGCGTGCTGATCTTCGTCCACGAGCTGGGCCACTTCCTGATGGCCCGGCGGATCGGCGTCCGTGTGATCACGTTCTCGCTCGGGTTCGGGCCGAAGATCGTCGGCTTCCGGAGGGGCGACACCGAGTACTGCATCAGCGCGGTGCCGCTGGGCGGCTACGTCAAGATGGCGGGCGAGACGCCGGACGACCCGCGCACGGGCCAGCCGGACGAGTTCCTGTCGAAAACCAAGTGGGAGCGGTTCCAGGTGCTCATCATGGGTCCCGTGATGAACATCCTGCTGGCGATCGTCCTGATGTGGGTGGTCCTGATGCAGGGCGCCAGGGTTCCTGCGTTCCTCGACCGCCCGCCCGTGGTCGGCGCCGTGGCCGCTGGATCACCCGCCGAGCGCGGAGGCGTCCGCCCGGGCGACCGAATCGTGCGGGTGGCGGGACGGACGGTCAGCACCTGGGAACAGCTGTCCATGGCGATTGGCACGAAGGCCCGGCGCGAGGTGCCGATCGAGGTCGCGCGGAACGACCAGGCGATCACGCTGAGCGTGACACCCGACGCGCAGACCAAGTATGAGATCGGCGACATTGGGGTCTTCCCGGATGTGCACCCGTCGATCGGACAGGTCATCGCCGGAGAGGCCGCGGAGAAGGGCGGCCTCAAGGCCGGCGACATGGTGGTGAGCTTCAACGGGCAGACCATCAACTACGGGGCGCAGCTGACCGACGCCATCTCGAAGCACCCGAATGAGACCGTCGTGTTCGGCGTGCAGCGGGGCGGCGTTCACCAGGACATCCGGGTGAGGCCCATTCTGCAGGGCAAGAAGGGGAGGGTCGGGATCAGCATCCTGGACGAGTTCAAGACGGTCCAACTCGGGCCGGTGGCGGCGGCGAGGATGAGCCTGCAGCGGAACTACGAGTTCGGCGGGCTGATCTTCCAGACGCTGGTAGGGCTGTTGACGCGGGAAACGTCGCCCAGGCAGTTGATGGGCCCCGTGGCCATCGCGCAGTTGTCGGGTGAGTCTGCCGCGCTCGGCTGGATCGCGCTCTTCAGCCTGATGGCGTCGATCAGCTTGAACCTTGGCATCCTGAACCTGCTGCCGATCCCGGTGCTCGACGGCGGCCACATCTTCATCATGGCGCTCGAAGGGCTCGCGCGGCGGGACTTCAGCGCTAAGGTGAAGGAGAGCATGCTGCTGGCCGGCTTCGCGGTCCTGATGTTGCTGATGGTGACGGTGATCTACAACGACCTGACGCGCATCCAGTGGATCCAGAAGCTGATGTTCTGGCGGTAGCCGGCCGCGCCACGCTGTCACGTGTGACGCCGGCCATGTGTGACCGCGATCACGTGTGACAGACTGACAACCCTTCGACTCGCTTCGCTCGCTCAGGGCAGGCTGGCAACTGACAACTGCTCGCGATGCACGACGCCACCTCCGCCGCGCGCAGGAGCGAAGCGCCCCTCCTCCATCACGATGGCGCGCGCGAGGCGGTTCTCGATGTAGACGTCGGCAAAAGGTCCCGCCCTTCTCCATCGCCTTCCGAAGCACCCGGTCGAGCATCTCAGGGTCATCCCGAGCAACGTCGAGGGATGATCCCGCGCCCGCGCATCAACCTGATCCTGTATCACGGCGTGCTGGCCCTTCGACGCCGCTCAGGGCCACCCCGAGCATGGTCGAGGGGTGGGGTCGCGGGCCGCGTGGCCCTTCGACCCTGCTCAAGGCCATCCCGAGCAATGTCGAGGGATGGCGGGCGCTCGTCGTCGGTTTCGGGATCGCGCCTGGTGCCGACTGGCCGGAGGTACGCCCGTCCCTCGTCCGAGCGATGGCCGGACGAGTGGAACGCTCCTCAGGCGGCGCCTTGTCCTTTGACAAGTCGGCCGCAGCGGCCATAATCAGCTCTGTGCCCGGGCGGCGCCGGCTGTGTCTGATAGCGGGCGTTCTGTTGACTGGGCGACGCCAGACCGCGCTAATCCGGCCTATCGTCGCGAACGTCACTTGCGGTACTATCTCGCATCGACATGCAAAGTGTAGTTCGGATTACGCGGC
>JADGOB010000127.1 GCA_017883185.1 Acidobacteriota bacterium
CGTCGAACGCGGCGAAGGGCGTGACCGCTGCCGGCCAGGCGGCCGCCGCCGGGCACCAGACTGCCGCCGGTGCGTCACAGCCCGCCGCGAGCGCGCTACGGGCCACCGCCGCGTTTACCACGGGTCGGTACCGCAACTTGTTCCGCGAGACCGGTCATTCGGACCAGGAGATCACGAAGAAGATCGACGCCGCGTTCCGTCAACTCTTTCACGGGGATCCGGACACGCAGGCGGTCTTCTACTGGGCGGGCGAGAACGGCAGCGGCCGCCTGGCCTACCTCAGCGACATCAACAACCACGACGTGCGGAGCGAGGGCATGTCGTACGGAATGATGATCGCGGTCCAGCTCGACAAGAAGGCGGAATTCGACGCGCTGTGGAACTGGTCCAGGACATTCATGTACCACGAGTCGCCGGCGCATCCGGCGTACGGCTTCTTCTCGTGGTCCATGAAGACCGATGGCACGCCCAACAGCGAATCGCCGGCGCCGGACGGCGAAGAGTACTACACCATGGCGCTGTACTTCGCGTCTGCGCGGTGGGGCGACGAAAAGGGCATCTACAACTATCGGGCGATGGCGGACCGGCTCCTCGCGGACATGAAGAACCGCAGCGTCATCGCGGGTCGGTGGACCACGCGTTCCGACCGCATCGAGACTGACGGCGCCGAGTTCAACTTGGAACACAAGATGGTGCGGTTCACTCCGGACAATCGACGGGCGGATCACACCGATCCCTCCTACCACCTGCCGGCGTTCTACGAGCTGTGGGCGAGGTGGGGTCCGGCGGCCGACCGGCCGTTCTGGTCGGCCGCGGCACGCGTCAGCCGGGACTTCTTCCAGAAGACGACGAACCCCGTGACCGGGCTGGCACCGGAGTACGCGAACTTCGACGGCACGCCGGTGACCAACAGCTTCAACCGCAGGTCCAGCACGTTCGGGCCGGATGCCTGGCGGACGGCGGCGAACTGGTCCGTCGACTGGTCGTGGTGGGCGGCCGACCCCCGCCAGCGCGAGCTGAGCGATCGCATCCAGGCGTTTTTCGAGTCAAAGGGCCTCGACAGGTACGGGAACCGCTGGGCGCTCGATGGGACCACCGAGCTCGAGCCGAACCACTCGATCGCGCTCGTCGCGACCAATGCCGTCGCCAGTCTCGCCGCGACGAATGCGCGGGCGGCGCGGTTCGTCGAGGCGCTGTGGAGCGCGGAGATCCCGGCCGGGAGATACCGCTACTACGACGGGATGTGGTACCTGATGGGGCTCCTGCACTGCAGCGGACAGTACCGGATCTGGACGCCGACATGGGCGGGCGCTCCCGAACCCGTCGGCATCTTCGACCAGCACGGCGACATCGGAGCCGTGAAGATTCCCGGGGCCGCCGTGTACGACGCGGCCACCCAGCACTACACCGTGCGGGCCTCGGGTACCAACATGTGGTTCGGCAAGGACGAGTTCCACTTCGTCTGGAAGAAGCTCAAAGGGGACTTCATCCTGCAGTCCAGGGTCGAGTTCCTGGGCAAGGGGGTGGACCCCCATCGCAAGGTGGGCCTGATGGTTCGCTCGAGTCTCGACCCGGGCTCTCCCCACGTGAACGTCAGCCGCCACGGGGACGGGCTCACCTCCCTGCAGTTCCGCCGGGCTGAAGGCGCCGACACCGAAGAGATCCGCTCCGATCTGAACGGCCCCGACGTCCTCCAGTTGGAGCGCAAGGGCGACACCTACACGATGTCCGTGGCCCGCTTCGGCGATCCCTACGCCACCAAGGAACTCGCCGGCGTGACGCTGGGCGAGGACGTCTACGTGGGCATTTACGTCTGCTCCCACAACGCGGATGTCTCCGAGACGGCAGTCCTGCGCAACGTGCGGCTGATCCGACCGGCGAGGGACAGTTTCGTGCCCTACCGCGAATACATCGGCAGCCATGTGGAACTGCTCGACGTGGACACCGGCGCGCGCCGCATTGTCTACCACGTGGACGATTCCATCCAGGCGCCCAACTGGACGCCCGACGGGAAGCGCCTCATCATGAACCGCAACGGCCGGATGTACGGGTTCGACCTGGCGGCCGGGAAGACCAGCGACATCGAGACGGGAACCATGATCGCGAACAACAACGATCACGCGCTGTCCTTCGATGGGAAGACGCTCGGGCTCAGCGGCGGCCAGCCCTCCGTCGTGTACACGGTCCCCGCGGACGGCGGGACGCCCAGGCAGATCACGCCCATCGGGCCCTCCTACCTCCACGGGTGGTCCCCGGACGGCAAGTTCCTGGCGTTCACGGGGCAGCGGAATGGCGACTTCGATATCTACCTGGTCCCCTCCTCCGGCGGTCCCGAGAGGCGGCTCACCACGACGGCCGGCCTGGACGATGGTTCCGAGTTCACGCCCGACGGCCAGTGGATCTACTTCAACTCCGCGCGCACCGGCCGCATGCAGGTATGGCGCATGAGGCCTGATGGCAGGCAGCAGGAGCAGCTCACCTTCGACGACTTCAACAACTGGTTCCCCCACGTCTCTCCAAACGGGCGATCCATCGTGTTCATCACGTACGGTCCCGAGGTCCCGGCGGGCGACCACCCCTGGTACAAGCGGATCTACATCAGGAAGATGCCCCGGGATGGCGGCAAGCTCACGGTGGTGGCCTACGTCTACGGCGGCCAGGGTTCCATGAATGTCAACTCGTGGGCGCCCGACAGCAAGGCCATCGCGTTCGTCAGTAACTCGGGTGGAGAGGAATAGACCCGTCTCACGCTGGCGTCAACAACGGTCCACGCCTCCGGCGTATGTGCAGAAGAGAGATTCGAGAACCTCTGTCATGCCAGGGACGCTGCATCGGCGTGGCCCCGCGGCGGGTACAAGGACGCTGACACAGGAGACCGCTTCATGGCTTTCTCAGCGGGTGCTCCACTTCGGCCTGCCGGAGCCCGCGCTCGGCAACCAATGGGAGGGTGCGCCATGTTCGCTCGTCTACCGCTGCGGATCGCATGCGTGTTTCTCGTGATGACGCCGGCGGTTGCCTGGCGTGGGGAGAAGGCCCCTGGCGCACCCGCCACGCCCCAAGCGGCGGCGACTCTGGTTCCCGCCGGCTGGACGCTGGTCTTCTCCGAGGAGTTCGACGGCACCGGCGCGCTCGACCCTGCGAAATGGGGTTACGAGATCGGCTACATCCGGAATCATGAGGCGCAGTACTACACGGCGCGCCCGGAGAATGTCCGCGCCGAGAAGGGCAACATGGTGATCGAGGGCCGCAGGGAGGCCTACCAGGGTTACGCCTACACATCAGCCAGCATCAACACTCTCGGCCGGTTCGAGTTCCTCTACGGCCGGGTCGAGGTGCGGGCGAAGCTGCCCACGGGCAACGGCGCGTGGCCGGCCATTTGGATGCTCGGCACCAATCGGACAAAGGTCGGCTGGCCCGCCTGCGGTGAGATCGACATCATGGAGAATGTCGGGTTCGATCCGCTCGCGATTCACGGCAGTGTGCACACGGCCGCCTACAACCACACGATTGGCACCCAGAAGACCGCCGTCGTCACCGTGGCGAACCCGTGGGAGGACTTCCACGTGTACGCGATGGAGTGGTACCCGGACCGGATCGACATCTTCGTGGACGGGCAGAAGTACTTCACGTTCCGGAACGAAGGCATCGGCTCGAGCACGTGGCCGTTCGACAAACCGCAGTACTTGTTGATCAACCTTGCGATTGGCGGGTCGTGGGGCGGGCAGAAGGCCATCAACGACGCGTTGTTCCCGCACCGCTACCTGATTGACTACGTCCGTGTTTACCAGCAGCGGTGATGCCGCCGGACGCGGGGAGGCCGATTCGGCGGGCCCCCTGCGGGTGCGCCCAAACTACGCCGCGCCGGTGCCACCGCCCGAGGCGCCGAACTCGTTGGCGCCTTCGACCCGGACTCAGCGCCAGGTCAGGCTCGTGACCGAGTCGGCGGGCAGGGCGACATCGACCACCCTCCCCGCGAGCCGGAGGCGTGCGGTCCGGTCCGCTCCCGCGTTCGTGAGGACTGCCGCGCAGGTCCCGTCGGGATTTGCGAAGGCGACGTGCGAGACCCCCTCCAGACTGCCCTCGGATTCGAAACGTCGGGCGCCTCGCTGGATGACGCGCGAGTAGTGGGAGAGGGCCCAGTACATCCCGCTGCGCACGACCTCCCGGGTCGTCGAGTTGATGGTGACGATGCCGCCGCACGTGAAGGGCCCGATGTTCGGTCTGCCCTTTTCGTCGAGGGCGAGATTCCACCCGATGATGCAGCGCGCCCAGTTGCGCAGGATGCCGGAGAAGGTGGCCGACCACTGGGTCCAGTTGGTGAGGTAGGCGGGATCGGTGTAGTGCGGCCCTCCCTCGGTCCAGTACATGTGCTTGCCGGGGTGCGCATCGTGTACGCGCGTCATCATGTCGTTTGTGCCCGCGTAGCCGTGCCACGCGACACCATCCACGTACTTGGCGACGCCGGGCTCGTCGAGCGTGCAGATCGCGCGCCCCCAGAGATTGTAGTTGTGGTCCAGGATCCAGATCTTCGTCGCGAGGTCGTTCCTGCCAAGCTGCGGGCCCAGGTGCCGGGAGATGAACTCGATCTCGTATTCCTGTCCCCACAGACAGGCCGGCATCCTGCAGTCCTGGTCGGTGTCGACCTCGTTCTGAGTCGTCACGGCGTCGACCCTCACGCCCGCGGCTGCGTATGCCTGCAGGAATCTGACGAAGTACTGCGCATACGACGCGAAGTGCTTCTTTCTCATCGAGCCGCCGAGCATCGAGCCGTTGGCCTTCATCCATCCCGGCGGGCTCCAGGGAGAGCCCAGAAGGAAGAGATCCGGGTTCACCTTCCGGCACTGGAGCAGTATCGGGAGGATGTACTCGCGGTCGTGACCGATCGAGAAACGCCCGAGCCCGGGATCCGGGCCGCCATCGTCATAGCTGTAGGCCTTGGTGGCATAGTCGCTCGATCCAAGGCACAGCCGTGACACGCTGAGGCCCATCTCGGAAGGATGGAAGAGCTCGTGTAGCAGCTGCTCGCGCGCGGCCGGAGAGAGCTGGTTGATCATGTAGCAGGCGGCATCGGTCAACGAGGCGCCGAACCCGAGCGCTTCCTGGAAGGTCCGGCCGGGATTGAGGCGTATCGCGCTCTCATCTGTGGCGCCGGCATCCTGCCACCGAAGCGGCGCTTCCTGCGCATATCTTTTCTCCGCGTACGTCCTGCGGACCTGGATACCGCCCTCCGGCGGCGCGGAAGTGCCCTGCCGCCGAATCTCCGCGGCAGCGGGTCCCGCCACGGCCATCCCCGCAATCCCTGCACCCGCCATCGTCAGAACCTCGCGTCGAGTGCGCAGTCTTGACATGCTCCACCTTCCTTCCGGCGTTGAGACAGGTGAATTCTACGCCAGGCCGGGTGCGCGCATCGACGGGATTCTCGGGGGGGCACTCGTCGCGGGGCGATGAGTGCTACGCTAGCCCGAGCGCGGAGGGAACGGCCGGCGGCTGCGGGTCGTCGCCCGGTGAGGTTCCCGGGAGGTTGAGGCCATGATTACACGGTTTCGCGTTCTGTCCGCGGTGGTCCTCGGTTTCCTCTTCACCTTGCCGCTCCTGTCGCAGAAGCCGGCGCTGAACGTGCCGCGGGCCGAGGGGAGCGTCATCGCACCCGGCGCCAAGCTGGAGAAACTGGCGGGCGGCTTCGAGTTCACCGAAGGCCCGACCAGCGACAGGGACGGCAACGTGTTCTTCACCGACCAGCCGAACAACCGCATTCTGAAATGGAGCGTGGACGGCAAGCTCGGCACGTTCCTCCAACCGGCCGGTCGGTCCAACGGAATGTACTTCGACGCCAGGGGGAATCTGCTGGCGTGCGCGGACGAGAAGACGGAGCTGTGGTCGATCGCGCCGGACGGCACACGCACCGTGCTGGCGAGAGAATTCGCGGGCAAGCCGCTCAACGGCCCGAACGATGTCTGGGAGCGGCCGGACGGTGCGCTCTACTTCACCGATCCGTTCTACAAACGCGACTGGTGGGATCACAGCACGCGCCCGCAGGACAGCGAGCAAGTCTACTTCCTATCCGCCGATCGCAGGAGGCTGATACGTGTCACAACCGATCTCGTCCAACCCAACGGCATCATCGGCACGCCGGACGGCAGGACGCTGTTCGTGGCCGACATTCGCGCCGGCAGGACCTACGGGTTCGACATCCAGCCGGACGGCACCCTGACGAACAAGCGCCTGCGCTGTGAACTCGGCTCGGACGGGATGACGCTCGACACCGAGGGCAATCTCTACCTCACGGGCCAGGGTGTCTCGGTCTTCGACACGAATGGAAAGAAGGTCGGACAGATTGACGTGCCGGAGCCTTGGACCGCGAACGTCTGTTTCGGCGGCAGGGATCACCAGACGCTCTTCATCACCGCCAGCAAGGGTCTCTACGCCATCAGGCTGCGCGTCAGGGGAGCGAACGCGGCAAAGTGAGCGGCGAACGCAGCCAAGGGTAAGGATGGCGGACCTCTTGTGGTGCGACGGCATCGCCGTCGGCTCGCCCACGTGCATGGGCACGATCGCCTGGCAGAGCTTCCCGTAGGCGCGCGGGCCGCAGCCCTGCTCCCCCGCGGGTGGCACGCGCCGAGCGAGGCGTGGAGAACAGAGATCGACTGGAGGGAAGCGCCATGCAGAGCCCTGTGACACGCCGCAGCTTCGTCGCATCGCTCGGCATGACAGCCGCCGCCGCAGGCCGGGGCCGAGCCCTCGCAAAACGGACGAGCAAGCGCGAGGCGGTCCTCAGCCTGCTCGACCGTGGCGCGATGCCGGACTGCCTGCCGGCCGCGTTCTTCATCCATTTCGACGAGGGCTCTCGCCTGGGACGCGCCGCCGTCGAGAAGCATCTGGAGTACTTCCGCTTCACGGGCATGGACTTCGTCAAGATCCAGTACGAGCGCACCTATCCCGCGCGGCCGGAGATCCGGACGCCGGCGGACTGGAAGGCGATGCCCCGCTACGGGCTCGATTTCTTTGCCCCGCAGATCGAGGCCGTCGAGGGGCTCGTCAAGGCCCTCGAGCAGGAGGCTCTGATCCTGGTCACGCTGTACTCGCCCTTCATGTGCGCGGGCCACACCGCGAGCAGAGAGCTGCTCGTCCAGCACCTCGAGCAGGACGGAGATGCGGTCAAGCAGGGGCTGCGGATCATCACCGAGAGCCTGCTGGTGTTCGTCAGGGAGTGCATCCGGCTCGGGGTGGACGGCTTCTACGCTTCGACGCAGGGCGGCGAGGCCGGCAGGCCCAGCGACGCTCGTCTCTTCAAGGAATGCGTCATGCCGTTCGATCTCACCCTGATGCGCGAGATCAACCAGGCCTGCCGCTTCAACATCCTGCACATCTGCGACTACGTGGCCCCTTACGCGGACCTCGCGCCGTTCCTCGACTACCCGGGCCACGTCGTCAACTGCAACCCCCATCTGACGACGGGCGCCCTGAGCCTGCGCGAGATCGCCCGCATGTTCGGCCGCCCCGTCATGGGGGGCATGGACCGCAAGGGTGTGATCGTCTCCGGCGGGCAGGACGAGATCCGGCGCGCTGTCGGGGACGTCCTCGATGCCGCGCCAGAGCGGTTCATCCTAGGCGCGGACTGTACGCTCCCGAACGACATCGCCTGGGAGAATATCCGCACCGCCATCGCTACCGCGCACGCTCGCGGCCTCCCGTCACGCTGAGCGGCCACTCAGCGACCGCGCGACGCTTCGGCACCGGGTCCTCTTCGACACAGGCCTCCTGGCAGCCGGAAGGCCTGTCCTGCCTGTTTCCACTACCGGGGCAGCTTCAGGTCGCCCTGGATGGACAGTTGTGCTTCCAATCCCGGTGAGCCGGTTCCGGGTTGACCGCCGCCGACGAAAATGCGGTAGGCGCCGGGCGCCACCAGATGCTCTCCGGCTTCGTTGACGCAACTCAGATCACGCGGATCGAGCAAGAAACGCACATGCCGGGTTTGCCCCGGGGCGATGTGCACCCGCTCGAATCCGCGCAAGGCCCGGATGGGAGCGCCCGGGACCTTCGGGAAGATCAGGTATAGCTGCGCGACTTCGTCGCCCGCAACGCTGCCGGTGTTTCGGACATCCACCTCGACCTGCAGGCTGCCGCCCGCCTTTACGGTCGACGACGAAAGCTTCGCGTTGCTGTAAGCGAAGGTCGAATAACTCAGTCCGTACCCGAACGGATACAGCGGCTTACCATCGAAGTAGCGATAGGTTCTGCCCTTCATCGAGTAGTTCTTGAAAGGCGGCATGTCGTCTGTGCTCTTGTAGAACGTGACCGGCAGGCGCCCCGCCGGATTGTTCGCGCCCGCCAGAGTCTCCGCCACCGCGATTCCGCCCTCTTCGCCGGGATACCAGGATTCGAGGATGGCGTTGGCGTTCTGGCTTGCCCAGTTGACAGCCAGGGCGCTTCCGTTCATCAGGACTACGACCAACGGTTTACCCGTGGCTTTCACCGCTTCGATCAGGCCCTCTTCATCCTTGGGCAGGTCGATGGTCGTCCGGTCGCCGCCCCGAAAACCTTTCGGCAGCGGTCCACGGCTGGAACCCTCTTCGCCTTCGAGTTGCGCGGTGATGCCCACGACGGCGATCACGACATCCGCCTCATTCGCCGCGGCGAGTGCGTCGGCCCTGTCCCAGTTCTCGGGATTCCAGAACAGAGTCGGACCGGCCATGCCGGAACCGAAGCCGCCGAAGGCGCCAGCGCCCGGCGCCACAGCCGGCGCCACGCGGAAAAACTCCACCTTCAGGTCGTAGTTTCTACCTCTTTCCAGGCTGACCTCTGCGGTCCTCGCGGCTGCGACGGCGGGATCGCCGGGAGCATTGAAACGGGCAGGCTGCGGCCGCGACACCCAGTCGTCCAGAATGATCTTGCCATCGAGCCAGAGCCGGATACCGCCGGCTCCATTGAGGGAGAGTTCGTACTTCAAGGACTCGGGGACCGTGATCGAACTGGTCCAGCGCGCCGAAAAGTCGCCGGTTCCCACTTCGGGCGGTAGACGCCGCGCCGCCGCGGCGGGACCGGCCCCCCATCCGAAGCCAACTCCTGCAGCGCCCAACTGCGGCTCTGTACGGCTGACTACCGGCGCGCCGGACAGGTCCCTATTCTTGAAGTAGACTGCCGCCAACCCGGGCTTGCCGTCCGCGGCATGGAACGCGGATTCCGGCACCCCAACCGGATTGCGCAGGAATTTCGTGCCCGGGTGGTACGTCACCTTCGCGGATCCGAACTGCTTGCGGATTCCGTCGAGCAGCGTGGTATAGCGGGAAGGCGTACCGTTGTAATTGCCTAGGAGCGCCGGCAGCGAATCCGCCAGCGGCCCCACAACCGCGATGTTCTTTACCGAGGGTTTTAGCGGCAGCACGCCATCGTTCTTCAGCAGCACCATGCTTTCGCGCGATATCTTCAGCGCGAGTTGGCGATGGGCCTCGCTGTCGGCCTCGCTGACCGGGATCTGGGCGTACTTCACCATCTCGGGTGGATCGAACAGCCCCAGTTGGAAGCGCGCCTTGAACAACCGCTTCAGGTTCACGTCCACTTCCTTCTGGCTGATCAGGTTCTTCTGCATCGCCTCCAGATACGCCGGGACATCGGGCGTCATGGCGCAGTCGCTGTCGGTCCCCCTCTTCATCGAAAGCGCCGCCGCCTCAGGCAACGTCTTGACGAAGCCGTGCCCCCGGTAGATGTCCGTGATGGCGCCGCAGTCGGACACCACGTAGCCGTTGAACTTCCAGGCGCCGCGCAGCGTGTCCTGCAACAAAAACGTGTTGACGCAGGCCGGCTCGCCGTTGATGCGGTTGTAGGCGCACATCACCGAACCCGCTTTGCCCTCCACGACCGCGGCGCGGAACGCCGGCAAGTACGTGTCTTCCATGTCGTGCCGGGAGGCCTTCACGTCGACCGAGTGGCGGGTGGTCTCCGGACCGCTGTGCACCGCGTAGTGCTTGGGCGTGGCGATGGTTCGATAGTACTTGGGATCGCTGCCCTGCATGCCGGTGACGAAGGCCACGCCCATGCGGGCGGTCAGGAAGGGATCTTCGCCGTAGGTCTCCTGCCCGCGGCCCCAACGGGGATCGCGGAATACGTTGATGTTCGGCGCCCAATAGTCGAGTCCGAGCCCGCGGCCAAATCCGGCCGCCGCGCCGCTGGCCGCTTCCCGCTGCCCTTCGTGGAACCGGGCTCGGGCCTCCATGCTGATCACCGTGGCCATGTCATTGATCAGCGGCGTATTCCAGGTGGCGCCCAGGCCAATCACCTGGGGAAACACCGTGACGTTCGCGGCCCTGACCCCGTGCAAGGCCTCGCTCCACCAGGTGTACGCGGGAACCTGCAGCCGCGGGATGGCTGCCGCCCGGTCCACCAGTTGGCCGGCTTTCTCGTCCATCGTCATCCGGGACACCAGGTCGTCCACACGCTGGTCGAGAGGAAGGGAGGGATTCAGGTACGCCGGCTGCGTGACAGCGCCGGCCTGCTGGCCCAGGGCGGGGGGAACAGCGGCCAGCAGCATGAGGGTGACGGCGAGCGGCGGGGCCAGTCTGACGAGCATCTGTTCGTTTCGCATGCGGCACTCCGACGCCACTCTATCACTGCCCGTTGGCAGGCGGCACTCCATCAGTTCGGCGCGCGTACCGTCCGGATCGGACAGGGTGAACCGCCACCTGGTGTCGGGTCACACTACCCTTCGACTCCTCAGGGTATAGAGTCTTCCCTGTCGGTGTCGAAGAGAGTGAGTCGACGCGTTCGCAGGTCTTGTGAGTGTGATGGAGGAATCATGATCGTACCCACACGCCTTCGAGGCAAGAAACTGGCCTCGCTGGTCGTCGCTGCGGGGACCCTCGTGCTGCTGGCACTGGCGCCGGTCTCGGCGCAGGCACCCCCGCAACCACCCAAGGGCCCCTGGATGGACAAGGCGCTGTCGCCCGATCGGCGGGCCGATCTCGTGGTGGAGCAGATGACGCTCGACGAGAAGATCACGCTGGTCCACGGCACCGGCGGGTTCGCGCAGTCGGGCGCACGGTCCAACGGCGGAGCCGGCGTCATCGAGGGCATCCCGCGCCTGGGTCTTCCGGATCTCCAACTGGCTGACTCCGCCGTGGGCGTCAGG
>JADGOB010000329.1 GCA_017883185.1 Acidobacteriota bacterium
TCGTCAGACCACCAGCACGGGCGGAGCATGGATGCGCTCCGCCGCACGCGCGCGTACCAGCCGGTGCTGACCGACGTGCGATCCATCGCGCCGACGGGCTGGTACGGCAGTCCGCAGCGGGCGACCGCGGAGAACGGCCATCGCGTGATCAACGGCGTGGCGGACGCGATCGCCAAGGACGCGACGGAGATCTTCCGCCAGCTGGCCCGCGTTCAAGGGGGCGTCGCCGAACTTCGGACACTCGACCGGGTGTGATGATGGCACGCGTCTTCACCCAGGCGGCGGCGATCCGGCTTGGCCTGCCGGGACGCACGGCCCTGGAGATCGTCTCGGCGAACACAGGGGCGCAGGCCGTGACGCTGAGGCTTGCGGAGATACCTCCACAGGACTCCGCCGTGGCGCCCCGCGGTCCCCACCATCATCGTGACTGCGAGGAGTGCATATTCGTCTTGTCGGGCACGGGCAGAACGTTTGCCGACAGCGGCGAGTACGCGCTGAACCCGGGAGACACCATCCTGATTCCTCAGGGCGAGAACCACGTCACCCGCAATACCGGCACGACGCCCCTCCTTCTGCTCTGCTTCTACCCCGTCGCTGACGTCATTCCCGGCACGGTCGAGCCTGCTGTCCAGGATTCCCGGACCACATCTTGATCACCGCGGTCCTGTGCCTGCGTCCCAGAGCGGATTTCGAACGGGCCGGCGCCCTGCCGCCGTCGTCGCTGAACGTGACCTATCGCGGTCCGGACGATGCCGATGTCCCTGCCCTCATGAAAGGGACGAGTGCGCTGGTGATACCGGCTGTCGGTCCGGCCCTTTCCCCGGCGCTCTTCGAGGGGACAGCGCTCAAGCTGATCCAGGTTACCGGTGCGGGCCTCGATCGCCTCGATCGCCCGACCATACAGCGGCTCGGCCTTCCGGTGGCGAATGTGCCCGGCGGCAGCAATCGCGCCGTCGCGGAGTACGCGGTGACGATGGCGTCGACCCTTCTGCGACGGTTCGCCTGGGCTGACGCGGAGATCCGGCGCGGGAACTACAGCGCGTTCCGCGCGCGAATGGTCAGCGACAATCTCGGCGGCCTGGACGGGCTGCTGGTTGGCGTCGTGGGACTCGGCACCATCGGCCTGGCCGTCGCCGAGGCCTTCCAGCACATGGGCTGCCGGATCTGTTTCTACGATCCCGCGCCCCCCAATCCCGCGGCCGCCCAAGCGCTGGGTGCGGAACCGATGTCCCTTGACGGCCTGCTGACGGCGTCCGACGTCGTCACGCTGCACGTGCCGCTGCTGCCGGCGACAAAGAACCTGATCGGGGATCGGGAGATGGCCCTGATGAAGCCCGGTGCGGTCCTGATCCAGGCGTCTCGCGGCGGCATCGTCGACGAAACCGCTCTGGCAACGCACCTGCGCGCGGGGCATCTCGGTGGCGCGGCCATCGACGTCTATTTGTCGGAGCCGCCAGGGGCCGACCACGCCCTGTTGGCGCTCGACGGCGAGGCGGCGCGGCGCGTGTTGTTCACGCCGCACATTGCCGGCGTGACGCGCCAATCAGCCGCATTCCTGTGCCGGTCCGCGTGGCGCAACGTCGAGCGGGTTCTGATCGACGGCGCGGCGCCGTTGAACCGGGCGTATTGACCGACGGGAACGGAGATTAATGGCACGGCGTCGACCTTGGTACTCCGTCCTCTACATCCAGGTGCTCGTGGCGATCGCCCTGGGAAGCCTCGTGGGGCACTTCTTCCCGGACACCGGCGTCGCGCTCAAGCCCCTTGGCGACGGCTTTGTCGCGCTCATCAAGATGATGATCGCGCCAGTGATCTTCTGCATCGTCGTCCAGGGCGTTGCCTCCGTGAAGGACATGAAGAAGGTCGGCCGCGTCGGACTGAAGACGCTGATCTACTTCGAGATCATGTCCACGCTGGCGCTGATCGTAGGCATGCTGGTGGCGCATGTGATCAGGCCCGGCGTCGGACTCAACATCAATCCTGCAGCGCTCGACCCGAAGATCATCTCGACCTACGTGTCCCGGACGGGGGAAAACGGGTTCGTCACCCGGTTGCTCACGATCATTCCCGACACCTTCGTCGGAGGCTTCGTGCACGGAGACGTGCTCCAGGTCCTGCTGCTCGCGATCCTGACCGGCTTCGCCATTTCCCAGCTCGGCGTGTTGGGCGAGGGGATCACACGTGCCGTGGGTGCCGCCGGCAAGGTGTTCTTCGGCATCATCCGCATCATCTCCAAGGCCGCGCCGGTGGGCGCGTTCGGCGCCATCGGGTTCACGGTGGGCAGGTACAGCATCGCCTCCCTGTCGAACCTGGCCTACCTGATCGGCGCCTTCTATCTGACCTCCCTCCTGTTCGTGCTGCTGGTCCTGGGCCTGGTCGCCTACCTGGCCAACTTCTCCATCCTGCGGTTCATTGCTTTCATCAAGGACGAACTGCTGATCGTGCTTGGCACGAGTTCGTCCGAGACCGTGCTGCCGGCGATGATGCAGAAACTGGAGCGCCTCGGCATTCCACGAACCACCGTAGGTCTCGTGTTTCCGGCAGGCTACAGTTTCAACACCGACGGCACCAACATCTACCTCACGCTCTGTGTGTTGTTCCTGGCGCAGGCCACGAACACGCACCTCACGTGGGCTGAAGAGCTGCGCGTCTTGCTCTTCGCCATGATCGCGTCCAAAGGGGCGTCGGGGGTCTCGGGCACGGGGTTCGTGACGCTGGCCGGCATCTTGTCGGTCGTCCCGAACATCCCCATCCAGGCGCTGGCGCTCCTGCTTGGCATCGACAAGTTCATGAGCGAGTGCCGGGCCCTGACCAACGTGATCGGAAACGGCGTGGCCACTATTGTCGTGAGCCGATGGGAAGGCGAACTGAAGCAGAAGACCGTGCGGGAAGCGCTGGCGCATCCGGCGTCTCTGCCGCTGGCCGCCTCGGACGGTGACGCGTGACACCCCACAGAATCGTCAGCGGGGTGTCCCGTTTGGTGTCACACTCAGGCTGTTCGGCCGCTGAAGGACGCCGTACCTAAGGCTTTCTCGAAGGTATGGTCTTTGCGACACAAGCGGCATCCGAGGAGAGAGCTATGGACGCCACCGCACACATCGGCCCGTCGATTCGCATCAAAGGGGACGTCACCGCACAGGAGCCGCTCACCATCGCCGGCCAGGTGGACGGCACCATTGAGGTGAACGGCCATTCG
>JADGOB010000330.1 GCA_017883185.1 Acidobacteriota bacterium
CGTGGTGGTCGTCGAGGGCCCGCCGGAGCAGCTCATGTGGCTGCTGCTCGCCGAGGTGAACCTGCGTGGCGGCGAGCGTCTGCTGGGCAGCACCGCCGTATTGCAGGCCACCTGCGTGGACGCCACCATCATCCCGCACATCGAGCAACGCCTGAACTTCACCATGGGCTGCTACGGCTGCCGCGAGGCGACCGACCTGCAGCCCGCCGAGACTGTCGTCGGCTTCCCCGGTGCGCGGCTCGGGCGGCTCGTCGACAGCCTCGCTTTCCTCACCGAGAAGGCGGTGCCGCGCTCGCGCGCAAAGCATGCCCACGAGGCACTGGTCGCGGGTCGCGCTCGTACATCCGGCGGACCGTCGCCCTTCGACCGAGGGGCACAGTGACCAGGGTCTACCGCGCACTCGCATCGTGCTGACAGACGACGGCAGCTCTGTCGCTCGGCTGCACGGGGCCACGTCTACCCCATCATCGATCTTCACAGGAGGCGTCATCATGCTCGATCAAGACCTGCTCGACCTCGGCCTCAAGTTCCACGGCCATAAGTGCCCTGCCATGCCGATGGGCCTGCGCACCGGACTGGCCGCCATGAACGCCCTCGGCGTCGAGCACGCCGCCGACGGCCAGCTCGTCGCTCTTGTCGAGATCGACGAGGACCATTGCGCCACCTGCTTCGCCGACGGCGTGCAGGTCGCCACCGGCTGCACCTTCGGCAAGGGCAACATCCGCCGTCTCGGCTACGGGAAGTTCGGCCTCACGCTGGTCGACAAGCGCGCGCAGCGCGCCGTGCGCGTGGTGCCCAAGGGCAGCGTGATGATGAAGAACAGGGAGTCCGAGTTCATGAAGCTGCGCAGCTCGGGCACGCCTGCCTCGCAGATCCCCGCCGAGATCGCCGACCCGCTCGTCGCCATGGTCTCCTCGGCTCCCGACGAGGCGCTGCTCGACGTCGGCGAGGTCACCGCCTACGAGTGGCACGACGCACCGCACACCTTCGAGGCGTTCCTCTGCCCCGAGTGCGGCGAGATGGTGGTCGAGCGCAACGCGCGCATCAAGGACGGCGTGGCCGTCTGCCAGCCCTGCGCCGAGCGCTAGGCCGCCGGGAAGCGTGCGCACATGACGAGCACGTACCTTATCGCCGCCTTGGTGACGCTCGCGTTCACGATCGTGCTCACCGTGGCCGGCCTGGGCGCGGCGTTCATCCTCGTGCCCATCTACCTCGCGCTCGGCGTGAGCATGCACTCGGCGCAGGCCACGGCGCTGCTGCTCAACGCCATCGCCATGGCCTTCGCCTGCGCGCGCTACATCCCGGCGAAGCTCGTCGACTTCCGCATCGCCATCCCTATCGTCATCGTGGCGACGATACTCTCGCCTCTCGGGGCCTACACCAGCTCCTTTGTCCCGGTGACGACGCTGAAGTGGATGTTCATAGGGTTTCTCGTCTTCGCCGGAGCGATGATGCTCTTCTACAAGCCGAAGCCACGCGAGGTGGCTAGCCGCGGCGAGGTCGTCGGCGTCGGCCTCGGTGTCGGCGGCGCGGCCGGGTTTCTCGGCGGGATGCTGGGCGTCGGCGGCGGCAACTTCGTCGTGCCCGCGCTCGTGTGGCTCGGGCTCGACGCCAAGCGTGCCGCCGGCACGACCGCCTTCGTCGTCGTCTTCGCCTCGTTCACGGGGTTCCTCGGCCAGGCCTCCGTCGCGTCCATCGACCTCACACTGCTCGCCTGGACCGCCGCGGCCTCGATCATCGGCGCGCTGATCGGCTCGTGGCTCATGCACCGCAAGCTGCAGGCGGCGCAGGTCAAGACGTCGATCGGCGTGCTCCTCTTCTTCATCGCCGCCACCATGGCGTACAAGCTGCTCGCGTAAGGAGCTGGGCCATGTCGCACGATCACAGCCAGCGCTCGCTTGGGCGCCGACTCCTGGTCGGCCTGGTGATCAACGCGAGCATGCTCGCCCTGCAGGTCGTGGGCGGCATTTCGGCCAACAGCCTGGGGCTGCTCTCGGACGCCGCTCACAACGGCAGCGACGTGGCCGCCTTGGGCATGGCCTACGCCGCCGACCGTGTGCGCGCACGTCCGGGGACCGACAAGCTCACGTACGCCTACGGCCGCTGGGAAGTGCTTGTCGCGCTGATCAACGCCGTGGCCCTGATCGCCGTGTCGGCGGTGATCGTGTACGCGGCAGTCGGCAGATTGCTCCACCCGTCGTCGGTGAACGGCCCGCTCGTCATGGCGTTCGCCCTGGTCAGTCTGGTCGGCAACGCGGTCGCGGCCTGGCTGCTCGAGGGGGAGAAGAGCGTCAACGCCCGCAGTGCCTTCCTGCATCTGGTGGGCGATGCCGCCGCCTCGGGCGCCGTGCTCGGGGGCGGCCTCCTCATCTGGCTCGCGCACCTCGATCGGGTCGACCCTGTGCTCTCGATCGCCATCGCCGTGTGGATCACCTGGGGGGCGATCAAGGTGATCATCGAGGCCGGGCGGATCCTGCTCGAAGGCGTCCCCGTCGGCCTGGACGTCGCCGACGTCGAGCGAGCCGTGCTTGGCGTGGACGGCGTCGCCGGCGTGCACGACCTGCACGTGTGGTCGGTCTCCTCGACCGACGCGGTGCTCTCGGCGCACGTACAGATCGCCGACACGCAGCTCTCGGGAACCACCCCTGTCGTCGATCGGATCAAGGAGGCGTTGGCGACGGCCTTCGGCATCCATCACGCCACGCTCGAGGTGGAGTGCGAGGGCAGGGAGTGCGCCGACGGTTGCTGCGTCTACGCACCCACACAGGTTCCTGACCAGTCCACCTAACGAAGAGGAGTCACATCATGCCTTGGTTTGCCGGCGTGACCCGCCCGGAGATCGATTGGGGTCCGACCATCGACTCCAAGAAGTGCGTGTCCTGCGGTCTCTGCCTGAACTGCGGCAAGGACGTGTTCGACTGGGTCGACGGCAAGTCGGTGGTGGCGCGCCGAGACGACTGCGTCGCCGGCTGCATGACCTGTGGCAACCTCTGCCAGGGCCGGGCCATCAGCTTCCCGCCGCTCGACGATCTGCGGAAGTTCTACCGCGACCATCATGTGTGGAAGCAGGTCAAGGCGGCCATGCAGACCTTGCCGGGCTACGACTACGAGCACCTGTTCATCGACAACGCCTCAAAGGACAAGACCGTCGAGATCCTGCGCGAACTGGCGGCAGCGGAC
>JADGOB010000331.1 GCA_017883185.1 Acidobacteriota bacterium
CGGTGAGGTCCATACTTCCGGCGTACGACGGACCTTATGATTTCGTTCACAACTCCGCGTCGGGATTCATGAGATAGATTCTAGAACCTATCTCATAAATGCCCGCAGGAGGATCACGGCCGAGGCGAGGTGAATCATCCCGAGGAAGTTGTCTGGGTCGCGTTCCCAGCGTGTGACGATTCGGCGCGAATTATGGAACCAGGCAAACAGGCGCTCGATCTTCCACCGGCGACGGTAGCGTCGGAGCGGGCGCCCATCTTGCGTGCGCGTCCGGCGGTTCGACCGATTGGGCGCGATCATCTCGATGCCGTACTGGCGCCACAGGAGACGATCGAGCGGGTCGCTGTCGTAGCCACGGTCGCCGATCAGGCGCGTGGGGAGCGCGCGGAGGAACCGCTGCGCGAGCGTGGCCGTGACGAGCGTGGTTTCGCCGGGCGAAGCGCTGGCCACGTGCACGGCGAGAGGAAGACCATGGCCGTCGCTGATCGCCATGATCTTGCTCCCTTTACCGCGGCGAGTAGGACCGATGGCAGCGCCCCTTTTTTCGCCGAGCTGAAGCTGGCGTCGATGAAGGCTTCGGTCAGATCCAGTTTGCCGCGATCGCGGAGATCCTCGGCCAGCCGTCGCAGCAAGCGGCGCAGCAGCCCGGTGCGCTGCCACGCTTGAAAGCGGCGATGACACGTTTGGTATGGCGGATACCGGCCCGGCAAGTCGTGCCACGGCGCACCGGTCCGCAGGACCCAGAGCACGCCGTTCACCACGGCGCGCGTGTCCTGCCAGGGACGGCCGCGGCCATCGAGCCGGCGGCGCGGGCGGAAGGTCGGTTCCAGGATCTGCCATTGGGCGTCGGTGAGGTCCATACTCCTGACGTACGACGGACCTCATGATTTCGTTCACCACCCCACCTTGGGGTTTATGAGATAGGTTCTAGCCTCTTCCACGCATTCCGCGACCCGCGTTCTCGGTCGAGGGCGGCACGATGTTCTTCGAGCGCAGGTACACGTAGGCGGTGCCGGCCATTTCGTTGCCGTGCACGATGACGCCGTAGAGCCCGGCCGCGCGCGTCACTTCGTTCATTCCCTGCTTGATCATCTCCGTCGCGTTCGCGTCGGTGACCTGGGCGAACAGGTCGTCGCACAGCGCGAAGGAGTCCGCCAGCGCCTTGGTCACTTCAGCTTTCGTCTTCAGTTCCTGCTCGAGTTGCTTGCCCTGCATCGGATTGGGCACGCCCTTCATGCCCGAGCACTGCGCGAACTGCGACTGCACGATGTGGGCAATGACGGCCGCGTACGTGCGAGCCTCCGGCATCGAGCCGGGCTTGAAGGTGTAGTCGGCCTCGGGCATCTTCTCGGCGGCCTGCGTGAAATTCGTCTTGAACGTGGCGTACCCGCGCTGCAGGCTGGTGGCAAGGCCAATCTTCTGCCCCTGCATCTGCATTCCCTGCGCGAAGGCAAGCCCGACGCCGCACAAGAGAGCGACAGCCGACACCGCAAACGTAAAGCGCTTCATCTGAGACTCCTTTAAGTGAAAGCCGTTTCCTTGGCAACCTGCCACCGTGAGCCCACGCCGCGTCCACACCTCCTGGAATATGCTGCATTTCGGCCAATCCGCCAAGCCTCGCGACGCGAGGGGTCAGCGCGGACGCCGGTCAGACCATGTGTGCTGTAAGAGACAGCGAACTCGTTGGATGCAACGGGAAGATGGTTGCCGGGACTTTACTAGTGTTGTGCGAAAGGAAGGTTATATGAACCGTCGTCCTGTGAACGTGTTCGCCATCGTGACCGTCGGCAGTCTCCTTGTCGTCTACTCGGCAGACGCACAAAGTCGAAGTCGGACTACGACCGTTCCTGCTGTCCAACAGCGTTACGGAATTCAGGGCGCATATGATGGCACCTTCTTGCACCCAGATGGTCATCGAAGCGTGGCGGTCCCTGTGACGATGGAGGATGGCCAAACTGGAGAGTTCGTCGTCCCATCAGATGCCCGCGACCCCCATGCGGTGTACTATCGTGACGACCAGACCGGGAGTTTTCATCCCGTGCAAATGAATTCTCATGTGACGCGTCAGCAGGTCGTGCAGGCTCCACGCGCTGTGAGATATCAACCCGAACCTCAGCACAAGAACAAGCAGTCGTGGGAAGAGGACGCACTGATTGTCGGTGGGGGCGCAGCAGGAGGCGCAATCATCGGCGCAGCGGCTGGTGGCAAAAAGGGCGCGGGCGTGGGCGCGGCGGTTGGTGGTGTCGGCGGGTTGATTTATGACCTGTTGACACGGAACAAGAAATAGTCCGAACCCGAGCTCGTCAACCGTGCGTGGCGATTGGTGCGAGCGGGCGCGTGCCAAGCCGTACGAACCCGTTGTCGGTCACCAGGATGGCATCACCAAGTTGCACCTGGCGATTCCGCTCGCCCACATCCTTGATGGCCGTGCGCTGCAACGCCAGGGAAGGCTTGAAGTCGAACACGTGCCCCGGCTGGATGATCATCTCATTGTCCTTGCCTCCGCGAGGCCGCGCCTGGCCCATCCCTCCGGAGTGTACGGCCACTCCTCCGCCGCCCTCTGCGCCGCCCTCCTCGACCAGGGCCTTGCGAAGGTACTTCTCGAACTCGTCGTAGGTCGTCTTTCCCGGCTGGATGAAGGCCAGCGACTTCCGATGAGCTTTGAGCAGCGCGTCGAAGGTCGCACGGTAGTAGCTGTACCCCGGTGTTGAAGCGCTGCCGACAAAGAAGGTGTGGTTGATCTGACAGCCGTAGCCCTGGAAGCCGCTGGAGATTTCCTGGGAGCAGAACTGGCCGACGTGCATCGGATCGCTGTTGGCCTCGCCGAGCGATGCATTTCCGCCTTCGTCGAGACCGATGGAGAGGCGGATGATATCGTCGCCGTTCGCGGCGACCATCGTGGTGAATCCCGCCCACCAGAGGTCGGCCTGTCGCTTCGCCCCGTTGCGACTGGCAGCCACCATGGCCGCGAGGCCCTGCTCGTTCGCCTTCACCGCGCGGCGAATAGCGTCCTGTTCTTCCCGGCTCTTCGCCAGCATCACTTCATCGATCGGGCCGGCATCCTGCCCCCATTTCTCGATAGGCAGGAACACCGCGCCGGGCAGTGCGGCCTTCAGCGTCTCGAGCAGCGTGACCGATACGACACCATCGGGGTCGAAGCGGGTGCCTTTGAGCTTGGC
>JADGOB010000332.1 GCA_017883185.1 Acidobacteriota bacterium
GCTGACGAGCGCGGGGCAGACGGCCTTCCTGCCCCCGGAGGCGCCCGCCATGAAGTGGCTCTCGACGAGCGCCGTCGCGATCTTCACGTCGGCGTCGAAGAAGATCCGGTTGATGAGGACCTCGGTGCCACCCGCGGTTCGCCCGATGTCGACGAGCGCCGCAGCGTCGTCGCAGAAGTGGTCTGCGATGCGGTAATGCGCGGCCACGTCCTCGCCGAACATGGCGACCTTCTCGGCGGGGGAGCTCGGCCGGTGGGTCCCGGTCCCCACGAGGAGAGTGACGTTCTCGCGACGGATCCCGGCCCCGTGGAGGATCGCGAGGAGGGGCCGCAGGATTCCCGCGTCCCCCTTGTACGGCACCGGCCGTGTGATGTCCGAGGTCGTGATGCAGACCGTCAGCTTCGCGGCCGGCTTCCCCTTGCCGAGGAGGATGGCCGGAAGTGTGGGGGAGCCGATCGGCATGTTCAGGGAGGCGCGCATCCGCGCCCCCGGGTCGACGAGGGGCGCGACCTCGTTCATCTCGAGAACCCGGGAGCCTTTCGGCAGGAGCACCGGGAAGGACCGGGTCCCGTATTCGACGTCGACCGGCTCCCAACCTGTGAGGTCGGCGCCGCGAACAACCGCTTCGATGTCAGGCTTCATCGTGGGCCCCCTTTCTCCGCGCATTGTCGCCCTGTCGCAACGGAGTCTCGTGGTGATGCTACATCCCTGCGGCCCAGGAGGCGGTCCGAGTGATGGGAGGGGCCGCGCCACGAGCGCCCCGGGGCCGGGCATCTGTCCCAAGCGAGGTGGACTCCCGCGTGATACGATAACGACAATGCCGTTCCTGGACTTGAGGATGGCAACCCGTCGTTGATAGAGATGGACCCGCCCTGATGATTCTTGTACCAACACGAGCATGGAGAGCAAGGCCATGATCCGTCAGGACATTCTTCAGAGATTCCCAGACCTCTTCGGGACCAAGAAGGTGAACGGGCGAGACATCGACGTCGAGGAGACCATCGCCGCGCTCACCCGGGAGCTGCGTCCGGAGATCGCCGCGGCGCTGACCGCACGCCGGAAACTGCTGCAATCGCCCGCGCCGGTCCGGGAGAGATACGCCTGGCCGAAGTGGACCGAGACCTTTGAAGATCCGGTGAGCGGGAAACCCTGGACGTTCCGTCAGGTCGTACAAGGTCTGATCGATAACTTCCTCGGGCACGAGAGCGAGTGGCGCTGGCGGCTCAATGACGAGGTGCCCATCCCCGACGACGCCCACCCATTGGCCAATCCCGGCCTGGAACTCACCGGGCCCTGGCATCCGCTGGATATGGCGTTCAACGCCTTGAACAGCCCGGCACCGATGAATATGCCGGATTTCGAGGACGCCTCGCCGTCCCACTTCCGGCCCGATGGCACGCCCACCACCGAGCCGGTCGGGATCTTCGCGGCCATGCAGAACGCCAAAGAGATCTTCGAAGGCCGCTGGAACGGACGCCCGTACGAGGTGACGAAGAAAGGCAAAGTCCGCCAGTACAGGATCAACGCCGCTCCCGGGAAGTGGCCGACGCGCTTCGCCCGCCCACCCAGCATTCACGTGCGTTACGACCACGTCACGGTGGACGGCCAGCCGGCCCCCGGCCTTGTCGCCATCGTGGTTCTGTGGGTGGTCAACAATTACGAGGCGCTGCATCGTGCCGGCACCGGCGTGTATTTCTACATCCCGAAGCTCCAGACCCCGCGGGAAGCCTTGGTGGTGGAAAAGTTGCTGGCTCGGATGGAACGGATCATCGGCGTGCCCGCTGGCACGATGAAGATCAAGATGCTGTACGAGGAGGGCAACGCAGGCCTTTCGCTGGCGGCAATAGCGTGGGTGTTGCGGCGCCGCCTCCTGGGTACGAACGTGGGTCGCTGGGACTACCTGGGCAGTCTGATCGAGATCTGGAAGGACGATCCCAGGGGCGTGTTCCCTGATCCTCAGGCGATCGGCATGGCTTCGCCCAACATGATCGCCTATCAGCGCTACAACGCTCTGATGATGCTGATGGCCGGAATGAAGAACGGCGAGCTCAGCACGGCGGCTCCGATCGGCGGGATGGCGGCGGTGATGATCTATCAGCCCGGCGATCCCTACGGCCGCTCGCGGTATAACCCGCTGGCGCTGCGGGCGGTGGTGGTGGACAAATTGCGCGAACGCCTGCTTGGTCTGATGGTCATGCCGGCACAACCGCTCGGGGCAGATCAGCAGCCGACGTTGGACGAGATCCTTGCTGGCCGTGTCAAGGCTCGGCTCTATGATGCCTATCGGCAGAGCTGGGTCGCGAGTCCGGAACCGGACTACGTGGCCGCGGGCAATACACCCTTGCGCACCCCGCTGGCGCAGCTCCAATCTATGCTGGATGCTCCGTTGCGGACGTCGGACGTGAACGGAAAGCCAGTGCCAACCGTCTCCAGCGGTCTCTCCGACGCCGAGCGCCAATTGCTGCAATCCCGTGGATTGTTGAACGCTCAGGGCAAGATCACGCCCATGGTCCTCGACAAGAGCAAGCTGGAGACGCCGGAAGCACTCCTCAGCCAGGAGCTCTGGGAGGCCATCTATGACGTGCCCAAAGGTGAGATCACTATCGAGCATATTCAGCACGCGTTCTATATGGCGGCCAACTACGGCTTCCAGATCCTCAACGGCAACTTCGCCGCTGCCATTGACGACTACGAGCTCAAGCTGCGCTTCATGAACGACCTTGCCACGTACCGGATCGATGTCTCGTGGCTATGGACCCTTGTTCATCACAAGGCGGTCATCACGAAAGACGGCTATCTGAAGCGGCCTACGCTGACCGACGATGGCGTTGAACCGACCGTGAACGCCGACCAGGTCAAGGCCGGGACCCGCTTCACCCCGGACCTGTTCCAGAAATTGTGGGACTACCACAATGAGTGGACATACGCGTTCTTCGCCGAGTTGGACCGGCGCGGCGATCCGGGCCGCTTCGACCGCGCCAAAGCGCCCGTGATTATGGAGCTGTTGAAACGGCAGTTGCTGTCGCCTCGCTACATCCAGCATAGCGCCCGCGTGCTCTTCGTGGTGGGACAGGCAAACGAGCAGGAACGCGCGCAGATTCTGGACGCGATTTTCGATCTCTCCCGGGAGAGGATGGTCGAGCGCGTGACAGCAGGCACCCTGAGCCGGGTTG
>JADGOB010000333.1 GCA_017883185.1 Acidobacteriota bacterium
CCGGCTCCTGCGCTACTATCATCGAACCGCGTTCCCGTCATCGGCCACTCACGGAGTCCAGACCCGAGCGCACACCATTCAACATGGGAGGACAGCGTATGGCACCCGGACATCCTGCGACCCATTCCACGCGCGCAGCGATGGCGTTGGCGTTCATCGCCGCGCTGGCCCTGCTCCCGGCGGGCAGGACGCTGCAGGCCCAAGCGCAGCGCCCGCCCGGCACTGGGCCGAACGGAGAGGTGGACGGCCTGACGGCGAAGTTCGTCGACGTCAACGGCATCGCCACGCGCTATTTCGATTATGGCAAGGGCGACATTGTGGTCCTCGTCCACGGCGGCGTGGGCATGGGCATGTCGTCCACCGCCAACAACTGGTCGCGGAACATCCCTGGCCTCGCCAAGCGCTTCCGCGTGTTGGCACTGGACCGCGTGGGGCAGGGTATGACGGGCGTGCCCGCGGACGAGAAACTGGTGACCAGCCAGTACGGCATCGAGCACGTGTACCAATTCATCCGTAAGATGACCCCGGACAAGATCCACCTCGTCGGCCATTCCTCCGGCAGCAACCTGGTGTTCAGTCTCGCGCTCGCGCATCCCGAGATCATCAAGACGCTCACGATCATCGCCGGCAGTCCCATCCAGCCGGGCAACGCGCCCGTCACTCCGCCGGGCACCCAGCAGAGTCCCAGCGTGCTCCAGGCAACGCTCGACAAGTGCCCGCCGGGACCGAGCCGCGAATACTCGTACTGCCGCCTGATGGCGCTGGGCTATAACTCCGAGACGTTTCCCGCCGACTACGCGGCGGCCGACGATTGGATGTCGACCCAACCCCCGGCCCTCGCCACGCAGAAGCTCCTGGATGCCCGCCGCGCCGCGCAGCAGGCCCAGGCGCGACCGCCGCAGCCGCAGGCCGCCGCGCGCACCGCGAATCTCGAGAAGATCAAGAACGGGGTCCTGTCGATGCCCATCCTGATCGTTCACGGCATGCAGGACGGGCTCGCCTGGAGGACGTCGGATCCGTGGCGCAGCTTCGGCAGCGAGCTGGGCTTCATGGATGCCGTCGGGCTGGCCGGGAAGAACCCCAAGGTGTCCATGATCATCATGAACGCGGCGGGGCACTTTCCCTACCGGGAACATCCGGAAGAGTTCAACGCGTATCTGATCACGTTCATCGACTTCTGGAGCAAGCCAGCGCCGAAGTAGTCCGCGCTCGACACACGATGATGTGCGGAAGGAGAAGCCGGCCATGAAGCGGAACCCGCGAGACACGGGTGGTCTCACGCGCAGGGATTTTCTCAGGACCACGGCGGGCGCCGGCGCGGGCGCCGCAACAATCGGCGGGATTGGCGCGGGGGAGCCGACCGCTCAGGGGCGGCCCACCCGCTGGAATCGTGAAGCCGACGTGGTCGTGATCGGGTCTGGCGCCGCCGGGCTTCCTGCAGCCATCGCAGCCAGCGAACGCGGCGCCTCGGTGATCGTGGTGGAAGCCAATTTCGACGTCGGCGGCCACGCGATCGTGAGCGGCGGCAACGTGGCGCTCGGCGGCGGCACGAGCAGGCAGAAGAAATACGGGATCGTCGATTCACCCGACCTCGTGTTCTCCGACCTCACCGACTGGTCCGTTGTCGAGCCGAACGGCTTTCCCGACTACCGCTACAACGACAAGGAAATCATCCGCGCGTTCGCCGACCACAGCGCCCCGACCTACGAGTTCCTGGTGGCGCACGGCGTGATCTTCGTGGAGAAGGTGCCCGACAACCAGGGCGCCGGTGCGGCCGGCAACTCCGCGCCGCGGGAGAACCATGCCGCGCCGATGGACTGGCCGCAGATACAGACCGGCAAGCGCGTCGCCGCGACCATCGCGAGCACCGGCTCCTCGGGCATCGGCCTGATCAGGCCGCTCGAAGCGAGCGCGCGTAAGCTCGGCGTGGAAATCCTCCTCAAGCACCGGATGACGGCCCTCGTTCGGGAACACCAGTACTCGGGAAGAGTCCTCGGCATCGCGGTCACGAGCGAAGGCAGGACGGTGAACATCCGGGCGAGGAAAGGCGTGGTCATTACCTCGGGCGGCTCGAGCGGCAACGTCAGCTTCCGCCGGATGTTCGATCCGCGGCTCACCGAGGAATACTGCGGCGTGGCGGGCGAGCCCTACAGCGTCCAGGATGCGAGCGGCGAGCTCGCCGCCATGTCGATCGGCGCGTCGCTCTGGGGCGGGTTCAACCAGACCGGGGAGTTCGGCCAGATTATCACCAAGCCGGGTCGTGTCGGCTGCCAGTACGGCTATGTCAACCTCGTGTGGGAACCGACCAGTCCCATCTTCCACTTGGCGCGCGCCGTGGGTCTCGCGGTGCGCGATTACCAGGACGTGATCCTGATCAACAAGGCGGGCACGAGGTTCTACGACGAGGCCAAGGGGCAGTTCAGCGCGAACAACTACAACGCGATCAAGAACTACGTGCCGCACAGCTGGCGCAACGCGGCGAACATGAAGTACAACCCGGCCGACTACCTCAATGCCGCGCTCGCGGGCGTTCCGGGCGACGCGGTGAACGGCGGCGGGCCTATCTGGGCCATCTTCGATTCGGAGGCGGTCACACGCGAGAACTGGACCGTGGCGCCGCCCTTCGTGGACACCGCCGCGGAATTTTTCTTCAGTGCCGGCTCGCTCGAGGAATTGGCCACACGCATCGACAACAAGTACCAGCGCACGCCCCTGCCGGCCGCGACGCTGCAGAGCACGGTGGCGCGCTACAACTCCTTCGTCGACTCGGGCAGCGACGAGGACTTCGGCAAGCCGGCGCCCAAATACAAGATCCAGACGCCGCCGTTCTACGCGGCCTGGGCGACGCCGGTGATCCACGACACACGCACGGGCCTGCGGATCAACGCGAAGTGCGAGGTGGTGGACATGCAGGGCCATGTCATCCCTGGTTTGTTCTGCGGCGGTGAATCCGCGGGCGGCTTCAGCCTGCACGGCCTCGCGCGCTGCACGGTGCAGGGCCGTATCGCCGGCACGAGCGCCGCCGCGGGAACGTGATCCACGCCCGAGTGGAGGAGTGAAGGGACACGATGAAATCTGTGACGCTGCTGGCCGCCTTCTCGTACGTGCTGCTGTGGCCCTCCGGCGTCATCGGCCAGAGCAAGCCGATGACGATGGAGGAAATG
>JADGOB010000334.1 GCA_017883185.1 Acidobacteriota bacterium
GCAAACACCACCGCCTCGATGATGAGCGCGCTCTCACAGGCGATCAGGACGATCAGCCTCCAGGAGACACGGTGCATGAGGATCTTGGCCATGCCAATAGTCGGGAACTGACGATGAAGAGTCGGGAACTTACGCTGACTGGTCGGAACTTACGATGAAGAGTCGGACGCTTCGCTGAAGAGTCGGCCGCTTCGATTACCAGTCGGAACTGACGCTGAATGGTCGATCTACTTTCCTTTTCCGTATGAGTCGTAGTAGTTGTAGTAGCTGTAGCCGTGGGCGCCCAGGCCGTCTTCGGCGCGGTTCAGGACGACGCCGAAGATGTGGTCGCGGCCGATGGCTTCCACCGCTCGACGGACGAAGTGATACGGCGTCGTGTTGGCGCGGATCACGAGGAGCGTGGTGTCCGCCATCGCGGCCAGGAGCCTGGCGTCGGGCAGCAGACCCACCGGCGGCGTGTCCACGATCACCCAGTCGAACCGCGAGGATGCCTCCTCAATCACCCGCCGCATGCGGTCGGACGTCAGGCCGCTCATCGGATCGGGATCCGGACGCCCCGCGGTCAGCAGCGTCAGGCGAGGCGAGATCTGTACCAGCGAGAGCTTCTGCTCCTTGTCGGCACGAAGACCATCGCCAAGCCCCGACACGTTCGGCACCTGGAATATCTCGTGCAGCGTCGGGCGGCGAAGGTCGGCGTCGATCAGCAGCACCGTGCGGCGATACGACTCGCTGAACGTCAGGGCGAGGTTGGTGGAGGTGAGGGTCTTCCCCTCACCCGCCATCGCGCTCGTCACCATCACTACCTTCAGGTTCTTCTCGAGTTGGGCGTGGTGCAGCACGCCGGCCAGCTTGCGGTACTGCTCCACGAACGCCGGGCGGATGTCGGGGGTGGCAACGAGCTTCTCCGCGACCCTGGGGTCGAACCCCTGGAAGACGGCGATACCGGCGGGAGGATCCTGGGCCGGCGCCTCGGCAGGGCTGCCTTCGACTTCGCTCAGGCCAGGGCCTTCGGCCCTGCTCAGGCCGGGGAAGCCCTGCCCCTCATCGGCAAGGAAGGAGCTTTGCCCCACGGGGGGCTCATCGGCAAGGCTGGAGCCTTGCCCCACGGGTGCCGGCGCGGGCTCTGCGACGGCCCAGGGGTCGTTGAAGACGTCCGGCGCTGGCGCCTGGCCTGGCGCCGCCTCATGCGCACGTTTCAGCGCTTCCTCGATTCGGCTCATTGAACACTCAATCCCTGAAAACCACACTACCCAAAGAACGAAAAGCGCTTCTTTTTCGTGTAATGACTGAACATCCCCTCGTCCGACGATCGCAGCGACGGGTCGGCACGGACGACGCGCTCGTCGGGCGGCGCCGGCATCACGACGTTCGACGTGCGCGCGAGGTTGCCATTGGTCGGCTTCAGCTCGGTCAGCTTGAACTGCGGCAGCCGGAAATCGCGGCAGACCTCGAGCACGATATTCGAGCCCACGGGCTTGACGCCGCTGGCGAACCCGGTCAGGAGCGTGTTGTCGCAGATCACGCTGATCGTGCGCGGGATGCCGCGCGACCGTTCGAAGATCGTCTGCACCGCCTCGCGGGTAAAGATCCGCGCGCTGTCGCCGCCGGCAATCGCGATCCGGCCAGAGATGTAAGCCGCGGTCTCGTGGATGTCCAGCGCCGCCAGGTCGCAGCGCAGCGCAACGCGCTGCTTCAACTGGCGCAGCTCCTCGTGCTCCAGGCGCGAGGCCAGCTCGGGCTGGCCGGCCAGGACCACGGGCAGCAGTTTTTCCGTCGCGGTTTCGAAATTCGCGAGCAACCGCACTTCCTCGAGCAGTTCGTGGGGAACGCTCTGCGCCTCGTCTATCACGAGCGCCGTCAGTCCGCCCGACTGGTGACGGGCAACCACGCTGTCTTCCAACTCGGAGAGGAAGCGGGCTTTCGACAATGCGGCGCGATCGCTCAGGCCGAACTTCGGGGCCAGGAACTCATAGAACTCGTCCCGCGTCAGGACCGGGTTGCTGAGGTAGACGCACTTGACCGCCGGGCCCGCCACGGCTTCGAGCGCCGCGCGAACGATCGTCGTCTTGCCGGTGCCCGCCTCGCCGATGAGGAGGGTCATCCCCTTGCGGCCGGTTATGCCGTACTGCAGGTTGCTCAGCGCCTCGCGGTGGCTGCCCGTCAGGTAGAGGTACCTTGGGTTCGGCGTCAGGTCGAACGGGCATTCACGGAGGCCGTAGAATTTCTCGTACATCGACAAGTTGTCAGATCGCCGGCCTAAAGGGGGCCACACCTAGAGCCCATACCGAAGGAAGAGCCAGACGGCGGCGCCGACGGCACCGACGACGAAGACGCCAGTGGCCGACGCGACCAACACCGCGCGGCGACGGATCTTCTTGCGCTCACTCTTGCTGAACATCAACGGGATCACGGCCACCACCGGCAAGGCCAGCACACTCACCACTTCGTCGTCGGTGCGGAAGCTGCTGTCGCGGTACTCGAGCAGCCCGACGAGACCAACGCCAAGCCCGAGACCAGCAAGGGCACCCATCAGGTCGATCAGCGGCCGGTTCGGGCTGATTGGCCTCTCCGGCATCCTCGCGGGGTCGAGGAACCGGAACTGTTCGCCGATCTCCCGGCTCTCCATGGCTGCCGCCACCTTCGAGTCCTCCTGTTTGGAGAGCAGACTTTGGTAGTTCTTGCTCTGCGTGTCGTAGTCGCGCATCAGGCTGGTCATCTCCGACTCGCGACCGGCCGTCGCCTCCACCCGCCCCTGGTATGCGGCGGTGACGCCGCGCAGCCGCGTCTCTTCAGCCTGATTGGCCGTGAGCTGCCGGTCGAGCATCTCCAGCTCGGTCTGCGCCATCTTCAGCCGCCCGAGCCTCTGGGCTTCGGCGGGCGTCGCCGGCCTCTGATCGGCGCCCGGCGAGAGCGGGCGCTGGAGCGCCTCGGCCTGCGCCTTGGCTTCGAGGTCGCGGATGATCCGCTTCATCCGGCCGACGTCGGGATGATCCGGCTTGTACCGCAGTTCGAGGATGCGGAGCTGCGCCCGGGCCGCCTCGAGTTGGGCGGCAACCGTTCCGCCGGCAACAGAGGTCGGATCGTCGCCGGAAATCGTGACGTTGGACGTGGCCTGCTGCTGCGGCTCGGACAACTCCGCAATC
>JADGOB010000335.1 GCA_017883185.1 Acidobacteriota bacterium
CCGGCCGCGCGCCGCTTCTTCCAGTCCTCCATGAGGCCGCGAGCGACCACTTCCTGCGCGATCTGCACCGCGTTCTGGGCTGCGCCTTTCCGCACGTTGTCGGAAACCAGCCACAGATTCAGGCCATTTTCGATCGAGAAGTCCTCCCGGATGCGGCCCACGTGGGTCAGGTCGCCCCCCGCGACGACGATCGGCTGCGGGAAGTCGAGCCGCTCGATGTCGTCGACGACCTTCACCCCAGGCGACTTTGCCAGCGCCGCGCGCGCCTGCGCGGCCGTCACCTTCGATACCGTCTCGATGTTGCAGCTCACCGCGTGACCGATCAGCGTCGGCACCCGCACCGCGGTGTCGGTGATCCGCATCGTCGGGTCGTGCAATATCTTGCGCGTCTCGCGGATCAACTTCCACTCCTCGCGGGTGTAACCGTCGCCCTCGAACACGTCGATGAACGGGATCAGATTGAACGCGATCTGCCGGGCGAAGACCGTTGGCGGCGGAGGCGCGAACCCCGCGGCGACGTCCATCGCCTGTTTCCTCAGCTCCAGCATGCCGCGCACGGCACCGCCGGATGTCGACTGGTAGGTGGACGCGACCAGGCGCCGGATCGGCGACAGATCGTGGATCGGTTTGAGGACGACGATCGTGCCGATCGTCGTGCAGTTGGGGTTTGCGATGATTCCCTGGTGCCAGGCGAGGTCCTCGGGGTTCACCTCGGGCACAACGAGCGGCACGTTCGGGTCGAGACGGTACGCCCGGCTGTTGTCGATGGCGATGGCGCCGTGCGCGACCGCCTTCGGCACGAGGTCGAGGCTCACGTCCTCGCTGGTGGCGAACAGAGCGATGTCGATGCCCTCGAAGGCCTCGCCCGTCGCGTCGATCGTCAGGAGCACCTGTCCCCTGAACCCCACCGGAGCACCGACGAGGTCTTTCTGTTCGAGCAACCGCAGTTCCTGGACCGGAAAGTCGTACTCTTCGAGGATCCGGACCATGGTGGTGCCGACGAGGCCCAGGGCTCCGGCGACAGCGACGTTGTATCGCTTCACTTCAACCTCCGCGGTCGAAAACGCGGGCGGCAGGCGATCACCCACTGCCCCGCTGCTCGGGTGCTGTGGTGCGGGCGGGCCCCGGGGCCCGCCCCTGCAAATCGACTGTCATCGGTGAGCAGCGGAGCAGCCTCCGCCCGAGACCCGGCCTAGCCTGGAGGCCGGCCGGGCCATCTGCCGCTCGGGATCCTCACCGGGCCCGGGTGGAAGAAGGCGGCCGGCTGCATGACGCCGTCCTTCTTGTACACCATCCCGTTCTTCATCACAAACTGCATGTTGCGCAAGGCGTCGATGTCGGCCAGCGGGTCGCCGGGGACGGCGATGATGTCGGCGTAGAGGCCGGGCTTGATCGGGCCGCGCTCGCTGATGATGTCGGAGGCCTTGTAGCCGTTGATCGTCATCGCGTAGAGGATATCCTTCGCAGGAATGCCCGCCGCTTTCCATGTCTGGAGGAAGTTGATCGTCAGCTCGCCGCGGGACAGCCACTCCCCGGTCTTCTCGTCCTTCATCCGGTCGTTCCAGTAGTCGAAATCCGTCGAGTAGGTCAGCGGCACCTTCTTGTCGTAGGCATCCTTCAACTGGGCGACGGTGCGCTTGAACGAGTTCTCGCTGCCGCGGTAGTCCGTGAACGGCGTGTCCGTGCCGGTCAGGAAGATCCCCTTCTGGGCCATCTGTCGGTGGTGCTCCGGCGTGAGCGCGTTGCCGTGGGCGATGATGTAGATCCCGGCGTCGATGGAACGCTGGGCGCCCTCGGGTGTTTGCACGTGGCCTTCCACCTTGCACCCGCCCATCGCCGCCTCGCGGATGGCCAGCTTGATGTCATCGACCGAATAGCCCCACGGCTTGCAGTCGATGCACAGCTTGATCGTCTTGGCGCCGAATAGCATGTTCTCCCGCACGGCGCGCTGGATCTCGTCCGGGCTGTTCGCGTCGATGTACTCCGGGTACATGATGTTGTGGTACTTGTACATCTCCGGCGTTGGCCACAGCTGCCCGCCGGTGCTGCCGATCATCGGCCCGGACGGAATGACCGTGGGGCCGGGCAGCCAGCCCTGCTCGATCGCCTGTCGCAGCGCCGCGTCCGCGTACAGCGCGTTGTTCCCCACGTCGCGCACCACGGTGAAGCCCGAGTTCAGGAGCTGCATGCCGTTGGCCGCCGCCTGGATCGCGCGCAGCGGCGACGAGTCGGTGATGTAGGTCAGGTAGTAGTAGTTGTTCTCCGGCTGCTCCTTGTAGGTCATCGCCATGTGCGTGTGCGCATCGACGAGCCCGGGCAGGACCGTCATCTTCGACAGGTCGATCACCTGCGCGCCGGCCGGAATCTGCACGTTCGGGCCGACCTCTTTGATCTTCTCCCCTTCGATCAGGATGATCTGGTTGACGGCCGTGGTGCCCGTTTCCGGATCAATCAGCTTGCCGGCCTTGATGGCCGTGATCTTCTTGGCCACAGGCGGCGTCGGGGCCGCCGGCGGCCGTCGCTGCTGCTCGGCGAACAGCGTCCCGGCCGCGATCAGGAACACACCGCACGCGATGATCATTCGTCTCGTCATTATCCTTGGTAGCTACCTCGCTCGACCGTCAGGATTGGGGGCCTCGTGACCGCATATCTGCCGGCCTCGACCGCGACAGTCCGGTCCAACCCTCCAGCCCGTCGGCGGTCGAGGGCCGTCGGTTCATCCCGTCGCCGCCGCGGCGCGCCCGCTCAGAAGTCAAACCGGAACCCGACCTGCTGCCGGCGCATGTCGAAGGCCGCGCGCGGCTGACCGAACACCGACGACTGTTTGCTCCCCTGGTAGTTGGTGTAGTTGACGGTGTTCAAGGCGTTGAACATCTCCCAGAAGGCCGCCACGCCGTAGCGGCCGAACTTGAAGGTCTTGCCTAGGCGCAGGTCCAGCGTGCTCAAGCTGTCGCCCCGCCGCGAGTTGCGCGGTTCCAGCCGATACCCGAACGGCCCGGCCGTGGCGATCGCGGTGCTCGTCACCGACCAGGGCGTGGCGCTCCGGTAGATACCGATGGCTGCCACCTGGAAGTCGAACGGGAAGAGATACGACACGTTGACGACCGCGTTGTGGCGCCGATCGGCGTTGTCCGGCCCG
>JADGOB010000047.1 GCA_017883185.1 Acidobacteriota bacterium
GACGAATGGGACGCTTCTATGCTCAGACCTCTTTCACCAGAATGGCAACGTGGAACCGCAGACAACCTCAGATGTCGTTGGGCGATTCAGGAAAATGCTCATTGATTACCAAAATGGGCCATTTGCCTACTATCTGCCCTTTACACCGCAGACAGAACAATTTTTGCAAAAGCTCGCTGCTCTCAAGCCGAGAACCCTCGCAACCATGCACGGCTCGACATTTGTCGGAGACGGCGAGCGTGCAATCGGTGATCTCGCCCTTGTGATGAGAGAAGTCTTGGCGGCACCATAAACGTCAATAGGTCAGAAAATCCGGGTGAAACTCCGGATCACGGATTTTAATAAACGGTCTACCACCGCTTGAAGCTGACGGGTCGCCTGGATTATTTCTTGAGCGCCCGCAGCTTAACCGGAGCTTGTTAGACGTACTTCCTGATCAATCAGCTCGGGACCCAGGTTATCCCGGCGCATCGCGGCCCGAGCGACGTGTTCGGCGGTCGAAAGGTAGTCGGGCTCGCGAGGCCGCCGTGTTCAAGACCGTCTGTCCGCGCCTGGTCGCCGATGCCGCCGGAATCGTCGCCTCCATCCTGGAAAGCACGCTTGGTCCGCGACGAGACGGCGCGTCCCAATAGCGGACAGCGCGATGCCGCATCCGGGACGACGGCGCACCTGACAATCAGGCGTTTTCCGCGGCAACTTGCGCACTCGGTGTTCGGCCCATCGAGATCTCGCCTGGCACCGTTCGTGCTGTTTCACGAGCCATGTCGAGCTTCCTGTCGGACATCACGCTCGCCTCCAGGACCGCCGGTCGTCGTCCCGGCGCCACCGCGCTGATCGTCGTCTCGCTCGCGATGACGCTTGGCGTATCGGCTGGCGCCTTCAGCGTGCTCGATGCCGTTGTCTGGCGCGCTCTTCCGGTTCGCGAGCCGGCGCAGTTGGTTGCGATCTGGGCACGGGACCGGCAGCAACGGCCAGACCAGCTGACGTGGATCGAGTTCGAAGCGATTGCCGCGCGCGTCGCAGGGCTGTCGCACGTCTTCGCCCAGACCCGGCATTCGGCTGCGGTGAAACTGGCTGATCGGACCGAATATCCCCTGATCGCCGGGGTCTCGGACAACTACTTCGACGCGCTGGGCATCGACGCGAGGCTCGGGATGGTGTTCCATGCCGGCGCCGGGCGCGACGGTGAGATTGTCGTCAGCCATCGCTACTGGCTGGGAGCGCTTGGCGGCGACCCGACGGTCGTCGGGCGGATGCTCCGAGTGAACGACGTGGATCTGCGCGTCCTCGGTGTCCTGCCACCGAGGTTCTCGGGCGCCAACCGCGGCCTGGCCGTTGATCTCTTCGTGCCGATGCAGACGGCGTACGGCGTGCTCCGCTATGGTTCGCTGACCGACAGGCGCAATAACGACTTCGAACTGCTCGGGCGATTGAAGCCCGGCGTCACGACCGAACGCGTCCGGGTGGACACCGAAGCGACCCTCGCGCAAGTGGATCGGGACGGTGCCTCACCGGGGCCAGGCCGCACGGCACTGGTCAGAAGGCTCGACGGGTCGGATGAGCCCCGGAGCGCGGCGACGTCCGTGCTCTTCGCGGGAATCGTCCTGCTGGTCCTCCTGGTGGCCGCTGCCAATGTCGCGAACATGCGGCTGGCGCAGAACGAAGAGCGACGCGGCGAAACGGCTGTCCGCGTGGCGCTCGGCGCCAGCCGTTTCGCGCTGCTGCGCCAACATCTCGCCGAGATGCTGCTTCTCGCCGGCATGAGCACCGTGGTGGCGTGGCTGGTAGCCTCCTGGCTGATCGACCTTGCCCCGGCCATGTTGTTTGCGGGTGAGCGTTTCGTCGAGTTCTACATCCGCTTCGATGCCAGGACGTTCGCCTTCTGCATCGGCGCCATGCTGCTCGTGGTCGTGGTCGGCGGCCTGCTCCCCTTCCGCGACGCCTCGTCTGTCGCCGCCCTGCCGAATCTCGCGGGCAGGGGCGCCACGCGCACGTCGCGCTGGCTGCCGGTGCTGGTCGTTGTCCAGATCGCATTCGTGACCGGCATCATCTGCGTGGCCGGCCTCCTCTGGCAGAGCCTGCAGAACGTCAGCACCATCAGGCCCGCGATGGACCCGGATCGGCGCCTGGTCCTCGTGGACGGTTGGTGGAACTCCGGTGAGCAGTCTTTGGCAAAGGCTGGCTCGCTCGCAGACCGGATTGCGGAGTTGCCCGGCGTGAAGCGCGTGGCATTCGCGCGACGGGCGTTGCTCAGCGGCTCGGGCGGTGGAGCGGTAGTCCCGGTCGAGATGCCCGGGCAGCCCGCGCTGTCGTTCGGCTTCAACCAGGTGAGCCCGAGCTACTTCGCCACCACCGGCTCGCGCGTCGTTCGCGGTCACGCGTTCACGCCCGCGGATGGGGCCCAGTCGACGCGGGTGGTCATGGTGAACGAGTCGTTTGCGCAGCGGTTCTATCGCGGCGGTCAGGATCCGATTGGCACCTGGGTGCGATCGGCCGGCGCGGATCGCCAGGTCGTCGGCATCGTCGAAGATGGGCCGACGAATGACCTGAAGGAAGGCCACGAGCCGTATCTCTACTTCCCCTTCGCGCAGCGGCCAAGCGGCAGCGTCACCTTCTTCGTGGAAACCGCCGGCGATCCCGCCGACTCTGTCGCGGCGGTGCGCAAGCACCTTGCGGTCGACTCGTCCTACGTGGTGTTCACCATTCAGACGATGGGAGAGCACATGCACGCGGCGCGGAGCGAAGAGACGCTGACGGCGTCGATTGCCGGCGGCCTGGCGGTTCTCGGGCTGGTGCTCGCCGCGGCAGGGCTGTTCGGCGTCACGCTGTTCGCGGTCGGCCGACGGACCCGCGAGTTCGGCGTCCGGGTCGCGCTCGGGGCCACGAGCTCGACGCTCGGTCGCCAGGTGTTGAAGGAATCGTCGAGGCTCGTCGCGATCGGCCTTGTTCTCGGTGCCGGGTTCGCCTACGGCGGCCAGCGCCTGATCCAGCAGCAACTCTACGGCGTGTCGTCCTGGGACGTGACGAGCGCCCTCGCCGCAATAGGCATCGTCATCCTGGTGTCGCTCGTGGCGACGCTGCAGCCCGCGCTCCGCGCATCACGGGTTGATCCCATCGTGGCGCTGCGGCAGCAGTGAAATGGCCGGCGGGCGGTGCCGTCCTGCGCCGGCGCCGACTCGAGCGGTGGTTCGAGTTCCCGCTGGTCGGCAAGGGCCGGGACCCGTGCGCACACCTCCGGCGCGGCACGCTTGGGCGACGTGGATCAGGGTGGCGCTCAGAACTGAGCCGCCAGGGAAGGCAGCGCAGAGGCGCGACGGGGCGCGCCCCTGACGATCGGCCGCCGTTCGGCCGGGCTTATACCGGGAACGGCTTGACGAAGAACAGGATCAACGCGACGAGTAGCACGTAGATCACGAGCGACTCGATCAGCACGAGCCCGAGGATCAGCGCGAACCGGATGTCAGGGGTTGCGCTGGGGTTGCGCGCGATCGCCTCGACCGCCGAGCTCAGGCCCTTCGACTGGCCGAGGGCGCCGAACGCCGCCGCGATGGCCAGGGCGAATCCGGCCGTGATGATCGACCACTTCGCCACCTCGCTGCCCCCACCCGCCGGAGCCGCACCCTGGGCGAAGAGCGGCGCAACCATGCCCGCGGCCACGAACAACAACGTCAGCGACAGCACCAGCGATTTACGCACGATACACGCCTCCTCCGAAATTCAGCAAGGCCGCGGCCTTGCGCTGCCAAACCGATTCGCAGGGCCCGCGCCCCGCCTTGTCCCTCTTCCCCGCTCAGGCCGTGCCGAGTTCTGCCGCCCCGTGACCATCCCCGTGCGAATCGTGGCCCTCCGGCCCGTGGTCCACCACCACCGCGCCCGCCAGATAGATCGTCGTGAGCATCGCGAAAATGAACGCCTGGAGCGCCGCGGTGACCAGCCCGAGGAACATCATCGGCAACGGCACCACGAACGGGACGATGCTGAAGAGGATCAGGATGACCAGGTCCTCGCCGAAGATGTTGCCGAACAACCGGACCGACAGCGACAGCACGCGCGACAGGTGGCTGATGATCTCGATCGGCAGGTAGATCGGCGCGATCCAGATCGGCGCACCGGCCGGCACCAGGAAGTGCTTCAGGTACCCGACCACGCCCTGCTCCTTGAACCCGTGGAACTGATAGTAGACGAACACGGTCAGGGCGCAGCCGAGCGTCACATTGAAGTTGCTGGTGGGCGACATCAGGCCAGGGATCAGCCCCATCAGGTTGCCGCTCAGGATGAAGATGAACATCGTCCCGACCAGCGTCACGTAGCTGCGTCCCTTGGGACCGATGTAGTCGTCCACCATCCCGTAGATGAACGAGACCGCTTCCTCGAGCGCGATCTGCAGCGTCCCGGGATTCTCCACGCTCAGGCGCGACCTGATGATCAGGCACAGGATCGAAATGGCGACCAGGATCAGCAGCGACATCACGATGAAGTCGGGGATGACGTCGTGCCCTGGCTGGAACTCGATGCCGAGCGGGCGCAGCGCGCCAGCCACCAGCGGGCCGAACAGCGCGTTGACCACATGCACGATCCAGAGCGGGTGCTCGAGTTTCTCCATGATGTCACGGATGTTCCCGGTAGGAGGACGCCCGGGACGAGCGCACCGCCAGCACTGCCGCCGCCACGAATGGCGTCATCGCGCCGGCCAGCAGGCCGACGGGATGCAGACGGAAACACGTCAGCATAACGTACGCCCCAACAGCCAGTAAAGCGTACCTTGTGAAGAACTTCACTGCGAGCCCGACCCGGCGGCGGGCGGGCAGCGCCGGAACCCCCTCACGCTCCGTCGACGCGTCCGGCGCTTTGTCACGGTCGTGCCTGCCGACGAGGTTCACCACGACGTCCACGCCGCCCTTGATCGCCCAGTAGGACAGGGCCATCAGGCCGCCGCCCGCCAGAACGCTGACGGCTCCGTCCGGCCGGCCGCGACCGAGGGCCAGCGCCAGGGCCGCCATCGCGCCGCAGGCCACAGCCGCGTCCCATTCGAATTGTCGCAAGGCCTGATCGCGGTCGCCGAGCCTCACCGGTTCTCTTCCCGGGTCACGGCGTTCGCCGTCCGGACGACGTTGACGATCCCGGCGGCGACGCCGATGAAGAAGAACACGATGATGAATAGCGGGGTGGTCCCAAGCCAGCGGTCGAGAAAATAGCCGATCATGAAACCGAAGACCACGGCGAGGACAAAGGCGATCCCGACGGCGCTGAGCGCGCCGAGAGAACCCATGGAGGGTGCCGATTTCCGGGGAACAGGTGCCATGTAGCAGGGACGACCGGCTGGTCGCCCGTTCGTGGCACTGGAGGGGCGCGACACGGGGCGCCCCTGCCAGGGCCTGGTTAACGCAGCGTCGCCGTTATCCCTCCCGCCCCGAGAGTGCGCGCTGAGATATCGGCGAGGTCGAACAGCGGCCGCGGGTAGACGCCGATCGCGATCGTCCCGGCAATTGTAATCGCCAGCAGGATGGCCATCCCCGGCGACATCACCAACTCGGACCCGGTCGGGTCTCCCTTGAACCACATGAAGACGACGACGCGGAGGTAGTAGTACAGAGAGACCGCGCTGTTGAGGACACCAATGACGGCCAGCCAGTAGTAGCCACCGTCAATGGCCGCGCTGAACAACCAGAGCTTCCCCATGAAGCCCGCGGTCGGCGGGATGCCGCCGAGCGACAGCATGAAGAGCAGCATCGCCGTGCCGACCAACGGGCTCCGCTGGAACAGGCCGGACATGTCCTTGAGTTCCTCGCCGATCACGTCGTGGCGCCGCAGGAGCGTGACCACGCCGAACGCGCCAAACTGCATGAAGGCGTAGACGACGAGGTAGATGAGGGCGGCCTTCACGCCGGTCTGCGGCACGCGCGTGGCGGCCACGATCGCGATCAGCAGGTACCCGGCGTGGGCGATCGACGAATACGCCAGCATCCGCTTGACGTTGCTCTGCGTCAGCGCCGCAACGTTGCCGACGGTCATCGTCAGGACCGCGAGCGCGTAGAAGAGAATGCCCCAGTCGCCGTTCGCCGACGGCAGCCCCTCGAAGAAGATCCGGAGGAGCATGGCGAACGAGGCGGCCTTGGAGCCCACCGACAGGAAAGCGGTAATCGGCGTGGGCGCGCCTTCGTACACATCGGGCGCCCACATGTGGAAGGGCACCGCCGCGATCTTGAAGCCGACGCCGGCCACGACCAGGATCACCGCCAGCGGCAACCAGGGGTGGTGCTCCTCGCCCGCCAGGATCGTCGCGATCGCGCGGAGGTTGGTGGTCGCCGTCAACCCGTACAGGATCGACATCCCGTAGAGCAGCAGGCCGAGCGAGAAGGTGCCGAGGAGGAAATACTTGACCGCAGCCTCGTTCGACCGGCGGTTCGGCTTGATGAAGCCCACCAGGATATAGAACGAGATCGCCATCGTCTCCAGGCCGATGAAGATCGTCACCAGGTCGATGCCGCTCGCCATGAACATCATGCCGAGCGTGGCGCACAGGACCAGGAAGTAGTAGGTTCCAGGCCGCGCGCCCTCCACCTGCAGGTAGCGCGGCGACATCAGAATCGTCAGGCCAGCCGCCAGGAGGAAGAGAAACTTGAAGAACGCCCCGAACCCGTCCACGGCCACCATGCCCCGAGCAGCCGTGGCGTGCTCACCCGCGTACGGGACGAGGACGGCGGCCGTCAGCACGAGGCCGGCGAGCGAGAACCAGGCGATGGCCCCGTGCCTGGCTCTCGGGAGGAAGGCATCCGCGAGCAGGACGAGGAGCGCGACGCCGGTGAGGACGAACTCCGGCATCAGCGCGGTGAAATCGCTGGGCGAAAGACCCCCTGGCATTACCGTCCTCCCACCGGCTTGGCCGGGGCCGCTGCCGCCGTGGTGGGCGGCTTGGCCTTGCCGGGTTCATGCGACGGCGCGGTTCCGCCGGCCGGAATCGCTTTGCGCTCGACCTTCTTCGGCTGGTCCGCCGGCACGGTGCCGGCCGGGGCGGTCGCCGGGGACGCGGCCTGGCCGGGACCGCACGGGGCCACCTGCCACTTCGACGCGGCCGGCTTCTGCCCGCAATCGGCGGGCGTGCCGGACGCGTTCTGCTGCAGGTACTGCGGGCTGACTCGCGCGATCACCCTGTCCACCGAGGTGTTCAGCCGGTTGAGGAACGGCGTCGGGTAGATGCCGATCCAGACGGCCAGGATGATGAGCGGCACGAACGTCATGACCTCGCGGAAATTGAGGTCGGGCAGGTTCTCGTTCTTCGGGTTCTCGATCTTGCCGAACATCGTGCGCTGGTAGAGCCACAGCATGTAGGCCGCCCCGAGGACGATGCCCGTCGCCGCGAAGGCCGCCCAGATCTTGCTCACCGTGAAGATGCCCTGGAGGATCAGGAACTCGCCGATGAACCCGTTGAGGGCCGGCAGGCCGATCGACGAGAGCATCATCACGCAGAAGATGGCCGCGTAGACCGGCATCACCTTGGACAGGCCGCCGTACTCGGAGATCTCCCGGGTGTGCCGCCGCTCGTACACGACGCCGACGAGCAGGAAGAGCGCGCCGGTCGAGATGCCGTGGTTGATCTGCTGGATGATGCTGCCCTTGATGCCCACCGGGTTGAGGGCAAACATCCCGAGCATCACCAGCGCCATGTGGCTGACCGAAGAGTAGGCAACGAGCCGCTTCCAGTCGCGCTGCGCCATCGCCACCAGCGCGCCGTAGACGATGCCGATGATCGACAACGTCGCGATCATCGGGACGAACGCGCGCGTGGCGTCGGGCAGCATCGGCAGGCTGAAGCGGATGAACCCATACGTCCCCATCTTCAGGAGGACGGCGGCCAGGATGACCGAGCCGGCCGTCGGCGCGTCCGTGTGCGCGTCGGGCAGCCAGGTGTGGAACGGGAACATCGGCACCTTGATCGCGAAGCCCAGGAAGAAGGCCAGGAAGACCCACCACTGCAGGCTGGTGTCGAAGCCGTGCTGCTGGAACTGGGCGATGTCGAACGTGTGCAGGCCGGTCTGCGGGTCCGTGTAGTTGAAGTAGAGGGCCAGGATCCCGAGCAACATGACGACGCTGCCCGCCAGGGTGTAGAGGAAGAACTTGATGGCCGAGTAGAGCCGCCGGTCGCTGCCCCAGATGCCGATCAGGAAGTACATCGGGACCAGCATCACCTCCCAGAACAGGAAGAACAGCAGGAAGTCGAGCGACACGAAGGCGCCGATCATCCCGGTCTGGAGGATGAGCAGGAAGATGTAGTACTCCTTCACCCGCTCCTTGATCGCGGTCCACGACGACAGGATGGCAATCGCGCCCATCATCGTCGTCAGCAGGAGCAGCAGCACGGCGAACCCGTCTACGCCGAGGTGGTAGTCGGCGCCGATCGACGGGATCCACGCCGCCCGCTCCACGAATTGCCACGACGGGTTCCTGTCGTCGTAGTAGAACCAGAGCGGCAGCGAGACGAGGAAGCCGGCCATCGCGAAGAGGTTCGCGATCCAGCGGATGGCGTTCTCGCTGCGCTTGTTCACGAACATCAGCACGGCGGCGCCGACCAGCGGCGTGAACAGGATCAACGATAGCAAATGATTCATAGCGACCGCACCACGAGGAGATAGATGCTCACGAAGGCAAAAACGCCGAACAACATCAGCAGCGCGTAGTTCTGGATCAACCCGGTCTGCAGGCGGCGGAACACGAAGCTCGATTCCTGCAGCACGGAGCCGACCAGGTTCACCAGGCCGTCCACGACGTACTTGTCCATGATGCCCGAGAACCACGACGAGAAAATCGTCATCCAGCCCGAGCCGTTGACCGCGCCGTCCACGACGCGACGGTCGAACGCCCAGAGGCCGTTGGCGCTCGCCATCGTGCCCTTGATCACCGTCGCGTCGTAAAGCTCGTCCACGTAGTACTTGTTCGTCAGGACGCGGTGCGGGCCCGCCAGCCGCTGCTCGAGGCGCGCCGCGATCTCGGGCCTGCGCACGTAGAAGCGGTAGGCCACGGCAATGCCGATGATGCCGATCAGCACCGAGAACGCCATCAGGCCCAGCTCGAAGGCCTTGGAGATTTCCGCTCCGCCTTCCGCCGGCACGGAGGCCGCCGCCACAGGAGCGGTGGCGGGTTCAGCGTGGGTGGCCGCACCGGGATGCGTTGTGGCGCCGGCCTCCGTGCCGGCGTAACCCGTGCCGCCAGCCGTGATAGCGCTATGGGACGCTTCGAAGCTCGGGGCCAGGAAGTGCTCGATGGCGTTGCCGCCCCCGATCGCCGTCGGGATGCCGACCAGGCCGGCCAGCACCGCGCCGACCGCGAGCACCACCAGCGCGAACATCATCGACTTCGGCGCCTCGTGCGGTCCGTGCCAGGCCCCGTGACCGCCGTGCCCGGCGTCGGCGCCGTGATGGCCCGCCGTCTCCCATGCCGCCCCCCGGTAGCTGCCGAAGAAGGTCAGCGACATCAGGCGAAACATGTAGAAGGCCGTCATCAGCGCCGCGAACGCGGCCATCCCGTAGACGAACTTGTTCTTCAGGAACGCCTGCAGCAGGATTTCGTCCTTGCTGAAGAATCCCGAGAACGGCGGGATGCCGGCAATGGCGAGGGTGCCGATCATCATCGTGGCGTACGTGACCGGCATGTACTTCTTCAGGCCGCCCATCTTCAGTATGTTCTGCTCGCCGGCCATGCCGTGGATGACCGCGCCGCTGCAGAGGAAGAGAAGCGCCTTGAAGAAGGCGTGGGTCATCAGGTGGAACGCGCCCGCCGCGAACGCGCCGACGCCCATCGCCACGAACATGTAGCCGAGCTGCGAGACGGTCGAGTACGCCAGCACGCGCTTGATGTCGGTCTGCACCAGGCCGATCGAGGCCGCCATGACCGCCGTGAGCACGCCGACGATCGCCACGATCTCCATCGTCATCGGGGCGTGGGTGAAGAGCACCGCGTTGCGCCCGACCATGTAGACGCCAGCCGTCACCATCGTGGCCGCGTGGATCAGGGCGGACACCGGCGTGGGGCCCTCCATGGCGTCAGGCAGCCACACGTAGAGCGGGATCTGCGCGCTCTTGCCCGTCGCGCCGACGAACAGCAGGAGGGTGATGAGCGACAGGGTGCCGAACTGCGCGGTCTCGACCGGCAGCGTGGCGGCGGCGTTGGCCACCTCGCGGAAGTCGAACGACCCGAAAGTGAAGTAGATCAGGAAGACGCCGAGCAGGAATCCCCAGTCGCCCACGCGGTTGGCGATGAACGCCTTCTTGCCCGCGTCCGCCGCGCTCTTCTTCTCGTACCAGTAGCCAATCAGCAGGTACGAACAGAGGCCCACGCCCTCCCAGCCCACGAACATGACCAGGTAGTTGGCGCCGAGCACCAGCGTGAGCATGAAGAAGCAGAACAGATTCAGGTAGGCGAAGTAGCGTGCCACGCCGCCGCGCGGCTCGTCGTGCATGTAGCCGATCGAATAGACGTGGATCAGAAAGCCGATCCCCGTCACGATCAGGATCATCATCGACGAGAGCGGATCGAGACGGAACGCCCACGGGATGTGCAGCGACCCGATGCGGCCGCCCGCCATCTCGAGCGCCGTGCGCGGGAACCAGTCGAACAGCACCACGTCGTGCACCCGCGCCTCGGGCGACAGCCCGAGCAGCTGGACGAACGCCGTCAGCGACACACCGAGCGCGATCGCCATGGTCGTGCACGCGAGCACCCCGGCCGTCCGCTTACTGAAGTAGCGGATGCCGAAGATGCCGTTCACGGCCGCGCCCAGGCCGGGCAGGAGCGGAATGAGCCAGATCAAATCCATGTGACGCCTATGCCGTTCAACGAGTGCGCTATCTCAGAGGCCGCAGGAGCCGTCGTCGTCGCTTACCACCGCATCAGGCTCATCTCGTCGATGTTCACTGTTTCCTTGTTGCGGTAGAACGCGAGGATGATGCCCAGCCCGACGGCCGCTTCCGCCGCGGCGACGCAGATGACGAAAATCACGAACACCTGGCCGGCGGCGTTCTGCCAGAGGTTCGAGAACGCCACGAGGTTGATGTTCACCGCGTTCAACATCAGCTCGATCGACATCAGGATCACGATGATGTTGCGGCGGGTCATCACGCCGATGACGCCGATGATGAACAGCGCCGCCGACAAGACCATGTAGTGAACCGGGGTAATCGGAGTCATACGGTCAGCACCCTAGAGGTCCCGCTTGGCCAGCACGATCGCCCCGACCATCGCGACGAGCAGCAGCATCGACGCGAGCTCGAACGGGATCAGGTAGTCGGTGTAGAGCAGCATCCCGACCTGCGCCACGTTGTCCGGGCCCATCGGCAGCGCCGGCGGCAGGCCGGCGGCCGGCGACACGTACTTGTAGGCGGCGATCGCCACCAGTTCGGCCAGCACCACCAGCGAGCACGTCACCCCCAGCCGGCCGCGCCGCCGGCGGTCCTGGTGCGCTTCGGGAGGACGCTTCAGGTTCACCAGCATGACGACGAACAGGTAGAGGACGACGATGCCGCCGGCGTAGACCACGACCTGGATCACCGCCAGGAACTGCGCGCCCAGGAGCACGTAGAGCCCGGCGACGAACAGGAAGTTGACCACCAGGAACATGACGCTGTGCACCGTGTTCTTGGCCGTGATCACGAGCACGCCGAACCCGAGAATGCATGCGGCGAGCGTGTAGAACGCGATTGCTTGACCCATAGCTTCACAGGAGCTGCTAGTCGCTCAACGCCACCTTCACCGCAGCCGTCACGATGATGTTCGCGATGGCCAGCGGAATCAGGACCTTCCATCCAAGCCGCATCAACTGGTCGTAGCGGTAGCGCGGCAGCGTCGCACGGATCCAGAGGAACAGGTAGAGCACCAGGAACGTCTTGACGACGAACCAGATCCAGGTCGGCACGAAATCGAGGAAATGGAGGAACGCCACGCTCGGGAACGGCCGCAGCCAGCCGCCGAAGAACAGCGTCGTGGCAACGGCCGACACCACGATCATGTTGGCGTACTCGGCCAGGAAGAACAGGGCGAACCGCATGCCGCTGTACTCGGTGTGGAACCCGGCCACCAGCTCCTGCTCGGCCTCGGGCAGGTCGAACGGCGAGCGGTTGGTCTCGGCCAGCGCCCCGACGAAGTAGATGGACAGCGCCAGCGGCTGGACGAACGCGAACCAGACGCCGTTGGCCTTCTGCGCGGTGACGATGTCCACCATGCTCAGGCTGCCGGACACCAGGATCACGCTCACGAAGGTCAGCGTCACCGCCACCTCGTAGCTGATGAGCTGCGCCGACGCCCGGAGCGCGCCGAGCAGCGGGTACTTCGAGTTCGACGACCAGCCGCCCAGGATGATCCCGTAGATGCCGATCGACGCCACCGCCACGATGTACAGCAGCCCCACGTTCAGGTCGGCGATGTGCAGCGGAACCGGCTTGCCGAAGATGCTGACCTGATCGCCGAACGGGATCACGGCGAAGGCGATGATCGCCGGCACCAGCACGATGATCGGCGCCAGCGTGAACACGACCTTGTCGGCCCGGACCGGCGTGATGTCTTCCTTGACGAACAGCTTCAGCACGTCGGCAATCGGCTGCAGCACGCCGTGCGGCCCGACCCGCATCGGCCCCAGGCGCACCTGCACCCACGCCTGCACCTTGCGCTCGAGGAGCACCAGGTACATGACGGTAATGAGAACGCCGGTGAGGACGATGACAATCTTGATGAGCGGAATGACGAGCAGATCAATCATGCGCTTCCCGATAGCCCCTACCTACCTGTCCACTTCCCCCAGGACGATGTCGATCGTGCCGATCAGCGCAATCACGTCGGCCACCAGGTGCCCGCGCACCAACTGCGGCAGCGCCTGCAGGTTACAGAACGACGGCGGCCGCACGCGCAGCCGGTAGGGGCTGGTGGACTTTCCGTCACTCGCGATGAAATAGCCGATCTCGCCCTTCGGAGACTCGTTAGCGTGATACGTCTCTCCGGCCGGCGGCTTGATCAGGCGGGGCACCTTGCCCATCACCGGCCCCTCGGGCAGCCCGCCCAGCGCCTGCCGGATGATCCGCACCGACTGCCGGATTTCCTCGAGCCGCACCAGGTACCGATCGTAGGTGTCGCCGTTCGTGCCGACCGGAACGTCGAACTCCATCTCGGCGTAGGCGGCGTAGGGTTCATCCTTCCGCACGTCGCGCACGACGCCCGACCCGCGCAGCGGCGGACCGCACAACCCGACGGCAATCGCATCGGCCGCGGAGATCACGCCGATGCCCTTGGTCCGCTCCAGCCAAATCCGGTTGTGCGTGAGCAGCGTCTCGTACTCGACGAGCTTCTCCAGCTGGATGTCGCAGAACTGGAGAACCTTCTTGTCCCAGTTCGGTGGCAGGTCCTGGGGAAGCCCGCCAATCCGCATGGAGTTGTAGGTGAGGCGCGCCCCGCAATACTCCTCGAACAGGTCGAGGATCAACTCCCGCTCGCGCAGGCAGTAGAGGAAGACGGTGACGGCGCCGATGTCCATCGCGTGGCTGCCGAGCCAGACCAGGTGGCTCGCCAGCCGCTGGAGTTCCGCGAGGATCGTGCGGATGTAGCGCGCGCGCCGCGGCACCTCGAGCGAGAGGAGTTTCTCCACCGTCTCGACGTACGCGAGGTTCGCCGCCGCCGAAGCCACGTAGTCCAGGCGGTCGGTCAGCAGGACAATCTGCGTCCAGTCGCGGTTTTCGCTCAGTTTCTCGACACCCCGGTGGAGGTAGCCGATGACCACGTCCGCATCGACGACCTTCTCGCCATCGAGCTTCAACACGACCCGCAGCACGCCGTGCGTGGCAGGATGCTGCGGCCCCATGTTGATGACGAGTTCGTCGGTATCGAACATCGGGCGGGCGACGTCCGGTTCCATTACTCGATCTCCGCTTCGTTGAACGACTGGCGCAGCTTCAACCACTCCTGCGGGCTTTCCAGGATCAGCTCCCCCGGCCCCTCGAGCGGGTAGTCCTTGCGCTGCGGATGCCCCTGCCACTCGTCGGGCATCAGGATCCGACGCAGGTCCGGATGGCCCGCGAACCGAATCCCGAACATGTCCCAGACCTCGCGCTCGAGCCAGTTGGCCGCGGCCCAGACACCGGACACCGACGTCACGCTGTCGCCGTCGGCCACCCGCGTCTTCACGCGCAGCCGGTGCCGCAGGCTGGTCGAATACAGGCAGTAGACGACGTCGAACCGCTCGCCGGCCCGGGTCGGCCAGTCCACCGCGGTGACGTCGGAGCAGTAGTCGAACTTCGCGCCCGCGGCGTCGCGCAGGTCGTGCGCAACATCGAGCAGCCGGGGCGTGGCCACGATGACCGTCCAGTCCCCGACCCAGTAGCTCACCTGCGTGACCGCCCCTGGCAACGCGGCCTGCAACGCCTGGATGTAATCAGGGACGGACACGTCGGCGGGCGCCGCCTGGTCAGGTGGACCGGGCGGCGGCGGCGGAGCCTTCTCGACCTTGGCTGCCGCCACGGCGGCAGGCGTCTTGGCCGGCGGCTTCGGCGCAGGCGCCTGCGACGGGACGGCCGCGGGTTTCTCGCCCGCGGGGTCGGTGTTCTCGGTATCAGCCATGGAAATCGCTTCGAACGTCGGCGGCCTGCACGCTGCCCGTGACGACCAGAGGGTCTACGCCCACTCGAGCGCTCCCTGCTTCCAGGCGTACGCGTAGCCGACGAGGAGGATGAAGAGGAAGACGACCATCTCGATCAGGCCGAACAGCTTCAGCTTGTGCATGATGACCGCCCACGGAAACATGAACACCGTTTCCACGTCGAAGACCACGAACAGCATGGCGATGATGTAGTACCGAATGCTGTAGCGGTCGCGGGCATCGCCCCGCGTCTCGATGCCGCATTCGTACGGCTCGAGCTTGACCTTGTTGTAACGCTCGGGCCGCACCAGCCAGGCCATCAGGAGCGCCACGATGGCGAATCCAATCGCCACGATGATGAACAGAACAACGGGGATGTAGGCTTCGAGCATGGTCCAGTGCCGCCGGCAGACTGTGAGACCGGGGCGGCCCCCCGGGGGGAACACCGCACCTGCAGCCCGTTCTCTCTGCGTTGTAACCGGAATGTGGCCCCCGAGGTTCGGGGCGGGGCCCTCACCCTTCCACGGCACCGCCCAGGTGCCGCGTCGAAGGCGGCAGTACACACCAGGGCAGCAGCGTGATCGAGCGACGATATCGGGTGTTTATAGCATGCCCCCCGGGGGGTGTCAAGAAACGCGACGTGCCTGATCGAACGGCAATCACAACTGCAAATGTTTGAATATGAAAGGGTTTTTGTCCTCCGCCGTCTTGACGGCCCCTCTGGCAGAACCCTATACTGACTTGAGCCAGCGTCCAATTCACCGGAGAAGCCAATGCCAAGCGTCACGCCCTCTCGGCGGACCGTGCGCGCGCTCGGGGTTCTTGCGCTCGCGTCGTTGTTCGGCTTTGCCGTTGCCGCCGCCGCACCCGATGGTCCCGGACAGACACAGACATCCCGGCCGGGCGACCGGGCGATGTTCGTGAGCGTGCTCAACAAGGACGGCGCGCCGGTGACTGACCTGACCCCCGCCGACTTCAAGGTGGGCGAAGACGGCGTGGCCCGCGAAGTGCTCCGGGTCGAGAAGGCCACCGAACCGATCACGCTGGCCCTGCTCGTGGACACGTCCCAGTCGGCCACGCCCTACATCGCCGACATGCGCCGGTCCCTCAAGACCTTCGTCAAGCGGCTGGGCGGCAAGAACCCGATCGCCCTCACCGTCTTTGGCGAACGGCCGTCGATCTTGACCGACTACACGCTCGACGTGCCCGCCCTCGAGAAGGGCGTCGACCGCCTCTTCCCGGCGTCAGGCAGCGGATCATACCTGCTGCAGGCCGTCGAGGAAATCTACAAGGGGTTGTCGAAGCGGGACTTCGATCGTGCGGTAATTCTCGCCATCACTGCGGGTGGCCCTGAGTTCAGCGACCGCAGCTACGACGAGTTCGTCCCGAAACTGAGCGAGAGCGGAGCGACGTTCGACGCGATGGTGTTCGCTGCCAACCCGCCCAACCTCTCGGACTTCGGGCAGCGCAACCGGGAGCTGTTTCTCGACGCCGCGACCCGGGCCACGGGCGGCGACCGCTTCTCGCTGCTGAGCAGCATGGCGCTCGACGGCGCGCTGACCAGGCTGGCCGATGAGCTGACGAATCAGTATCGGGTCACCTATTCCCGCCCAGACACGCTGATTCCGCCGCAGAAGATCGAGGTCAGCGTGCGGCGTCCTGGCCTCACCGCACGCGGCACACCCGTCAAAGCCAAACGGCAATGAAGGTGCGTGGCCTGACATCGTGGCCGACCGCCTGCCTGGCGGTGCTCGCGCTGATGCTGATCGCGCCGCAGGGCGGAAGCGGCGGTCTGCGCGCACAGGGACAGGCGTCGTCCAGGCCACCCGGGGAGTCGTCCCAGCAGCCCTCGTTCCGGGCCAACATCGACATCGTCTCGATGAGCGTGACGGTCACCGATCCGCCCGGGCGCTACGTCACCGACCTGGCGCGGGAACAGTTCAGCGTGTTCGAGGACGGCACGAAGCAGGATATCGCGTTCTTCAATCGGACGAACCAGCCGATCGCGCTGTCGCTGCTGATCGACACGAGCGCGAGCATGGAAGACCGGATGGCGACGGCGCAGGAAGCCGCGGTCGGCTTCGCGCGCCGCCTCCGGCCGCAGGATCTTGGCGAGGTGATCGACTTCGACCGGCAGGTCCGGGTGATCCAGGCGTTCACCAACGATCCGGTCGCCCTCGAGAGCGCGATTCGCAGGACCACGGCCGGCGGGTCCACCTCGCTCTACAACGCGGTCTACGTCTCGCTGAAGGAACTGAAGAAGGTTCGCGCGAAGACCGAGCAGGACGTCCGCCGGCAGGCCATCGTCGTGGTCTCGGACGGCGAGGACACGTCGAGCCTCGTCAGCTACGACCAGGTGCTCGACCTCGCCAAGCGATCGGAAACGGCCATCTACACGATCGGACTGCGGTCGAAAGACGAGATCGCGGCCAAGGCCTTCAAGGAAGCGGATTTCGTCCTGCGGCAGCTTGCGCAGGAAACCGGCGGACGGGCGTTCTTCCCGGCGCGCATCGAAGACCTGGCCGGGGTCTACGCCCAGATTGCCGACGAACTGGCGAGCCAGTACATCCTCGGCTACGTCTCGACCAACACCAATCGCGACGGCGGGTGGCGCCGCCTGGCGCTTCGCGTGGACCGCGACGGCGCGACGGCGCGGAGCAAGCGCGGGTACTTCGGGCCCACAGGGAAGTAGTGGTCAGTGGTCAGTGGCCACTACCTGAGCTGGCGATGAGGAAGACGTGAACACGATCCCGCTTCTGTTGTATCTGGCAGCCGGCATCCTGTATGCCGTGCACTTCTCCACGCGCAGCGCGACGGTCGGCCGGGCCGGCACCGCGGTGCTGGCGAGCGGCAGCCTGGCGCACACGTTCGTCATCGGCATGCAGACGATGGCCGCGGGGCACGTGCCGATCGCCGGGACCACGCAGGCGATTTCAACATTCGTCTGGCTGCTGGCGGTCGCGTACCTCTGCATGGAGATGACGACTGAGGAGCGTGCGCTCGGCGTCTTCATCGTCCCGCTGCTCGTCGCGCTCCAGTTGATTCGCGCGCTCAACCCGGTCATGGAGCGACGCGTGCCAATTCTCGAGAGCGCGTGGTTCGGCGTTCACGTCGCCTCGCTGCTGTTCGCGTACGCCAGCTTTGCGCTCGCGTGCGTCATCGGGATTACGTACGTGTTGCTCTTCAAGGAAATCAAGGCGAAGCATCTCGGCTTCTTCTACAAGCGCCTGCCCTCGCTCGACTCGCTCGATCTGATGAACGCCCGCACGGTGACGCTCGGGTGGGTGTTCCTGACCGTGGGCGTGGTGGTCGGCGCGGTCTGGGCGGCCGAGGCGAAGAGCGGACCGATCTACGACCCGCGCGTCCAGGCGATGTCGCTGGCCGATCCGAAGATTCTCGGCGCGGTCGTCTGCTGGGCGATCTACACCTTTGCCCTCTACACGAGACGCCTGGGATGGGGCGGAAAACGTGCGGCCTACCTCTCCGCGCTGGGATTCGCGATCGTGCTCTTCAACTTCGTGCCCATCGGCTACTTCCTGACCCGCAGTCACAATTTCGGAGGGTGAGGAAGCGGGCATGCACTTGTTCCTTCTGGGCGTGAGCCACAAGACGACGCCGGTTGACATCCGCGAGCACCTCGATTTCGCGGCGCGGGGTCTCGACGCGGCGCTGGCCGCGCTGGCTGTGCGCCCGAGCACCAGCGAAGCAGTTGTCCTCTCCACGTGCAACCGCGCGGAGCTCTACGTCGCCTGCGACGAGGTGGCCTCCGCGCGCGCGGATCTCCTTGGGTTCCTCGGCGAGTACCACGGCCTCGACACGTCGGCGGTGTTCCCCCACCTGTACGAGCAGGTGGACGGCGCCGCCGCGCGCCACCTGTTTCGCGTGGCCGGCGGTCTCGACTCGCTCGTCGTCGGCGAGCCCCAGATCCTGGGGCAGGTCAAGGACGCCTACGCCGCGGCCACCGAGGGACGAACGGTGGGACCGGTCCTGAACAAGGTGTTCCCGTGGTCGTTCACGGTGGGCAAGCGCGTGCGGACGGAGACGGCGCTCTCGGAAGGCGCGGTGTCGGTCAGCTTCGCGGCCACCGCGCTGGCGCGGAAGATCTTCGGCGACCTGAAGGAACGCACGGTGCTCGTCATCGGCGCCGGTGAGATGGGCAAGCTGACGGCGCGGCATCTCAAGGCCCAGGGCGTGAGCCGGATGCTGATCACCAGCCGGACGCTGGCGCACGCGGCGGCGCTGGCGGAGACGATCGACGCCAGCCCCGTCCCGTGGCGGGACCTGCTGGTCACGCTGAACCAGGCGGACATCGTGATTACCGCGACCGGTGCGCTTCTGCCGATCCTGACCCGGTCACAGGTCGAGGGCGCCATGCGCGGACGTCGAAACCGCCCGTTGTTCCTCATCGACATCGCCCTTCCGCGCGATGTCGACCCCGCCGTGGGCGATCTCGACTCGGTGTTCCTCTACAACATCGATGACCTCCAGGCGATCGTGGAGGCGAACCTGACGCGGCGGGCGTCCGAGATCACCAAGGCCGAGGGGATCGTCGCCGACGAGGTGAAGAAGTTCGAAGTGTGGCTGTCCGCGCGGTGCGCGATTCCCACTGTGGTCGCCCTGCGTCAGCGCTTCGAAGCGATCCGGCGGCAGGAACTCGATCGCCTCCAGCCGAAACTCGCCGGGCTGCCGCCGGAGGCGAAGGCGCGCGTGGACGAAATCACGCGCCTGCTCGTCGAGAAACTCCTGATCACTCCGACCGAGCAGCTCAAGTCCACTCCCGACCCGGAGCGAGTGCGGAGCGATGCCGACGCGCTGACGCGGCTGTTCGCGCTCGACGCCGAAGACCCGGCCCAAGGCGAGCCGGATCGCAGTTCCGCCGCGCGACGCGCGGACGATGCCGGCAAGTTGGTGACACCGTGAAGGCGTTGCGTCTTGGTACCCGGGGCAGCCAGTTGGCGCTATGGCAGGCGCGCGCGGCGGCGGCGCTCGTCGAGCGGGCCGGCGGCCCGCCGTGCGAGGTCGTCGTCATCAAGACCAGCGGGGACAGGCTCGCCGAAGCGCCGCTCTCGGAAGTGGGCGGCAAGCGGCTGTTCGTGAAGGAGATCGAGGACGCGCTGCTCCGGCGCGATGTGGACTTCGCGGTGCACAGCTGCAAGGACATGCCGGCCGTGCTGCCCGACGGCCTGGTCATCGGCGCGGTGCTGTCCCGCGAGGACCCGCGCGACGTGCTGGTCCTGCCGGCGTCGTCGGTCAGGCCCGCGACGGTTGAGGAGTGGCTCGCAGCCCTGTGCCCGGGCGCCAGGATCGGGACGAGCAGCGTCCGGCGTGTCGCCGAGCTCACGCGCCTGCTGCCGGGCGCGTCGTTCCTCCCGGTCCGTGGGAACCTCGACACGCGGCTGAAGAAGCTCGATGCCGCGGGCTTCGACGCCCTGGCGCTCGCCGCAGCCGGGATGCGACGGCTGGGGTTCACCGAGCGGATCTCGTTCACGCTGCCCGTGGACGCGTGCGTCCCGGCGCCTGGGCAGGGCGCGATCGCGATCGAGATGCGCGTGGACGATCGGCGGACGCGTGAGGCGCTGGCGGCCATCGACCACCCGGAGACGGCGAGCGCCGTCACGGCGGAGAGGGCGCTGGTCGCGACGCTCGGTGGAGGCTGCCAGACACCGGTCGGAGCGGTGGCGGTCGCCGATGGCGGCGACCTCGACTTGCACGCGGTGGTAGTCTCGTTGGATGGACTCCGAGTGGTGCGCGGCCGGGATCGCGCGCCTCGGGGCGAAGCCGCCGCGCTGGGTGCGCGCCTCGGACGACAACTCATCGCCGACGGCGCCGAGGCGATTCTCGAAGACGTGCGCAGCGCCCAGCAGGAATTCCACTGAGCACGTCACGGACGCCGCTATGAAGAAACCGATCGTGTACCTCATCGGAGCCGGGCCCGGAGATCCCGGGTTGATCACCGTCCGCGGCCTGCGCTGCCTCGGCCAGGCCGATGTCGTCATCTACGACCATCTCGTGCACCAGCGTCTGGTGCGGCATGCCCGGCCGGAAGCCGAGCGGATCGACGTAGGGCCGGCCGCGCCGGAACCGCTGGAACAGGAAGCGATCTGCTATCTGCTCGCCGAGAAGGCCCTCGAAGGGAAGGTCGTCGCCAGGTTGAAGTGGGGCGACCCGTTCGTCTTCGATCGCGGCGGTGAAGAGGCGCTGTTCCTGCACGAGCACGCGGTGCCGTTCGAGGTGGTGCCCGGCATCCCAGCCGCTATTGGCGTCCCGGCCTACGCCGGCATCCCTATCACCTATCCCGGCGGCGGCGACACGGTCACCTTCGTGCGCGGGCACGAGGCGGAGCACGCGAAGAAACCGCACGTGGATTGGAGCAGCCTCTGCAAGCTCGGCGGCACAGTCGTCTGCTACTCAGGCCCGAAACAACTTCCCGGGATCCTCGACTCGATGCTGTCGCACGGGTGGTCGAAGGGCGAGAAGGCCGCGCTGGTCTTCAACGGGACGCTGCCCAGCCAGGAAACGGTCCAGGCGACGGTCGGCGAACTGGCCGAGCTGGCGCGCCAGCCGAAGTTCAAGAACAGGGCTATGCTGATCGTCGGGCGCGTGACCGGGCTGCGCGAGCACCTGCGGTGGTTCGACGTCAGACCGCTGTTCGGCAAGCGCATCGTCGTCACCCGGCCTCGGGAGCAGGCGGCGGAGCTGGTGGAGGCGCTGGAGCAACTGGGTGCAACCGTAGTCGAGGCCCCGACGATTCGCATCGTTCCGCCCGAAGACTACGCCCCATTGGACGAGGCGTCCGCGACGGTGGGCCAGTACGACTGGGTCATCTTCACGAGCACGAACGGTGTGGACTACTTCTTCCAGCGGATGCAGGCGGGACCGACCGACACGCGGTCGCTGGCCGGGGTACGCTTGTGCGCCATCGGCCCGGGGACGGCCGACCGCCTCACGCGCCACGGCCTGAAGGTGGACCTGGTTCCGGTCGAGTACTGCGCGGAGACAGTGGTTGAGGCGCTGCGCGCGACCGGTGACCTGACGGGCAAGAAGTTCCTGCTGCCGCGAGCCGACATCGCGCGCGAGTGGCTCGCCGACGAACTGCGGAAGTCGGGCGCGAGCGTGACTGAGGTCACCGCCTACCGGACCGTGCCGGTCGAGACCGAGCGCAACAGCGAGCCGGACATCTTCCGGATGCTGCTCGACAAGCAGGTGGACGTCCTGACCTTCACGAGCGCCTCGACCGTGCGCAACTTCGTGAGGCTCTATGGCGTTGATCCGATTGCAGACCTCCTGCACCTCGTCGCCATCGCGTCGATCGGCCCCGTGACCGCCGAGGCGGCGCAGCAATGCGGAATCCGGACAACGATCATGCCCGCTGAGTACACGATTCCCGGCCTCGTCCGGGCGATCGTGGATCACTTCGAGAAGCTCGAGGCTCCGTCGTAGAGGCGACAGGTCGGTCGTCCGGACAGAGAGAGGATTCACTATGTCACCAACCGAGATCGGTACCCGTTTGAATCTTGTGCGCCGCGGCCGCCGCCTGCGACGGTCACCGGCGATCAGGGCGATGGTGCGCGAAACCCGCCTCTCGCCCGACATGTTGATCTACCCGTTGTTTGTGTGCGAAGGCTCGGGCGTGCGCCGCGAGGTGACGTCGATGCCCGGCGTCTTCAACCTCTCGGTGGACGAGGCAGTGAAGGAAGCGGTGGCGGCGAAGGCTGACGGCGTCCCCGGGGTGCTGCTGTTCGGCCTGCCGGCGTACAAGGACGAAGTGGGATCGGCGGCGTACGACGCCCAGGCGCCGGTGCAGGCCGCGGTCCGGGCCATCAAGCAGGCCGACCCCGAGATCCTGGTGATCACCGACGTGTGCCTGTGTGAATACACGTCGCACGGGCATTGCGGCGTCGTGGTGAACGGCGAGATCACCAACGACGAGAGCGTGGGGCTCCTCGTCCGCGTTGCCGTCTCCCATGCCGAGGCGGGCGCCGATATCGTGGCGCCGTCCGACATGATGGACGGCCGGATCGGCGCGATTCGGGGCGCGCTCGACGAGCGCGGGTTCCAGGACGTCGCGATCATGTCGTACGCGGCCAAGTATTGCTCGGCCTTCTACGGCCCGTTCCGCGACGCGGCTGACTCGGCGCCGAAGTTCGGTGATCGGCGCTCTCACCAGATGGATCCGGGCAACTCGGAAGAAGCGTTGCGCGAGGTGGCGGAAGACATCGAGGAAGGGGCGGACATCGTCATGGTGAAGCCCGCGCTGCCGTACCTCGACGTCATCGCCCGCGTGAAGGCGGAGTTTGGCTATCCAACGGCCGCGTACAACGTGAGCGGCGAGTACTCGATGCTGAAGGCCGCCGCCGAACGAGGCTGGATCGACGGCCACCGTGCCATGATGGAGATGCTGACCGGCATTCGCCGGGCCGGCGCCGACATCATCATCACCTACTTCGCGCGCGAAGCCGCGCGCTCGCTCAGATAAGACATGAAGATACTCAGTTGGCCCACGTCCGCCAGGCTCTTCGCCCGTGCGCAGAAAGTGCTGCCGGGCGGCGTTGACAGCCCCGTCCGCGCCTTCAAGGCGGTCGGCGGCGATCCATTGTTCGTGAAGGCCGCCAGGGGCGCCCGCCTGGAAGATGTGGACGGCCACACCTACATCGACTACGTGATGTCGTGGGGCCCACTGATCCACGGCCACGCGCCACGGGGCCTGGTGAAGGTCATCGGCGACACCGCGCGCCTGGGCACCAGTTACGGCGCCCCGACCGAGTCCGAGGTGACGCTCGGCGAGAAAGTGCGCTCGCTGATGCCGTCGATCGAGCGCGTGCGATTCGTCAACTCCGGGACCGAGGCGGCGATGAGCGCCGTGCGGCTCGCGAGGGCCGCTACGGGACGCGACCGCATCATCAAGTTCGAAGGGTGCTATCACGGCCACGCCGACCAGTTCCTCGTCAAGGCGGGCTCTGGCGCCACGACGCTCGGCGTGCCCACGAGCCCCGGCGTGCCCCGCAAGACCGCGCAGCACACGCTGATCGCGACCTACAACGACCTGTCGTCCTGCGAGCGACTGTGCGATAGCCATCGCCACCAGATCGCGGCGCTCGTGGTGGAGCCGCTGGCCGGCAACATGGGAGTCGTGCTCCCGTCGGACGGGTTTCTCGCGGGGTTGCGAGACCTGTGTGACCGCTACGGCATGCTGCTCATCTTCGACGAGGTCATCTCCGGCTTCCGCGTGGCCGCGGGCGGCGCGCAGCACGTCTGGAAGGTCAAGCCTGACCTGACGTGCCTCGGGAAGATCATCGGCGGCGGGTTGCCGGTCGGCGCGTACGGCGGCCGGGCGGACCTGATGGAATACATCTCGCCGGCTGGCCCGGTCTATCAGGCAGGAACGCTGTCCGGGAACCCGCTGGCGATGGCGGCGGGCCTGTGGTCGCTCAACGCGCTGTCGAAGGATCTCTACAAACGGTTGTCCCGGCTCGGCGCGATGCTGGCGCTGGGCCTCACCGAGGCGGCGAGAGATGCCGGGGTCCCGCTGCAGGTGAATGCGTACGGGTCGCTGCTCACGCCGTTCTTCACCAGCTCGCCAGTGCGCGACTACCGGTCGGCGCTCCAGTCGAACTGCATGCAGTACGCGGCGTTCTTCAGGGGCATGCTGACGCGGGGCGTGTATTTGCCGCCGTCGCAGTTCGAAGCCTGGTTCCTCTCGGCGGCCCACACCGAGGCCGATGTGAGGAAGACGGTCCGCGCGGCGAAGGCGGCGATGAAAGAAGCCGGCGCTGTCGCGTAGGCACGAGACCGCGATTCCCGTTGTCGAAGTCCACCTGCGGACGCGGCGGTCTTCCTGGACAGGCCACTGCTATGATCGCTGTATGAAGCGCCATCACACCGTCGGCGTGCGCGTGGGCAAGGTCCAGGTCGGAGGTGGCGCGCCCGTTGTCGTCCAGTCGATGTGCAACACGGAGACGGCTGACGTGGACTCGACCTTCCGCCAATGCGTCGAGCTGGCGCGCGCGGGGTCGGAGATGCTGCGCGTCACCGTGAACCTGCCGGAAGCGGCCGCAGCAGTGCCAGCGATCAAGCGCCGCCTGCTCGACTCCGGGTGCGACGCGCCGCTCATCGGTGACTTCCATTACAACGGCCATCTGCTCCTGACGCGCCATCCCGACTGCGCCCGCGCGCTCGACAAGTACCGGATCAATCCCGGGAACGTGGGGTCAGGCCGCCGGCGGGACGAACAGTTCGCGACGATCTGCAAAGTCGCCGTGGACGAGGGAAAGCCGGTGCGGATTGGCGTGAACGGCGGCTCGCTGAACCAGGACCTGGTGATGCGGCGCATGCAGGAGAATTCCGACCGGAACCTCGGGCTCACCTCGGAGGAGATCGTCAGCGAGTGCATGGTCCTCTCGGCGCTCGAATCCGCCGGCCTGGCGCTCGAGTCCGGCCTCCGCGAGGACCAGGTCATCATCTCCTGCAAGGTGTCACGACCGGCTCACCTCATCGCGGTGTATCGCGATCTCGCGACGAAGACCGATCAGCCGCTGCACCTCGGGCTGACCGAGGCCGGGATAGGAATCAAGGGCCTGGTGTGGTCGGCGTCGGCGATGGGCGTGCTGCTGAACGAGGGCATCGGTGACACGATTCGCGTGTCGCTCACGCCGCGGCCCGGCGGCGACCGTCGGGAAGAGGTGTACGCTGCGTGCGAGCTGTTGCAGGCGCTCGGGCTCCGGGCCTTTGCTCCGAGCGTCACCGCCTGCCCTGGCTGCGGCCGGACGACGAGCACGACCTTCCAGGCGCTGGCCGAGCGGATCCAGGGCTATGTGCGCGAGCAGATGCCGGCGTGGAAGGAGCGCTACGACGGCGTCGAGCAGATGACGCTGGCGGTGATGGGATGCGTGGTGAACGGCCCCGGCGAATCGAAGGCCGCCAATATCGGCATCAGCCTGCCGGGCACCGGCGAAGCGCCGCACTGTCCCGTGTTCATCGACGGACGGCACGTCACGACGCTCAAGGGCACCTGCGAAGAGCTGGCCGACGCGTTCCGGCGCCTGGTGGACGACTACGTCGAGACGAAATACGCGAGGCGGTAGAGCAGTAGGCAGTTGCCAGCCTGCCCTGAGCGAGCGAAGCGAGTCGAAGGGTTGTCAGTTGCCAGCGATCAGTCTGTCACACGTGATCCGTGTCACCAGACACCTTCCAGGGCCAACACCGTCACTACAGCTTGGCCTCGGCCACTGCGGCGGCGGGTAACGTCTGCGGTTTCTTCGGGACCGGGAGCACCGCGGTGATCGTCCACGGCTTGTAAAGGGTGACGGTGTAGAGGAAGCGCCGGCGCCGCCCGGGCACAGCCCGTAGTTGTCTCGATTCACTTCATAGCTCATCATGCCGAGCTGGACCTGGAGCGCGGCCAACGCAAGCTTGTGCGTGAGCCGATCCTATTCCGCCTGCGCGGCTTGGGCACTCAGAGAGGCGGGCACGTACCCCAACACGAACGCGCCCAGCAGGGCGAGAGCGCCAATCCCGACTTTCTTCGGTGTCGAGATGGGCATGTCTTTCTCCTTGACTCAAGCTGTTCGCGCGGCGCCCACCGACCGCCGCCGCAGCCGAAGGTACCCCAGGCCCAGGAGTCCCGCGGCGAGGAACGAAACGCCCCACTGTGGAAGCGTGGGAACCGGCCCACCGGCGCAGCTGCTAACGGAAACGTTGTTGCTATCCAGCGTCACGGCGCCGTTTCGGGCCAAGGTCCGAGCCGTCACGTTTGCGCCAGTGTTCAGCGTGATGCTCGACAGCGCAAGAATATTTCCGGCGAACGACGTGGTTGTCCCGAGGGTCGCCGAGCTGCCCACCTGCCAGAAGACGTTGCACACCGATCCGCTGTTGATTACAACGACCGACGAGCCGCTCGCCGTCGTGAGCGTGCTCCCGATCTTGAAAATGAAGACCGCGCCGGCGTTGCCCTGGGCGTTGAGCGTGAGGGTGCCGGTCAGTTGAGCCGAAGTGGAAAAACAATAGACGCCCGCGGTGAGCGTTTTTCCGCCCAGATCTTGACCCGTCAAATCCTGGGTGCACGCCTGGCTTTCCAGACTGTTGTACGCCGTGGTGACGGAAGTCTGGGCCGCAGCCGCAGTGGCGTCAGCGGCGTGTATCGCGCCGGACACGACGAGCCCCGGAGGAAAGCCGCTGTAGGCGCTGCCTGGGCTGACACCGAAGTCGCCGGTGATGGTGCTCGAGCCGGTATTGGTCACCGTCGAGCCACCCAGGACCGCGAAGCTTTGCGCCGTTCCCAGTGGCGGTGCGGTCTGGGCCAGCGCGGGGGAAGGACCGTAAAGCAGCGCGGCGAATGCCACGCTTGTCACGAGGCTGAAGCAGGTACGCTTCATGCTGCATCTCCCTCTTAAGACGTGAGTTACGGATAAATCGGCCGTGTCGACGCGCAATCGGCGCTTTTCGCGGTGATTATATTCCAGTGTGTGGTGAGCCCGGCTGTTTATTATTTTGCGCCCTGCTCCTCCTGCCGTGAGGTATATTCCTTCGTGGAATGGACCCTCACGCGCCGCCCGTCCTCTACTCGGTCGACCTTGGCGAGTGCAAGGCCCTCGCCGGAGTGCTCCCGGAGGACATTAGCGCCGCCTTCGCCGCGGTCCTCGGGCGCGCCGGCGCGACCATCGTGCAGGCGGTCTCGCATGTCTTTCCCGGAGCGGGCCTCACCTGCGTCCTCATCCTGAGCGAGTCGCATGCCGTCATCCACACCTGGCCGGAGACTGGCACCGTGCACATCGACATCTTCTCCTGCTCGAGTCGGCTCAAGAGCCTGGAGGCCATCGACGAGTTGAGGCGGTCCTTTGGCGCGCGCCGCGTCTCGGTCCAGGAGATCCGCCGTGCCGACGGACACAGCCCGCGGCTGGACGCGCGGCCGTAACTTCGCGCTGCGGCGTTCCTCCTCCTTTTCACGGCCGCGTCACCGCTCTACCTCGAGAGCGCCGGCGTTCTCACGGTGGCCGCCTTCATCGCTCGCGCAGCGGCGGCGGCGCTCCACGTCTTCGGC
>JADGOB010000336.1 GCA_017883185.1 Acidobacteriota bacterium
CTCTCCTTTTGAGCCTCATCTACTGCGGGCCATCCCCGCCGCGACCGGCTTCGATCGAACGGTCGTCCTAAACTGTTAGCCTGTTCCTCCGCCCGGCACTTTCTCACCGGGATCTTTCCCCATCGGCGACGCGTGTTCAATCACCGCGTTCATTTCCGCTCCCATGAGGATGGCGAGACCCGACACGTAGAACCACAGCAACGCGACGATGACACCGCCGATGGCGCCGTAGGTTTTCTGATAGTCGCCAAATGCCGACACATACCATTTGAAGCCGAGGGACACGAGCAGCCACACGACGGTCGCGAACACCGAACCTGGTACGACCCAGATCACTTGCTGTTGGACGTCTGGGGCGACGTAGTAGACGAGCGCGACCCCGAGGGCCACGAGCGCGAACACCAGCGGCCACTGCAGCACCTTCCATGTCCAGGCGAAGACGAGACCGAGATGGAGCCACTCGGCGACCGTATCCGCTACCGTCGGCCCGACCAGCACCAGGGCGAATGAGACCAGAATGAACGCCGCCAGCTCAATCGTCAGCAGGATGGCCACGAGGCGAACGCGCCACCACGAACGGGCCTCTTGCACGTGGTACGCCTGGTTGAGTGTGCCGATCACCGACGACATGCCGGACGAAGCGCTCCAGACCGTGCCTACAAGTCCCAGCGTCAGCAGCCCGCCGTTGTCGTTCTTGGAAATTTGAAGGAGCTGATCGCGGATCAGGCCGAGCACATCGGGAGGGGTGAATCGATCCAGTGCGCCGAGCACGTGATCGGTGAGCCGATCGATCGGAAAGAAACTCGCCAGCGCCACGAAAAACAGCAACGCCGGGAACAGCGCCAGGAAGAAGAAGTAGGCGAGCTCGGCCGCCAGCCCCAGGCAATTGTCCTGGAGCGTGCGCTGAGACGTCCGCCTGATCACGCCAAGCCAACTGAGCGGAACTTGCAGTCGATCAAGCAGACCCATGCGAGTCCCGCCCGCGGCGCAGCCCGGAGGCGTAGGCGGTCGCTCCGCTACCGCCCCTGGACTGCGCCTGTCCTGTCGCCCTACTTGCCGGCCTTCTTGATCGCGTCGCCGGCACTTTTGACTTTCTCACCGGTCGCCTTCGCGGCATCCTTCACCGCTTCGGCGGCTTTGTCCACGCCATGCTTTACATGGTCCGCAGTGTTATCGATCTTCGACATCTGACGTCCTCCTTGTTGCGGGGATCGGGTCCCCGCCCTCGACATCACGCCGACGCGAAGCATCGGCTTGTCCGCTTTCTGCACGTCGCCCTTCGCCCCGCCCGTGAACGACCCTCCCCGGGGATGAGGATTCGTGTCGCGAGGGGATCACTGTCCCGGTTGCGCTAACAATGATGGGTGAACAGCGCGATCAAAATGATGAACGGGAGGGGCACGCCGAGGAACAACAGCAAAATAGACCGCATGGCACGTCTCCTTTATCGAGAATCGCAACTGGTCACACACCGGAGCGAGCAGGGCTTTGGCAAACCGCAGCCAGAACTTACACCCGCTCGGGCAACACGCCCGGGACGGAGGAAAGGCTCAGCCGCTACACCAGGACGACGTGATCTCTTTGCCGACCCCCAATGGTGGCGGCGAGACTCGCGCAAAACGCCCCCATCAACAGCGCCAGGGATATCCACAACAATGCACGCGCGATCGCTTTGCGGGCAGTATCTGCAGCTTGTTGAGCCCCCGCAAACACATCAGACACCCGTTTCTCGGCATCGGTTGGGCTGAGTCCCGTTCTTGCCGCGACGAGCTTGGCGAGATAGCTCTTGTCTGCCGCCGGCAGATCCCCCTGGCGCAGAGAGTTCATGAAGATGCGTCCGACCTCGCCGAGCACCGAAGCACCGTTCGAGTCTGGCTTCACACTATCCGAACGGAACAACGTATCGACAAAATACTCGCTGGAATCGAACTCCCGCCCGTCGGCCTGGATACCCGTGGCGATCCCGCCTGCAGCAGATGACGCCGCTCCACCCACCATGTAGGCGGCGGCGGACGTCAAGAAAGCCGCCGTGACGACAAGGGCGACCGCCCACGCCAGAAACCCGTGCGCGGTATCACGGAAATACACTTCGTCCGTGTGGATGTTGGCCCATTTCGTGCGCAGACGGCCTGCCAGATAGCCACCCATCGACGAACTCACGACTTGCATCAGAATCAGCCACGCGATGGCTGCCGTACCGATCGTCGACGCCGATGCGCCGACGTTCGACCATGGCGACACCGAGGACAAACCGAACCCCGCACCCAACGCCAGCAGAATGAGCGACAGTGCGGCGGCCACCACTGCGCCCCCCATCACGGCCGCCCAGGACACACCGGACGCGTGTGCCTCATTCCTGACTGATGTCTCGGTAAGGCCGGTTTGAGCGCGGGCAGCCGATGATGAAAGTATGGGTTGTTCCATGTGATTCCCTTCTCTTCCTTCTGAGATCTGACGCCGGGTGGCCAACTGGCGTCGCCAATGGCTCCGCCACCGGTGGCCCCGGCATGGGGGGCCCCGCGACGCGCGGTCACGCCATGCAACGCAGAATGCGCGGCAACCGCGGGGAGCCGATGCTGGGCGTGTTCTGCGTCGATCGGTGTCCCGTCGCGATCACGATCGCGCGGGGCGATGGTCCGTCTTCGACGCCCTCGCGAACTGCTCGACCTCGCGCGCACCGCGAACGACTTCGCGCGCACCACGACCCACGTCGTGCGCGCCGCGAGCCACGGCGTCCGCCACGTCATCGCGGACCGCCTGTCCTCTCCTCGTCACGTCGTCCGCGACGTCCGCGACGCGGTCCACGACATCAGCGACGCGAGCCGCGACGTCCTGGAGACCCTCTGACGCCGCGTTCCGAAGGCCGGTCGTCGAACCGGTCACGCGCTCACGAAGTTCCGACGCCAGCCGTGGCACGAGATAGAGCGCAACGCCCGCCCCAATTGCGCCGCCGGTCATGAGCCCCATCAGGAAGCGACCGCAGTGATTCGTACTGTTGTCCTGCATTTCCGTCGTCATTGGTAATTCTCCCAAGGTCACTGTAGACGCGGCTGCTCCCGATCGTCTGTACCCGATTGCACATCGGACACTACTCCGGAGGCTGCAGGGTTCAGCACAGCCG
>JADGOB010000128.1 GCA_017883185.1 Acidobacteriota bacterium
ACGTTGTGCGCGAGGAAGACGCCGCCCGTATCCAGGCGGGGAAGCAGCATGTCCAGAAATCGCTTGTAGTCCTTCTTCCACGCATCCAGGAACACGAAGTCGAACGTTCCGGCCAGCTTGGGGATTTCGCGGAACGCGTCGCCGTGCACGACCTGCACGATGTCCGAAAGGCCCGCCCGCCGGACGTTCTCGGCCGCCTCGCGCGCGCGTGCCGGGTCGTATTCGATCGTGACCAGCCGGCCGCCCGTTTCGCGCAAGCCGAGGCCAATCCAGATCGCGCTGTAGCCGCTTGCCGATCCGATCTCCATCGCGCGCCTGGCGCGGCTCGTCGCGGCCAACACTCGCAGGAAGCGGCCGTCTTCCTCGGACACGGCGAGCTGGCCGGTATCCACCTGCTTGATCTGGCGCAGGAGTGCCTGGAGTTCGGGGGTGACCTCCGCCCTGGCAGCCGGCGCTTGCGCGGAGACCGACGGGGCCGGGAACACCCAGAGCGTGAGCGAGAGGAGGGCCGACAGGGCGGTCAAGCAGGGAAGACGAGTGCAGATGGAACGTCTCATGATCAGTTCGTTCGAGTCGCTGATAACCACTGGGCCACCTGCGCGCCGGTCGCGCGCGCGTCGGCCACGCAATCGGGAATACCCACGCCGCGGAAACCCGACCCGGTCACGAACAGGCCCGGCAGCGCGGCCAACCGCCGATCGATAGCCGCGATGATATCAAGGTGTCCCACGTCGTGCTGCGCGTTCGCGCGGTCCCACCGATGAAGCTTTGAGAAGATCGGCTCGCCGCGGATGCCGAGGAGCCGGCCCAACTCGTGCTGCGCGGCGGAGACCAGCTCCCCGTCCATGCGGCTCATCACCTCGGGATCGCGCGCGCCCCCGACGAACGCCCGCAGCAGCACGCGGCCCTCGGGCGCACGTGACCGCCACTTCGATGATATCCACGATCCGGCCATGATCGTCGTCTTCTCCACGCGCGGGATGACAAATCCCGAGCCGCGAAGCGGGTGCGCCACGTCTTCGCGGCGGTAACCGAATGTCACCGTCGCGCTCGAGGCATACGGGACTTGCGCGCAGAGCGAGGCGAGATCCGGGTCGAGCCTGTCCACCAGCGTGGCGGCTGCGAAGGCGGGCGTGCAGACGACCAACGACCGCGTGCTGAGCCGTTCTCCCGAGTCGAGAGCGACGCAGTACTCACTGTCCCGGTCCACCGCGACAACGCCGGTGTTCAGCGAGATCGAATCCGCCGGCAGCGCGCGGACCAGCGCGTCCACGATTTCCTCGAGCCCCCCGGGCAGGGACATGAAGGCGCCGCTGCTCGATTTCGGCTGCCGGATCTGGCGAAAGGCGCGGAGCACGCTGCCGTGCTTCCGCTCGGCCTCGAGGAACCGCGGAAACAGTGCGCGCATCGAGAGGCGGTTGACGTCGCCCGCATGGATCCCCGCCAGCAGCGGTTCCGCGAGATACGTCACCGCTTCGGCACCGAAGCGGCGGCCGATGAACGACGCAATCGACTCGTCGCCTGCCCCGTCCGTCCTCGGTCTGATGAACAGTTCCGCCGCCATCCGGGCCTTGCCGGCGATCGAGAACAGCCGCGTGGCCGCGAGCGCGCTGACGTTGCGCGGGATGCCCAGCACCGAGCTTTCGGGCAGCGGGTGCAACGTCTTTTCCCGGAGGATGAACGCCGCCCGGGGCTCGGACGTTGGAAACAGGCGATCGCCGAGCCCGAGTTCCCTGCACAAGGTGATCGCGGCCGGTTTCTGGATCAACAAGGCGTCGGGGCCGGCGTCGAAGGTGAAGTCCTGGATCTGCTCGGTGAGGATCACGCCGCCGGGACGGCTGGCCCGCTCGAGCAGCCGGAAGCGCACGCCGCGCTGGTGCAGCTCATAGGCGGTGGCCAGCCCGGCGATGCCGCCGCCGACGATGATCACGTCAATGGGATCGGACATGAAAACGGCTGACGGTTCAGCGCAGTGGCCACTACACGTTTCGACAGCTCTGACAGCAAGGCGATGAACGTTGGCGAGGTGTTCAGCGTCGCGGGCCGGCGCAGTTCCACGCCGCACTCTGCCGCGAGTCCCTTGGCCTGCACGTCGATGTCGTACAGGATCTCCGTGTGGTCGCAGACGAAGCCAATCGGCGCGACCATCAGGCGCCGCACTCCCGATGCCGCACGATTGCGAATCACGTCGCCCAGGCCGGGGCCGGTCCACGGCTCCCTCGTGCGGCCCGCGCTCTGGAAGGCCAGGTCGAACGTCGCGATCCCGGCCCGGTCCGCGACGCCACGCGCCGTCGCGCGCACCTGCTCGAGGTACGACGGGTTGCCCTCGGCGATCACCCGCTCCGGCAGGGCGTGCGCGGTGAACACGACGGCTTCACCAGCCGACGGCATGCCGGCTTCCCAAATTCTCTCGGCGAAAGCCTGCAGCAGCAGCGGGTGGTCGTGATACGAGGTCACGCACTCGAACCCGATGCCCGGGGGCATGGCCGACATGGCGGCCTCGACGTACTTCTTGACGCTCAACGTCGAGAACTGCGGCGCCAGCGGAATCCCGACGACACGCGTCACGTCGGAGCCGGCAAGCGCACCAAGCACATCGCCGATGAGCGGGTGCCAGTTGCGCATCCCGACCATCACCTTCACGCCGCCGCCGAGGAAGTCGCGCAGGGCGTTCCGCTGCTGGAGGGTGATGTCGGTCAGCGGCGAGCGCCCACCGATGGCGCCGTAGTTGCGCCGCATTTCGCCGATCAGTTCGTCGGACGGCGGACGCCCGCCGCGCACCCGCGTCAGGTACTCAGGCATCTCGTCCATCGACGAGGGCGTGCCATGCGCCATCAGCAGCACTGCTGTGGACATTCGCTGACTCTCACGGCTGGTAGTTGCTCGCCGCTGACTATTTCCTGGCAATCTGCGCTTCGTGCACGTGATTCGCCAGCGCCTCAACCTGCTCCACAGGGGTACCTGGCAGGATGCCGTGGCCCAGGTTGAAAATGTGGCCCGGCCGTCCACCGGCGCGCCGCAGCACATCGTCGGCTCCGGCCATCAGTCGGTCTGTTGGCGCCAGCAGCAGCGCCGGGTCCAGGTTTCCCTGGATGGCCCGGTCGTCGCCGATGAGCCGCCAGGCATCGTCCAGCGGAATCCGCCAGTCGGCCCCGACGACGTCCCCGCCGGCCTCGGCGATGGCCGGGAGCAGCGTGGCGGTGCCGGTGCCGAAGTGCAGAGTGGGGACGCTGGTGGTGGCGGCAAGCCCTTCGAAGATCCGCCGGCTATGGGGCAGCACGAACTCGCGGTAGTCGGCTGGGCTCAGCGCGCCGACCCACGAGTCGAACAGTTGCACGGCGTCGGCGCCGGCCTCCACCTGGGCGGTCAGGTAGTCCACCGCCACGTCCGCGAATAGCGCACAGAGCCGGTGCCACGCCTTCGGGCTGCCGTACATCAGCGCCTTGGTGCGCGTGTAGTGGTCCGAATGGCCGCCTTCGATCGCGTATGACGCGAGCGTAAACGGCGCGCCGGCAAACCCGATCAGGGGCACCAGCCCCGACAGTTCAGCCTTGACGAGCCGGATCGCTTCGAGGACCGGTGCCAGACGCTCCCGGGGCTCGAACCGGGCCAGGGCATCGATGTCCGCCTCGGAGCGGATGGGCCGCTCGACCTGCGGACCCTCACCCTTGATGAAATCGAAGGGGAGTCCGAGGGGCTGCAGCGGCAAGAGCAAGTCCGAGAAGATGATGGCGGCATCCACCGGGAGACGCCTGACCGGCTGCAGGGTGATTTCGGCCGCAAGGTCGGGGGTCTGGCAGAGTTCGAGCATCGAATAGCGCTCGCGGAGCGCTCGGTACTCGCTCATGTACCGGCCGGCCTGACGCATGAACCACACCGGAGTAGCGTCAACCGTTTGACGCCGACACGCTCGCAGGAATCTATCGTTCATAGAGGCGAACTCGAAGCAGTCTGGGAAGGGTCTAGTATGGCATAACCGGCGCGGACGGTGGGCGAACTGGCCTGAATTGCGCTGGAACTGCTTGCCATCGATGCTATAATCTCGCGTTCGGTCAATCAGCCCCTGTGTGCTAGTGTCTTCGAGGGAGGCCGTGTGAGTCCCATCCTTGTCCGGCCGGTTCGGGAGCAACTCGAGCACGACCGGGTGATCCGTCTGTTGCAGCAGCGCTGGCGGCGCAAGTACCTGGTTGGCATCAACCAGGGGAGCGAGACGACCACGTCGGTCGTCTACGGGGAAACGACGTATTATCCGGACGTCGTGCTGTCACCGACCGGGAAGCCGAACAAGCCCGAGATTGTCGTCGAGGTGGAGACGGGCGAGTCCGTCAACCACCTCGAGGCACTGGCACAGTGGGCGCGCCTGGCACAGCTCAAGGCGGCGTTTCACCTCTACGTCCCGTCCGGCGCCGTTGGCCCCGCCCGTCGGTTGTGCACTGCGCACAATATCCCGGTGGCCGAGATCTGGAGCTATCATCTGGTCGGCGACGAGATGCGCTTCACCATGGTTTACAAGGCGCCTAAGCCGACCCGGGCCGCTCGACGGCCGACGGCCGAGACTGTTGCCGCCCGGACGGCAGCCCGTCCAGCGGCCAGCCGGCCGGCCGCGGCGAACGGTTCGGCTCGGAAGGCAGCGCCCGGCCGGCGGCCGGCCGCAGCCAAGGCCGTCTCTCGGAAGCCTGCCGCAGCCAAGCGCGTTGCGGCCAAGCGCGGTGCGGCCAAGCGCGTGCCGCCCAAGAAGGCCGCGGCCAAGCCAGCCCGGGCGACGAAACGCCGGTAGGGGCGGCGCACAGAGCTGTGTCGCCTCCTCCGATTCGTCGCCTGCGCTGGCCAGCTCGGGGTAAACTCCGTTCTGTCTCTTTTCGGTTCTCGTCCGTCTTACCTCTTGAATCTGCCTGTCGCGACCTTTACTCGGCCGCGCCTGCCAGCGCTGCCCGGCTGACGCTATACTGAGAGCATGATCATGAAACGGAAGCGGTTTGCCTTCGCGGTTCTCGGCGCCGTGCTCCTGTCCGTCCTCGTGGCGGCGCACTCCTCGTCACCGTCCGGCCAGACGCAGGATCCGCCGGCCAAGCCCCAGATCGTCCCGCCCTCCCAGCCGACGTTCCGGACGGGGATCGCCCTGGTGACCACCGACGTCATTGCTCGCGATAACAACGGGCAGTTCATCGCTGATCTCAAGCCGGGCGAGTTCGACGTGTACGAGGACGACGTGAAGCAGGATATCGTTCAGCTCCTGCTGTTCCACGGGGGGCGGCAGTATAGCCCGCTCGCCGCTCCCGTCCAGACGGCGCGCGAGGGCATCATCCTCCCGCCGCCGCGGCCGACCAACGATGCCGCGGGCCGCATCTTCGTCTTTTTCGTGGACGACCTGCACCTGGATTTCCGCAACACGGGGCGTATCCGCGACCTCTTCAAGAAGATCCGGCAGCAGCTCGTGCACGAAGGGGACATGTTCGGTATCGTCTCGACCGGGCCGTCGTCGATCGCCATCGACATGACCTACGACCTGAAGCGGCTCGACGAGGCGATGAGCAAGATCTCGGGAGCGGGCCTGAGGCCGGCAGACATCCTGGAAGGTGGGGAAGGCCAGGAAGGGCCGAGCGAAGTGCGATACCGGGCGCACGTGGCCTTCTCGACCGCCTTCGATCTCCTGGGCCAGCTCGAGCAGATACACAACCGGCGGAAGTCGCTCATCTATATCAGCAACGGGTACGACTTCAACCCGTTTCCCGGGGCTCGTGCCAAGGCGGAGCAGGAGCGGATGGGCACCGGGTCTTCGACGACGGACGCCAGTGGTCAGCAGTACCAGAACGCACAGGATGACCCGACCGACTTGTTCGGCAAGCAGGGGCAGCAATTTGCCTTTGCCGACCTCGCACGCGAACTGGCCGAGCTGACACGGACGGCGAACCGGGCGAACGTCAGTTTCTACACGATCGACCCACGGGGCCTGGTGGGGATGCCCGACCTCGACGAGACGGTGAACGCCACTGAGTGGCAGGATTACGTGCGCACGTCGCAGGACAGCCTGCGCGTGCTGGCCGACGAGACGGGCGGGTACGCGGTGGTGAACTCAAACGACTTCGACAAGGCGCTGAAGCGCATCGACGCGGAAACGAGCGACTACTACGTCCTCGGCTACTACTCGAACAACCTGGACCCGCTCCGTCGCAATCGCCGCATCGAAGTGAAGGTGACGCGCAAGGACGTGAACGTGTGGGCACGGAATGGCTACTCGCTGAAGAGCACGAAGGTGAAGGCGAAGTAGGGACCAGGGGTCAGGGATCAGGGATCAGGGGTCGGCGATCAGGGACCAGGGGTCGGCGATCAGGGACCAGGGGTCGGCGATTAGGGATCAGGGGTCGGGGATTAGGGACTAGGGGTCGGCGATTAGGGATCAGGGGTCGGGGATCAGGGTGTAGCGCGGGCCTTCAGGCCCGCGAAAAGAAAAGGGCCAGGGGAGCGTCCCCTGGCCCTTCGTCTGTACGCCGGGATCCCGTCAACACCGAATCCCGGCCCCTGACTCCTGAATCCTTCGTTAGAACGTGAACCTGAATCCGATCTGGCCGACGCGCTGCTCAGGCTGCCCCGTGTCACCCGCGTATGCCGTCGGCACCATGAAGCTGGAGTTCGGCGTGCCGGTGCCCGTCAACAGGCGGCTGGAGCTCGCGGCGCCCACGCCGAACGACGGGTTGATCGCGTTGAACAGGTTGAACACCTCGCCGATCACCTCGAAGTGCATGTTCGACGGGAGCTTGAACACCTTGCTCACGCGCAGGTTCATCTGCGACAGCGTGGCGCCGCGGCCGCAGTTGACGTTAGTGCAGGCCCCGATCTGCTGGTACGTCGTCTTGTTGTTGGCATCGAGCCCGGTGAACGCATAGGCCGTGGCTGCGATGTCATTGGTCGTGCCGTCCGCGTTGAGGTCGGTGCCCTGCCAGATGTGAAGCGGCAGAGCCGAGCGATACCGAAAGATCGGCGAGACGTTGATGCCGTACGGGACCTCGAAGACGGCGCTGAGGGTGACCTTGTGACGCGCGTCGGTCCGGCCCGACGGCCCCCACTGGACGTCGGCGAGAGGTTGGGTGGCGTCCTGCACCAGGTTTGTCGTCAATTCGTCGACGCCCAGGCCGCCGAGGCCGGCCGCCTTCGAAAGCATGTACCACGCGTTGAACGACACGTGCTTGTCCATGCGGCGGCGGATCCCGAACGTCACGCTGTCGAACTTGCTCGCGCCGACGCTGAGGTCGAACGTCGGGGACGCCGGGACGAAGCTCAGGTCCGCAAACCGCCGCACACCGTTGGGCATCTTGGTGTTCAGCAACCATCGAACGCCGAGGTCGTGCCCGCGCGTCCCCACGTAATCGATGTCAATCACGGTGGAGGTCGTCAGTTGGTGCGACCACCCGGCCGACCACTGGTTGGTGTACGGCTGGAGGATGAGCGGCGACGCCACGTGGCTGTTGAAGTACGGCCCGGTCGGGCTGCTCTCGTTCGGGCTGACGATGCTGCTGATCGGATCCCCGACCTTGAACTGCACGCAGTTGGCCTCCAGGACGCCCGCCACTCCGTTACAGGGTCCGGATGTCGGGCCTGTCGTGTAGCCACTCAAGGAGTACACGCTGCCCTGGCCGCCTACGGTGTTCAGCCCGGCGAACAGGATGTTCGCGTTGGTGTAGCCGAAGTCGTAGTAAAGGCCCCACCCGGCGCGGACCACGTCCTTGCCGTTGCCCCTGACGTCCCACGCTATCCCGATGCGCGGCTGGATGTTGTTGGTGTCTTCCTTCGATGTCTGGCCCCAATCCCCGAACGCCTGAACGCCGACAAAGCGCCCGGCCGTTCCGGCAGCCTGCAGTTTCTGGAAGTTGGTCACCATCGACTGGTCGAGGGCGAAGCCCTGCACCAGGTCGTATCGGATGCCGCCGTTCACGGTCAGCCGATCGTTCACGCGCCAGTCGTCCTGGAAGTAGAGCCCCCACTGCTTCATCGGCAGGTTCACGCCCGCCCCGGACGAACCGAGGCTGATGCCGCTGATGGGCCCGGTGAGGGTGTTGTCGAGGTGGCCGTACGAGTAGGCGCCGCTGCCCGAATTGAAGGTGATGTACAGCCTGGGCTCGTAGATCAGGTTCACGCCGGTTTTGAAGTCGTGACCGAGGCCGCCCTTGCCGGCGACGTGCCAGGAGAAGTCGTCGCGGAACTGGAATTTGTGCTGGGCCGTCGTCTGTGGCGTGTTGCTGTTGTAGCCGGTCAACACGCCGTTCGGGAACGACTCCTGTGGCTTGTTCGACCGAGCCGAGATGTTGTTCAGGAAGTCGGCGTACTGGAAAATGAACTCGTTCAGCTTCGTCCCGCCCAGAACCCAGTTGTGGTTCATGTTGATCGAGTTGAACGTGTTCGTGCTGTCGCCCCAGTTGTCGGGGACCGAACGCTTGCTCGCGTTGTACACCTGCGCGTTGCTGTTCCGGCCGTACCGAACCGACAGGTACTGGTTCGGGGTGACGTTCATCGTCACCTTGCCCGTGAACAGCGTCTCGGTCACGGGGATGTCGAATGCACCCTCCTGCGCCGGGAACATGCCGAACGTATCCACGATCTGCTTGGTGTTCTGCTGACTGCGTTCGGCAGCGAAGAAGAAGTGCGCTCTGTTCTGCACGATCGGTCCGCCAAACGATCCGCCGTACTGATAACGGCGGTACGCGTTCTTCCCGGTGGCAGGCAGGCCGGCCGCGACATTGGACGCGTCGGCCATGTTCTCGCTCTGCGTCTCGGCGTTCAGTGACTTGTCGCGCAGCATCGTGAACCAGCTCCCGCCGTACTTGTTGGCGCCGCCCTTGGTCACGATGTTCATGACGCCGCCGTTGCTGCGGCCGTACTCGGCCTTGTAGCGCGAGGTGATCATGTTGAATTCCTGGATCGCCTCGAGCGGGAAGAGCTGCAGCAGGCCGCCCACCGTGTCGTCGTTGTTGTCGCCGCCGTCAATCTGGTAGTTGACGTTGCGGCCGTTGCCGCCCGCGATCTGCGGCGAGTACTGCGAGCTTTTGGTCGGGTCGGAGTGGAACCCCATGCCGACGCCCGCGATCGTCATCGCCAGGTTGGCGAACTGGCGGCCATTGAGCGGCATCGCTTCAATCTTGTCCACGTCAACGATCCCGCCGACCGCCGACGATGTGGTCTCGATGAGGGGCGTCTGGCCCGTGACGGTCACGTTTTCCGCCAGCGCGGCCACCGAGAGCGTCAGTTCCAGTGACACCGTCTGTTACCCGGAGGGTTACAGGTTCAAGTCCTGTCTGAGGAGCCACCTTCTTTCCCTCGAAATCCCTAGCGTTTCGCTCGATTCCAGCGTCCAGACCCGGCCGCAATTACCCACAACCGGAGGGTCGGCAATTGCCGTTTGGGTTTCTCTTGGGTTTTTCCGGCATCCTTGCCGGGGGCTCCCGCCGTCGTCGGACCCGACTAGTGTTCCTGGCGGCGAGCGGTGACCCCGTCTTGCCAAGCCGGCCAGTGCCCGACCACGTCCTGAACGAACACCGTTCCAACGCGCCACACGTTGTCGATGGCTAGGCGATAGCCATCGTTGTCCGCCCTAATCATAGACTGCAGTGATTCGACAGCCGGTTGTCCCGGCTGCGGCTGATCGAAATTGCTTGCACCACGGAGCACCAATACCCGCTGGCGATCAACCTTGCCAATCGAGGAGAGGCGCTCCAGGGTCGTGACGATCGCGAAGTCCTCTTCGTCGGTCATGCAATACCGGCCGCTTCCACTGGTCCACCGGTCGACCCACCATCGGGCCCAATCGCTCAGGCGCGGTCCGTGCCAGTACGTCGCGCCCGCAAGACTGCTGCAGATGAGGACGGACGGCGCATGCCTGGCCGGTTCATTCCCGGTGTAGCGACCCGCATACGCTCGCGCCTTCACACTGTCCAGCAGTGGCGTCGCAGCGGAAAGTGCGGCGGCACGCTTCACGAGGGCCTCGTTGAGGCGAACGGCCCCGACACCCCAGCTTTCCTCGCACCAGGGCTGGGAGCAAAACTTCCTGAACCGCATGAACGGCCAGCCATTGGGAAGATCCGCAGGATGAATCGTGGCGGCAGAGTCCGCATCGACAACCCAGTCGGCCCATGACACCGATCCGAGAGTAGCCATGTATGGCGGCGCGCCAGCGATACCGGCTATCAGGAAGTAGGATTTCGCAAGATCGAGGCCCGGGTAGAGGCCTAGAGCCATCGTTGCGGCTGCGGCAGAGACCGGACCCTCCCCAACAATAGCCAGGCAAACTCCCGTGTCATTGCACAAGACTGGCTGTGTCACACCGGGCACCGCCAGTTGCCGGGTCAGGCGGTAACTAACGACCCAACGTTCTGCCTCACCCCTCCACTCACCTGACGGTTGCTGCCAAGCCGATGCCACGACAATCATCACGCGGACAGAACTGACGGCGCCAAATGGCGGAGACGATGGTCTGGGATTCTCGGCGACGGGACGAAGGACAACAGCGCACGAGACCAGCGCGACCAGGATACCGAGGCGACAGGTGAAGCGAGTGCCCAACCTCGATGCAGTCTTCAGCATGTCGCCTCCCGGTCGTTGCGTCGGCCTAAGTGATGATTGCAGATAAATCCTCATATCGTAAGTTAGCGCTTCCTGGGCATCGCTCGGGCGCGATTGCCGGCCCTGGCTCCTGTCGCGCCCGTTCACAGTTCGTCGAGGGCGAGCGCTAGTCGCCGCAATCCTTCGCGGGTCATGTCGGGATCGCCGCCGACGCCGATGCGGAAGTGCTGGGGCTGGCCGAAGTAGCTGCCGGGAACGATGAAGGTTTCGTATTTTTCGCGCAGCAGGTCCGCAAGTCTTTCGACCGTGCCCTCGCGCAACCGGGGAAAGACGATGGTGGCGTACTGGTTGGGAACCCAGG
>JADGOB010000129.1 GCA_017883185.1 Acidobacteriota bacterium
GAATGGCTCCTTCTCCGATCCGACAGACACACAAGCGCACACGGTGACGATCGTCTGGGGCGTCAGCGAGGCCAACACGGTCCTGACTGTGCCCGGCGGGACGTTCACCTTCTCGACGACGCACCAGTACAAGGACGACAACCCGACCGGGACCCCTTCGGATGTCAACACAATCACCGCGACGGTGACCGACAGCGGCGGACTGTCAGCCTCCAACAGCACGAGCGTCACAGTCAACAACATGGCGCCGCTCATCACCAGCGTGACGGGCCCGGTCGGGCCGGTCGCCAAGAACACCTCGGTCAGCATCACGGCGAACTTCACGGACGTCGGGAGCCTGGATTCGCATACCTGCACGTTCGTGTGGGATGACGGCTCGCTCACCACGGTAACGCCCAGCGGGACGGGCAACGGTTCCTGCACGGCCTCGCACACCTACTCGGCGGCGGGCGTCTACGAGCCCGGTGTGACGGTCACGGACGACGACACGGGCAGCGCGACGTTGACGTTCCAGTATGTCGTCGTCTACGACACCAACGCCGGGTTCGTGACGGGCGGCGGCTGGATCAACTCGCCGGCGGGCGCCTATGCGGCCAACCTGAGTCTGACGGGCAAGGCAAACTTCGGCTTCGTCTCGAAATACAAGTCCGGGATGACGGTTCCGACGGGCGAGACGGAGTTCAATTTCAACGTGGCGGGCTTCAAGTTCAACAGCACCGCGTACGAGTGGCTGGTCATCTCCGGCGCGAAGGCTCAGTACAAGGGCATCGGCACGATCAACGGGGCCGGCAGCTACAACTTCATCCTGACGGCCTGGGACGGCCAGGTCAGCGGCGGCGGAGGGACTGACAGGTTCCGCATCCGGATCTACGACGGAAACGAGTCCAACATGATCTACGACAACCAGCTCGGAGCGGCGGACAACGATGATCCGACGACGGCTCTGGGCGGAGGCAGCATCGTCCTCCACAAGTGATCCTCTGACCCGATCGAATCGAAAACCCGGGGCGCCGCTCGATGCGGCGCCCCGGTTCTTTTTGGGCCTCGAGAGGGAGACAACGGGAGACGGGGGCGGTCTAAGGTCTAAAGGTCGAAGGTCGAAGGTCGAAGGTTGATGGTCGGACCTTGGACCTTAGACTCTTTGACTTTAGACTCTCCCAGGCCGATGGACGGACCTCAGACCTCAGACCTTAGACTTTAGGCTCTCCTCGTGGCGCGCGTCGAGCGTTTCGAGGATCTGGAGGTGTGGAAGGCCTCGCGGGAGCTCGTTCGGGCGATCTACGGGGCCACATGGGGATCGGCTTTCTCGCGCGACGCCGGCTTGCGGGGCCAGCTCGGTCGGGGGTGAGCTACACCCTATTCGTCTGGCCTGAGGCCGACGCGGACCTGGAGCTGGCGTGAGGGTTATACTTGCGGCGATCATGAGGAACCTCTGACATGGTCGGTGAAACGGTTCTGGTTGAGAGCTCGCCCGAGATTCTCGGGGGGGAGCCGGTATTCGCCGGAACTCGAGTGCCGGTTCGGAACCTGATTGACTACCTGGAGGCCGGTGACAGCCTTGAGGAGTTTCTCGAAGCTTTTCCGTCGGTTACGAGAGAGCAAGCTGTGGCGGCTCTGGAGATCGCTCGAGAAACCCTGACGGCCGGTGCGCGTTCTTCTGGATGAGTCGCTTCCGCGGCAGCTGGCAGCGGAACTAACGGGTCACGAAGTTCGAACCGTTGTTCAGCAAGGGTGGACAGGGCTGAAGAACGGAGAGCTGTTGCGGCGAGCCTTGTCGGAGAGCTTTGACGCTTTCCTCACTGCCGATCAAAATCTTGAATACCAGCAAAACCTCGCCTCTTCTGGCCTCGGTGTTGTCGTCTTGGCAGCACGAACCAACCGCCTGCCAGATCTGCTTCCGCTCTTGCCGGCAGTACGCGACGCCCTCGGAGACATCCGTCCCGGGCAAGTAGTTCGTGTCGTGCCCTGAAGTCCTGGACCTGACGTTCCGTCACGTGCCTCCGATATATCAGAACTGACATACTTGCGAGCTCCTGCGTCCACCTGATCATCGTGGAACCGGATTACATGGATTGGACCGGCACGGTGGAGCAATACCCCTTCATTCTCGTGGCGGCCGGCCTCGCCGACAAAGTGGAGGTCCAGCTCGCCTACGCGATCGGCGTGGCGGATCCGGTCTCGGTCCTCGTCGAGACGTTCGGAACCTCGAACGTCGACCCGGCGGCGCTTTCGAAGCCGTGCGCGAGCATTTCAAGCTCACGCCGAGAGGCATCATCGACGCGCTCGACCTGAGGCGCCCCATCTTCAAGAAGACCGCGGCCTACGGCCATTTCGGCCGGCGCCTCCCGGAGTTCACGTGGGAGCGCACCGACAAGGCCGAATCCCTCGCGGCGGCCTTCCGCGCGGCCGTGCCCGCGACCGCCTGAGATCGATTTCTTGTTGACCACCTAGGCTGCTAGACGCGCGAGGCGGTCGACGATGTCGGGTACGAGCTTGCGAGAAACCCAGGCCCGCCCGGAGCCCACGATCCGCACGGCTTTGGCGAGGAAGTCGCGCAGCAGCTTCTTGTCGAGGTAGCCCTGGGCGCCGTGGCAAAGCCCGTCCAGGATCCGGGCCTCGGAGGCGCGCCCGGCGACGAGGATGATCCTCGTCCCGGGGCTCGATTTGCGGATGGCTGGAAGGAGGTCCGCGCCGTGCCCGCGGGACAGGCTCAGGTCCAGGAGGAGGACCTGCGGCTTGAGGCGGGTCGCGGCCAGGGCCTCGAGACCGCTCCGCGCCTGCCCCAGGACGCGGATGTCTCGCCGGGATCGAAGCAGCCGCATGCAACTTGTGCGTCGTGCCTTGTTCTGGTCGGCGATGACGACGGTGATGGGTGGCTTGGGCATCCTTATTCCTGTCGTTCCCTGCTTACCGGTTTTCTTCCACGGCTGCAATTGGACCTTGGTACGAGGGAAGAGATCCACCGTCAGCTTTCATGTGTGCCCGCGCTCTGGCTCCCGTTCACGACGAAAAGGGCGAGGCGCAGCCGGTCCGAGAAGCCTAGCTTGTGGAAGATCGTCGTGATGTGCGCCTTGACAGTTCGGTCGCTGATCGTCAACCGGGTTGCGATCTCCTTGTTGTTGGCGCCGCCGCCGATCAGCCTCGCGACCTCCAGCTCGCGGCGGGTCAGGCACTCGAGGCGGTTGTCCGGCTCGGCGGGGGACGCCTTCCGCCGGCGCTTGGTCAGCGAGGTCAACTCCTCCAGGAGGCGCGGGACGAGCATCCGACCCACCCAGATCTCTCCCTTCTGGATGGCCTCGAGCGCTTTTTTCAGGAGGAAAGGGGCAATGGCCTCGTGGCAGTAGCCCCTCGCGCCCGCCTTGAGCGCGAGGAGCCCTTCCTGGTCGTTTGGAAGGGCGGTCAGGAGGACGATTCTCGTCGAAGGGCTCAGTTGCCGGAGGGCCGGCACGGCCGCCGCCCCGCCGGGCCGTGACAGCGAGACATCGAGCAGAAGGATGCCGGGAGCGAGACCGGACATGGCTCGCTCGAGGTCGGCCTGCCGTCCCACCTCGTGAACCGGAAAGGCGGCGCCGAGTCCGCGCTTCCACCGGCTGCGCAACTCGGGATTCGGGCTGGCGATGATCACCAGCGGCCGAGAAGAGGGTCCGCGTTTCTCTGACTGACTCATCGCATACAAAGCAGTGAATGCGAGGAGCATACAGCACGGCCCCCGCGGCCGCAAGCTCCGGCCCGCCACGCGATCGGCGCCGGCCGCTCGGCGGCGCGCGCGCCGGGCGTAGCCTCAATTTCTCCATCCCGTCACGCGCGCCGCATCTCTCGCTTGCCGGTAAACCGGTTTACCCGCCCCGGCTCTTCCTTTTAGCGCGTGCGCTTCGCGCAACGCGGGGCACGTGGCGCACCTCCGGGGCGCCGGAGGCGCCCTTCACATAACGCTCTTCGCGCTATGTGCTGAGGGTCGCGCGTAGCGCGACCAACTCGCGGCCGCGGGGGCTCTGTCGTGCGCGCCTTCGGCGCGAGCTTCTAAGGCGCGTCACGTTCCGTGCTCGTCTTCCGCGCGCAAGCACCTGCGGTTCTCGTCCCTGCGCGTCCTCGATCCCGCGCGCGGTGCTCCGGCGTGCTCCCGGCCTGGCGCGACGCGTGCCGCCCGCGAGGACGGAGGACGCGAGCGCCCGGACGTGCTCGCGGGCAATCGCTCGCACGTCGGCGTGACAGGCCTTCAAGCAGCTCGCGCTACCGCGCGCTCCCTACGCCCCCGGCGCGTTGGCTGAGCGAAGCGAAGCCCAAGTACGGAGCGCCTCGCGTTCCGTAAAGGTCGCATCAGCGACCCGAAGGCCTGGCGGGGACCTCCTCGGCGCGAAGCGACGAGGGAAATGAAAAGCTCCGGGTCTCGATACCGCGCGGTATCGGACAGCGACCGGAGCGCGAAGCGCGAAGGATGCGCCGCGCGTGCCCAGATAGGAGGGCCGGGGAGGTGCCTGCTGGCACGCGCGGCGCTGAGCGTCCGGCTCCCTTTCCCCGCCAGGCCGGAGCGCGCCGGGGGGCGCTGTCCCTCCGTCGGAGTCTATTCGGAAAGCTGGAGACGCCGGAATTTGCCGCGCGACCAGACGAAAACGATCGATCCGGCCTCCAGCTTTTCAAGGACGACAACGTCGTACTTCGCCTTGACGGCTTTGCCGTCGACATCCTCGTATCGTCCGGGGCCGAGCCTTCTCGACCGGCAGGCCTCCGCGCTCGAACGCGCGGCCGCGTTTCAGAAACGCGCCTGGCTCCCGGTCGTGCAGGCGGAGGGTCAGTACATGCGCCTCTCCAACTACAACAACTTCGACCAGTACTTCGTCAAATTCAAGTCCAACGACTGGGCCGTCGGGATCTCCGTGGCCCTGCCGCTCTGGACGGGCGGGCGGCTCCAACACAGCCAGGCCGCCGCGGGCGCGCGCGTCGAGAAGATCCGCGCGGACCGCCGCGGGCGCGAACGCGATCTGGAGCTCGCGGTCCGCCGCGCCGAGGCGGACCTCTCCCGCGCGCGAACGGAATTCCAGCTCTCGTCGCGAGCCCTCGCCGCGGCGAGGGAAGGTCTTCGCGTCGCGCAGGCGCTCACCGCCGAGGGGCGCGGCGAGGCCGACAGCGTGGACCTCGGCGTGATCGCCGTGGCGAAGGCCGAGGACGAAGGGACCGAGGCGGGCCAGGGCCTCCTCGCGGCGCGGGCGAGACTGCTCGAGCTTCGCGGGGAGCTGCCCGCCACGCTGCTCGGCGTCAAACCGTCAGACCGGAACCCGGAAGGGCGAAAGGCGGAAGGAACAGAACAGAGCGAGTCCGACGGCGTCGGAGAGCGAGATTAGAGGAAGGAAAACGAGAATTATTAGTTACTCGATGCCGGGGTAAAGCGCGAAAATAGAGAGGTGACCCAGCTTTGAGACTCATGGGACCGCACGCGCAGGCCGCCGGCGCACCGATCTCCGATTCACCGACGTCCGAGGCGGCGACGGTGGTTGAGGTCGCCGGCGTGGATTGCAGTTTCGGCCGCGTGCGGGCGCTCGACGGGTTGTCGCTGCGCGTCCTTCAGGGAACGGTGGTCGGCATCGTCGGCCCCAACGGCGCCGGCAAGACGACTCTCATCGACGTGATCTGCGGCCTGATCCGTCCCGACCGGGGGACCGTGCGCGTGCTGGGCCAGGACGTGGCGGTCAACGCCTCGGCGGTTCGCGCTCAGATCGGCGTGCTTCCTCAGGAAACCGCCCTCTACGACGAGGTGACGGCGTTGCAGAACCTTCGTTTTGCGGCGGCGCTCTACGGGATCCCCCGTCCGAACGCTCGAATCACCGAGGTCTTGGAGCTGGTGGGGCTCAACTCGCGGCGGAAGGACGTCGTGCGCGGATTCTCCGGAGGGATGAAGCGCCGCCTGGCGATCGCCCGCGCCCTGCTCCACGACCCGCAGCTGCTCATCCTCGACGAACCGACGGTGGGTGTCGACGTCGAAGCCCGGCATCAGATCTGGGCCCACGTGCGGTCGCTCCGGGCCGTCGGCCGGACGTTCGTCCTGACCACGAACTATCTCGACGAGGCCGAGGCGTTGTGCGACCGCGTCGCCATTCTGCGCGCGGGCAAGCTCATAGCCGAGGACACGCCGGCCGCGCTCGAGGCGCGGACCGGGCGATGTCTGGAGCTGGAGTGCTGGCACGAGGGCGCGGCCCGGATCTACGAGCGGCTCCGAAGGCACAGCGGCGTGCTCCGGGCCGAGATCGTCGATTTCGGCCTGCGCCTCTATCTCGCCGTGGACGTCAGTCCCGAAGACATCGTGCACGAGGCGCGCGCGGTCTGCTCCATCGAGGGGTTCCGCACGCGCTCGCCCGACCTGGCCGAGGTGTTCCGCGCCCTGACCGCGGCGAGCGCGCCTTCGTGAGCTCGCTCCGCGTCTTCAAGGCCAGCGCCGCGCTCGAGCTGGCCCAGCTCCGCGGCAACCGCGCGTTCGTGGTGTTGACGGCGCTGGCGGCAGTGAGCTTCCTCGCGATGGTGAGCCTCTTCGGGCTGACCGGGGCGTACGCTCCCGTGGCGTTGATCGACCTGGACGGCGGGCCGTACGCCAAACGGCTCGTGGAGGCGCTGCTCGGCGCTCATCACTCCTTCGCCCTGAAGTCCATGAGCCCGGACGAGGCCCGGACGGCGCTGTACTCCGGCCGCCTGGTCGGGATCATCACCATTCCCGCGGGGTTCAGCGCCGACGTCGAGAACGGCACCACCGTGGCGCTCGACGTCCGCATCGACAACGTCAACGTCGATCTCACCAACGACGTCCAGAGGGCCCTTCCGGCGGCCATCGTCGCCTTCGGAAGGCGCCACCAGTTTCCCGGCGTCCGCGTGCAGATGGTCGAGCACGACGTGATCCCCCACGACACGGGCTACATCCCCTACCTCGTCGTCAGCGCGTTGGCGCTCGACGCGATGGTGATCGCCGGGATCCTCGGCGCGATGGCCACGGCCCGGGAGTTCGAGTACGGGACCGTCAAGTTGCTGCGCCTGTCGCCGGCGTCCCAGGCGGTCATGCTCGCGGGCAAGCTCGCGGTGTCGGCGGCCGTCGCGGCGTCGGCGCTCGCCGTCACGCTCGTGGCGATCGTGTTCGTGTACGGCGTGGTGCCCGTGGCCCCGTGGACCACGGCCTTCACCCTCCTGGCCTGCGTGGCGATCTTCACGTGTTTGGGCGCATGGATCGGCGCGCTTCTCAAGCGGACCCTCGCCGCCGTGCCGCTGTTGTTCGGCCTTGCGATGCCGTTCTACATCGACAGCGGAGCGCTGGAGCCCACGCGTTTCGACGGCGAGGTGATCTGGAGGATCGCGCACCTGTCGCCCGTCTACTACGCCGTGGGCGTGCTGGAATGGGCGTTCCACGGTCTCCGGGTGACCCCGGAGCCGATCTACCTGAACCTGCTGGTGCTGCTGGCGATCGCCGTCGCCTCGGCAGCGCTCACGCTCGGGCGGCTGTCGAAGGGGGTCGCCCGGTGATCGGCCGCATCTGGGGGATGGCCCGCAACGATCTCGCCGTCTGGCTGCGCTCGCCGGCGGCGATCGCCGCCTCCCTGCTCCCGGCCCTCGGGATGGGCGTCCTGGTCGCGGTGCTCACGAACTCGGTCGGCCAGCAGCCGGTCGCCCTCGTCGTCCGGGGCCACGGACGGTTTGCCCAACGCATGGCCAGGATCATCCAGGGGGACCGCGACGCGTATCTCCTCGAAAAGATGACCTCCGCCGACGCCGAGCGCGCGCTCGGCGACCAGCGCGTCGCGGCGATCATCGTCATTCCGGAGAACTTCGACGAGGCGCTCGGCAGCGGGGATGCGGCGGTGGACGTCTATCTCAACAACGTCAACATCGATCTCGCCGACGATATCCGCCGGAGTGTGACGCGCTCGGTGGCGGAGTTCGATGCGCCCCAGCTCGGTCTGCTCGGCGAGCTTCACGGGCCAGCGAGAGGCGTGCTCCTGCCCAACCCCTATCGGGTGGCCATCGCCGAGCACGACCTGCGCGACACCAATGTCTCCTTCCTTCAGTACCAGGTGATCCCGATCGTGGTGCTCATCGTCATCAGCATCGGCCTGCTGGGAACAGCGCTGCTGACGGCGCGCGACTTCGAGCGCGGCACGGCAAAGATGCTGGTAATCAGTCCGGGAGGCCGTCTGCCGCTCGTGATCGGGCGGCTTGTCGGCGGAACGCTGATCACCTTTGCCCTGATCACGCCCCTCGTGGCCTTGGGCTTCCTCACCCGCTACATTCCGTACTGCGCCGAGGAGTCCGAGGCGCCGCGGTGGCTCACGCTGGTTCTCAGCGGGCCGTGCGGATGGAGGCTGCCGGTCCCTTCGTGGACGCATGGCCTCGCGCTCATCGGGTTGCTGACGGCGGTGACGCTGACGACCGTAGGCCTCGGGACGCTGCTCGGCGTCGCCCTCCGCGATGCCCGTCTCGTGACCATGACGGCGCTCAACGGCGCGGCCTACATGTTTTTTCTCGGCGGCGGCTTCACGACCGTGCCGTTCTTGCCGGATTGGATTCAGATCGTCAGTCGATTGGTGCCAACGCGCTATGCGATTGACGGACTTCGCCAGGCGCTGTTCTATCCCGACCTCATCGGCTTCGGGCGAGACATACTGGTCCTCTCCGCGTGCGCGGTCTCGTCGGTGATGCTGGCCTCATTGAAGCTGACGCGCGCATGGAGGCGAAGATGAGGCGGGCGCGCGCGATTGCCGTCGGAGCGTGCCTCGTGGCGGCGGCGTGTGACGAAGACCCGGCGCGCTCGATGAAGATCATGCCCCGTCCGCCCGCGGCCGTCAGCCCCGCGCCCGTCAGCGTCGCGGCCGTCAGTCCCGCGGCCGCCCGCCCCGCGGAGACACCACTCCGCGCGGCGGGGCCGGCCTCCGACACGCAAGCGGCTCGCTCATCCGGGACCGCCGCTCGTCCGCTGGGAACCGGCGCTTCCAGCTCATCCGCCGGAGTCGCGCGGCCTGCAGCGACGGACTGGCGGCCGCCCGGCTGCCCGCCTCGCTCAGAAGCCTCCTCGGGACCGAGCACGTTCACGGCTTCCGGTCCCTGCGCCTTCGAGCATCGGGGTGCTGTCGCCTGTGAAGTGCTGGCCGACGATTTTCTGGTGACGCTGTCGCGCAAGGCGGCGGAGGGCGTGACGCTGATGGTCTACATCAACGTCGAGCATTATCACGGGCCAGGCGACTACCCCGACGCTCAGATATTCCTGGGCCTGCAGGACAAGATCAACATCTACCGCTGGTCGAGCGATACTCTGAACATCACGGTCGACAGCGGCGAGCAATCCATCACCCTGCCCGGGACGAGCCTCGAGGCGGAACCGTTGTTCTCCAACTGCACCGGGCCCATGACCAACTTCCAATGTGAAGGTCGGGGAGGCGCGGACGAGTTCCTGAAGAGCAGGGAGGTCGTGTCCGGCACGCTGCGGTGCGAGACGCAGAAGTAGCCGGCTGACCGAGCCACCGCCCGCCTCCGCGAGCCCTTGAAGAACGCCCACGGCCCGCGAGGGGCGGGCGCTCCGCCGCAGGCGGCGGCGGGAGCGGCTTCGTGTCGGCAATCGCCGCTCAGATCCCTGGGGGCTTCACCGGGATCGGATCGCCCGCGAAGAGGGTCGAGGCTCCCTGCTGCGATGCGGCCTTGTTGAAGGCGGCGACGTCGTTCTTCACGAGATCGTTGAACTCCGCGAGGTAGCCGTCGAGCTGCTTGCGCCTCTCCTCCATCTGCTCCTCGAAGAGGTTTCCCGGCGCCTGGTTGTAACCCGAAAGCGCCTGGGCGAGCCGTTGGACTCGCCCCTGGAAATCGGTGTGGTAGTGGATGCTGTCCTGCCCGACGTCCCGCTGCATGTCCGGGTTGTAGACCTTGTCCCGCAACTCCTTCAGTTTCTTTCCGAGGTCCTTCGCCGCTTTGAGCACGGCTTCGTAGCGCCGGGAGCCCCGCCCGGGCGCCTCGCCGCCGTCCTCGCCGCCCCCGCGCAGGTTCTTCTCGAGCGCCGAGATCTGGCTCTGCAGGCTGTCGATCCGATTGATCATCTCGTTCAACGCGGTCACGCCGTTCCTGACTTCGAGCCCGGCCCGCGTCTGGGCGCGGAAGGCCTCGAGGTCCGCCGGTATGCGCGGGTCCGGCAGCACAGTGACCGTCTGCGTCTCTGTGTCTCCCTTGACCGTCACCGCGACCTTATAGGTCCCCGGGACGACGTCGGGACCGCGGTTGGGCTCGAAGAACTCGTTGGGCGGCGCTTCCTTCGCCGAGGCGACGCGCTTGGGCCCCTCGTACCTCAGGTTCCACACGTGCCGGTTGATCCCTTCCTTCGCGGCGGCCCATTGCGTCGTGACAGCGGCACCCTTCTCATCGGTCACGACTATCTTGACAGCGTCCCGTCGCGCCTTCTTCTGCTCCTCGGTCTGCTTGATCTCGTTCTTGACGAAGTAGTCGATCGTGACTCCATTGGGAGGATTGGGAGCCCAGAAACCGCCCGCGGCAAAGCCTCCCCGGTTCCAGGACTGGAAGAGCGCGGCCGGCTGTGCGGAGAAGAAGTGATAGGAACTTTGATTTTCGGCGGCAGTGCGGCTGATGGTCGGGACGGGCTCGAACGGCCTGGGGGCCGGCACCGCAGCGGTGCCGGCCCCCCAGGCGAGGGCTTACGAAGAGCCCGTTGCGGTCTCTTGGCGCTTTTCCAGGAGCGTGAGGCGGATCTCTGCGCGTCGGGCCATAGCCGGAGACATGCCTCCGCCCTGTCGCCTGCGCCGGGGCGCTGGCGTCAGCCCCGGCAGTCAGGCGGGATCAGGGTGAAACGGGAACCGCGGCGGCTGCGGGAGGCGGAGCGCGGTCCTGGGTCGCGCGGCGAGCCGAGGCGCCAAGGTGCTCGAGGATGCGGC
>JADGOB010000337.1 GCA_017883185.1 Acidobacteriota bacterium
GGTGAGCGTGGTGGGCGGGACGTCGAGCGGCGCGGCGGCGGCCCTGCGGGCGCAGAGCTTCGTCCCCAGGGGGCTGTCGCAGCACTCGAGCGGCGTGCCGCCCGGCCAGGTGATCCGTCAGAGCCCCGCGGCCGGCACCCCGCTGTTGCGCGGCGGTACGGTGCGCTACTGGGTGAGCAGCGGACCACCGATGGTGCCGGTCCCCGACGTCGTCGGCGCCTCTGAGGGCAGCGCCACCGACACGCTGCGGGCGGCGGGTTTCTCGGTGGCGGTCGCTACGACCGGCGGCGGGGACGGCTTTCCGGGCACCGTCGTCAAGCAGGAGCCCTCGGCGGGGTCGCGCGCGCTCCAGGGCGGCCAAGTGACGATCTGGCTGGCGCCCTTCAAGCACCGAGGGCCGCCAGGGGCGCAGGGGGGCGAGGGAAACGCGGGGGGAGGCGAGGGAAACGCGCCCTAGAGCCTGCGCACAAGCGCGTCCCCGAGGTCCCTTGGGAATTGACCCGCTTTCGTGGACACCTGACGATTGGAGATGTTCGTCTCCAGGCGCATTCATGCGCGACGCGCCCTCGGCGTCTCTCGTGCCGGCACGTGTCGCCCTATCCCCTAGCGTAGCCGGCAGTCTCGTCGGCAGAATGTCGGCAACAGGGCAATGGTGCGTCTCGAAGCGCAACAGGAAAGTGCCGATCTGCAGGAGAGGATTTGGAGGCGGCGATCGGAGTTGAACCGATGATGGAGGTTTTGCAGACGTCAGCCTGCGGTGACGCCCCGTAGTTCCCCGTCCGCGTTTGTGCTGCACAGTCCAAGGTTCTGGGCGAGCCCCGTGCTGGGCAGTGCCAAGGCGTGCTGGGCCGTGACGAGGCGTCTTGTCGGCAGTGCGTCGGCATGACGGCGGCTTCCCACGCCGAGCCGCCAAGCCACAGCGGGGCGAGGCCAAGACGCTGTGACAGTGTTCACCGTCACATCCGGGCGCCCCGCCCATACTACCCGCGAGATGTCGACTGGGCGGCGGTCCCCGCCTTCCACGTCGTCGGCTACCTCCCGCCACAGCGCGAGGTCGGGCCACTTCAGGCGCATGGACGGCGAATCCCGCGCACGATGCGCCTGGCGATCCAAACCGATTTCAGGCACGGGGGGCCGGACAGCGCCATGGCGACTCTCGACGAGCCACGGCCTCATGCAACTTGGCGATGACCTGCTGGCGGCAGCCGCGCCTGCGGCGTATGGCCTGACTCCCCCAACTCGGTCCGCAGGCCACCTCCTCAAAGCGGACGGATTCCAGGGGGTCAAGTCGATCACACGTCGCCGCGGTCGCGCCAGGTGGCACCGGCTGCGTCGCGCAAGCGGATGTGGTCGACGAGCTCCGTATCACGGCCGGGCCAGTCGAGCTTCGTCGCCGCAGGGGGCGCGGAGGCGACCAGCCGACCGTGAGCGACGACGTGCGATGGGCGCACCTGGCGGCGCACGGCGTCGAAGGGGCTGAGGGCGGGTAGCAGCATGAAGTTCGCCGGGCGCCCGCGCGCGATGCCGTAGCGCTCGCCCAGGCACAGCGCGGCCGCCGCGCGGTCGGTCACCATGCGGAAGCATTCCTCCACTTCCGATGGGGCGGTCAGTTGCGTGGCGTGAGCCCCCACAAGGGCCACCTGGATCGAGTTGCCGGTGCCCAGCGGGTACCAGGGGTCCATGATGTCATCGTGGCCGAACGCTATGTTCACGCCAGCGCCGAGCATCTCCTTCGCCTGCAGCAGACCGCGACGCTTTGGATATCCGTCGAAGCGTCCTTGCAGATGAAGGTTCACGAGAGGGTTGCACACGAGATTGATCCCGGACCGTTGCAGAAGCCGCTGCAACTTGTAGCTGTATGCCGCGTTGTACGACCCCATGGCCGTGGCGTGGCTGGCCGTCACCCTCTCGCGCAATCCGGTGCGCAGGGCCTGAGTCGCGAGCACCTCGATGAACCTTGACTGTTCGTCGTCGATCTCGTCGCAGTGGGCATCGACCATGAGCCCGTGGCGGACTGCCACGTCGATGGCGATCTCGACAGACCTGACACCGTCTTCACGCGTGTCCTCGAAGTGGGGGATCGCACCGACCACATCGGCCCCGCGTTGTGCCGCTTCCTCGATCAGCTTCTCCCCATCCGGAAACGAGCAGATGCCCTCCTGGGGAAAGGCCACGATCTGCAGTTCGACGACCTCTTTGACGCGGTCGCGGACCTCGAGGAGCGCGTCGAGCGCCTCGAGCTTCGGGTCCGTCACGTCGACATGGCTACGGACAAAGAGCACGCCATTAGCGACTTGCCAGCGAAGGATCTCCTCGGCGCGATCGATCACATCCTTCCTGCTCAGCAGGGCTTTCCGTTCGCTCCAGCAGGCGATGCCCTCCCAGAGGGTGCCGCTCACGTTCCAGCGAGGCTCTCCGGCGGTGAGGGCGGTATCGAGATGGATGTGCGGCTCCACGTAGGGGGCTGAGAGCAGCGCGCCCCTTGCCTCGATGATCGTTCGCGCAGGGACAGGGTCACTGGACGCCGGGCCGATCTCAAGGATGACTCCCCGGTCGACCTGCAGGTCGACCGGCGCCGAGTCAGGGCTCCCTGCGATCCTGGCACTGCGGATGAGCAAGTCGATCATGCGTTATGCCTCCAGAGTGTCGTCGAGCGCTCGGCATCCCGAGCCGTCGAATCTGACTGAGCTATCTGTCCCGCTGGATCTCGAACGTGAGGCAGTGCGGACCGCCGCCCATCTTCGTGAACTCACGCAGGTGGGGTGCGTAAATGGTGAATCCCTCCGCCACCAGCATCTTGTTGACGATCCCGTTCTCGGCGAAGGACAGGATCTTGTCGTCGCCGAGGGCGAGAACGTTGCAGCCGGTCTTCATGACCTCCTCGAGGGGCACCTGGATCAGCTTCCAGTCCCGGCGCTCGAGATACGTGACGAACTCCGCCGGCAGGCCTTCGCGGCAGTAGAGGCAGGCTCGCTCGGCGATGACCGAGAAGATCATGTCCAGGTGGTTCCACTTGGCGAGGAACTCGACCGGCAAGACGTCGACGGCGAGCGGCTTCATGATCTCGGCGGCGTTCTCGATCCCAGAGATCGTCGAGCGGTTGCCCG
>JADGOB010000048.1 GCA_017883185.1 Acidobacteriota bacterium
GAATGGGGACGCCTGCGCCATGGCCTGGTGCCGGGCGAACCCCTTCATGCGAAGCCCTGGGTCGGTCGAGGTCACGGGTGTCTGCGCGGCCGACTGCGGGGCGCGCGCGACGAGCAGGACGGGGATTGCGATGACGACGAGGATCAAGACGAGCGGGACGATCAGAGCCGTTCGGAATGCCGGGAACCGTCCAAGAGATGCCATGTGTCCTCCTATTGAGCGCGGCGATTCTACCACTTGGGGTCAGGTCTCGAATCTTGGCGTTTTTCACGTGTGGCACCGCCAGGAGCGCACGCGGGCGCCGTGAAGCATGCGCCGAGCAGGAACCTGGATGCAGGATAGTCGCCGAAATTGAAGGCGCGGAGGAGGGAAGATGGTGGCCAGGCCCAGAATTGAACTGGGGACACCCCGGTTTTCAGCCGAGTGCTCTACCAGCTGAGCTACCTGGCCACCTGCAAGAAACGAAATATTACTTCGAACCAGCCCCGGTTGTCGAGGGGGATAAAGGCCTGTCGACAGTCCATCGGCACACCGTGCGACCCCGGATAAACCAGGCGCCTGTGCGTTTCGAACCTACTTCTGCGCCTCCACCGCGTCTTCGCGCCCCAGGCCGATCTCCTTGCGGAGCCGGTCCTCGATGGCCTGCGTCGTCGCCGGGTTGTCGCGGAGGAACTGCTTCGCGTTCTCGCGCCCCTGCCCGAGACGGTCGCCGTTGTAGGCGAACCAGGTGCCGCTCTTGTCCACGATCTTGCGCTCGACGCCGAGGTCGAGCAAATCCCCTTCGCGCGAAATCCCCTCACCGTAGAGGATGTCGAACTCCGCCTCGCGGAACGGCGGCGCCACCTTGTTCTTGACGACCTTTACGCGCGTCCGGCCGCCGATGATGACGTCGCCGTCCTTGATGCTCGCGATGCGGCGGATATCGAGGCGGACCGACGCGTAGAACTTGAGCGCGCGCCCGCCGGTGGTCGTCTCGGGGTTGCCGAACATCACGCCGATCTTCTCGCGCAACTGGTTGATGAACACCAGGCAGGTCTTCGACTTCGACACGACGCCGGTCAGCTTACGCAACGCCTGGGACATCAAACGCGCCTGCAGGCCCATCTGCGCTTCGCCCATCTCGCCCTCGATCTCGGCGCGGGGGACCAGCGCGGCGACCGAGTCCACGACGACGACGTCCACGCCGCCGGATCGCACGAGGACCTCGACGATTTCGAGCGCCTGCTCGCCGTTGTCCGGCTGCGACACCAGCAGGTTGTCGATGTCGAGGCCCAGTTTCTTGGCGTAGGTCGCGTCGAGGGCGTGTTCCGCGTCCACGAATGCCGCCATGCCGCCCCGTTTCTGGGCCTGGGCAATCACCTGCAACGCCAACGTCGTCTTGCCCGAGGATTCAGGGCCGAAGATCTCGACCACTCGCCCGCGGGGGACTCCGCCGATTCCCAGGGCGATATCGAGGCTGATCGAACCGGTCGGGATGGAGTCGACGGGGGCAACGGCCCCCTTGATTCCCAGCCGCATGATCGAACCTTTGCCAAACTGCTTCTCAATCTGGCTGACGGCGACATCGAGTGCCTTGCTGCGTTCGTTACGGTCGTCGGCGGGCATTTGCGCTCCTCTCTCGTGAATCGTTCAAGCCCTTGCATTCTAGAGGCGTGCCGTCCGCAAAGTCAAGCGAAAGACACTGCGTGAGTGCCAATAACAACTTGCAAACAAAAGGTTTATAAAGATATCGACTTTCGCCATTGGTGGCCGGCCCGGCGAAAACATCGCCGATTCTGCAATGGGCCCTGGGAGTTGGTCGTGCAGTCGTTGCATTCAGGCGGACGTGCCCACCTGCCGGCACGTCCGGAACCGAGCGACGATCACCGCGACGGGGACCAGGATCAGGAGTTCGCGCGTGACCGAGACGAGATTCTGCGTCCAGATCGCCGCCAGCCAGTACTTCCGGGAAATTGCCATGAAGACATGGAGGCTCGACAGGTAGAAGCCGTTGTCGAAGGGCCAGAGCGCCATGATGCCGAGCGGGGGAGAGGTATCGTTGGCCAGCCAGTCGAGCAGCACGTGGGAGCCGTAACTGGCGGCGACAGCCAGCGGCAGGGCGACCGCTACCGGTCGCCGCCGCGCCGCCCAGACGAGGCCGGCGGCAAGGACCAGGAGCACCGCGCCGACGCTGTGGGTGTAGCGACTGTGGAGCCCGACGAGCAGATCAAGATCCGCGACCATTCCCGAGGCGGCGAAGAGCCATGCCCGCGGTGATCGCACCACCCGTGAGAGCGAGGACGCGAGGGCGGACCATCCCCCGTGACGGGGGACGGCGGGCGATGGGCTGATCAGCCAGCCGACCGCAAATCCACCGAGCGCGTGACCGAGCGGGCTGGGCACGGCCTATCCCTTGGCCGGCCGGGAAAGGACCTTGAGCTTCTTCACGAACGCCGCACCGACCAGGTCCTGGAGGCGGGAGAGGATGACCGCGTGCGAGCGCCTGACTTCCCGCCGCCACGCCAGGTCTTCAGCGGTCACCTCGACCGTGCCGTTGTCGAGAAGGTTGACGGTAGTTGCCCGGTCGATCGCGAAGCCGACGGCGACCCGCCACGCGAGCCGGAGCTTGCCCGGCGACATCGGGCCCTTCTGGAGGATGGTGCGGACGGCTGACGGAAGGATAGCGGTCAATGGCTCCACATAGGCATTCTCTCACTTTTCCGCGGGCCGCCTGCTGGTTTTCCGTGGGAGGCATCGCCCAGGATGCTCCGTCTCACTCCTTGACAGACCTGGAGAGAGATGCCCTCGGACAGGGCTGGCCCTTTTCAGCGGCCAGGGAGTTGCGCCTGCGGGGGGTCCGGAAGGATGTAAGATCGCCGGGTGTTGATTCTCGCTTCAGCTTCGCCGCGGCGGGCAGAACTGCTCACCGCCGCCGGCTTCCGGTTCTCCGTCCGCACGGTCGAGGTGGACGAACGCCCGCTCGACGGCGAATCGCCAGCCGGCTACGTGACCAGGCTCGCACGCAACAAGGCGTCGGCCGCCACCTACGCAAACGCGGACGAGGTTGTGCTCGCGGCCGACACCACCGTCGTGGTGGACGAAGTCATCCTCGGAAAGCCAGCCGACGAGGTGGACGCGGCCCGCATGCTCCGGTTGCTGTCGGGACGCGAGCATCAGGTTCTGACCGGGGTAGCGGCCCGCGTGGGAGACCGTGAGATCTCCGCTTGCGAATCGACGACGGTCGGGTTCTCAGCCCTGGACGAAGAGGAAATCGCCTGGTACGTGGCGTCCGGAGAACCGCGTGACAAGGCCGGTGCATATGCCGTCCAGGGACTGGCGTCCCGATTCGTCACCCGAATCGACGGTTCGTATTCGAACGTGGTCGGTCTCCCGGTGGCCTGCGTCTACCGGTTGCTGGCCGACCTGCGGCCTGGTGCATGGCGCGACCCTGCCATCCGAATGCCGGCAAACCGGCAGGCCGATTGACCATCGGCCGCCGAGGCGATATTCTGGATGGGGAAAATCCCACGAAAGGGTCTATGCCAAATAAGGCCGTCAAGATCGGACTGACCGTAATCGTACTGGCCGGTGCCCTGGCTGGCCTGCTGCGTGCGACCTTGAGAGATGGCACCGAGTACTACAAGCACGTGGACGAGGTGTTGGTGAACCCCGTCGAGTGGCAAGGGAAGAACCTCCAGTTGCATGGGTACGTTGTCAGAGACTCGATTCTCAGGAAGCGCGACTCGCTCGAGTACCGTTTCAAGGTGACGGGCAAGGTGGGCGACGACGCCCGCGTGGTCTTGGCACACTACACCGGCATCGTGCCGGACACGTTTTCGGATGACGCGGAGGTCGTGCTGAAGGGCAGGCTCGAGCCGGACGGGTTCCACGTGTCGCCGAACGGCGTCATGGCCAAGTGCCCATCGAAGTACGAAGCCAGGAAGACCGCTGGCGCTCCGGGCAACTAGCCAGGAGGCCATCGCTTGCACTCTCCCGTCAGCGCGCGTTTACCACTTCACCCGAATCTGTTTCCTGCCACAGCCGCCTGCCCGGCGCGGTGACGCGCCGCCGGACGGTCAGGGTGTGCACGGTTAGCGAGTAGGAACATGGCCTCCCTCGGCACATTCACGCTCCTCGCATCGTTCGTCGTCTCCGCCTACGCCACGGCCGCGGCGATTGCCGGCGCCCGGCGGGCGTCGCGCAGTCTGGTGGACAGCGCCGTGGGCGCGTTCTATCTGGTCGCCGCGCTGCTGACAGTCGGCACCGCGGTGATCATCCACGCGTTCGTCACCGACGACTACAGCATCAAGTACGTTCAGCACTACTCGGACACCGTCCAGCCGTTCATCTACAAGCTCACCTCTTACTGGGGCGGGCTCGACGGCTCGATCATGTTCTGGGTGTTCCTGCTGGCTGTCTTCGGGTCGACCGCCGTCTACGTGAACAGGGAACGCCACCGCGAGCTGATGCCCTACGTCGTGGCCATCATCTCGGTCGTGCAGATGTTTTTCCTGTTCCTGATGGTCATCCACAAGAACCCGTTCGAGACGTTCCTGGTGTCGGCGCCGGCAGAAGGACGGGGGCTGAACCCGCTGCTGCAGAACGCGTACATGGCCATTCACCCCCCGGCGTTGTATATCGGGTTCGTCGGGATGACCATCCCATACGCGTTCGGGCTCGCCGCGCTCATCACCGGCCACCTCGACGATTCGTGGCTGCGCGCCGTCCGTCGATGGACGATGGTCAGCTGGCTGTTCCTGTCGTTCGGCCTCACGCTCGGCATGATCTGGGCGTACGAGGTGCTGGGCTGGGGCGGCTACTGGGGATGGGACCCGGTCGAGAACGCCGGCTTGTTGCCGTGGCTGACGGCCACCGCCTTCCTGCACTCGGTGATGGTCCAGGAACGTCGCGGCATGCTGCGCGTCTGGAACGTCACGCTGGTCATCGTCACGTTCTTCCTGACGATCTTCGGGACGTTCATGACGCGGTCGGGCGTGGTGCAGTCGGTGCATGCATTCGGGGAGGACCGGCAGTTGGCGTGGATGTTCACCGGCTTCATGGTGGTCATCCTCACCGTGAGCTTCGGTTACGTCATCTACCGGCTGCCGCTCCTGCGCTCACGGCACGAACTCGACTCGTGGGTGTCACGCGAGGCCGCGTTCCTCGCGAACAACTGGATCCTGCTCTTCGCGGCGATGTTCGTGCTGTTCGCCACGATGTTTCCGACCATCAGCGAGGCGCTGACGGGTGAACGGCTGACCGTCGGCCCGCCGTTCTTCAACAAGTGGATGCTGCCCATCGGCCTGGCGCTGCTGTTCCTCACGGGCGTGGGGCCGCTGCTGGCCTGGCGCAAGTCCACGGTGATCAACCTCCGCGAGCAGTTCCTCTGGGCGACGATCGTCGGGGTGGTCACGCCGGTGGCGCTCTCTTTCGCGGGCATTCCCTTCTGGCCGGCGGGCCTGAGCTTCGCACTGTGCGCGTTCGTGGGCGTGACGATCATCCAGGAGTTCGTCAGAGGTGCCGCCGTTCGGAAGCAGGTCACCGGCACCGACTACCTGACGGCGATGGTGGGCCTCGTGGCGCGGTCGAAACGCCGCTACGGCGGCTACACCGTTCACCTGGGCATCGTGCTCATGTTCCTCGGCTTCACCGGGGAAGCGTTCAAGGTTGACGAGCAGATGCTGCTGCAGCCCGGGCAACAGGCGCGGGTTGGGCGCTACGCCATCCGGAACGATGGCGTGCGGGTGACCGATGACGGGCAGAAACAGATGATCACGGGCCATCTGACCGTGTTCCACGATGGGAAGGAACTCGACAAGGCCTATCCCGGCAAGTGGCTGTATCGCCAGCACGAGCAGGAGCCGGTGAGCCGGGTGGCGATCCGTCGCAGCGCGGCGGAGGACCTCTACATCGTGATGCCGGGATTCGAGCTGCAGGACCAGTCGGTCAGCCTGCAGGTCGTCATCAACCCGCTCGTGGACTGGATTTGGGTGGGGTTCGGCATCATGGCGCTCGGTACGATGCTCGCGCTCCTGCCCGAGCAGGCACTGGGCTTCGCTGCGGCCAAGTTACCGGCGCCCTCCTCGATCAGCATGCTGCTCCTCATGCTCGTGCTGATGGGGGCGCCGGCCAGGGCTCAGCACGTCGTGGACCCGGCCTTCACGCCGGTCGTACCGAAGTCGGCGCTCGAGAAGGACCTCTACAAGTCCCTCATCTGCATGTGCGGCACGTGCGGCCGGCAGTTGGTGGGGGAGTGCACCTGCGGGTACGCCGCCGAGATGCGCGCGGAGATCGGGAATCTCGTGAAGATGGGTCTGACCCGCGACCAGGTGCTCCAGTACTACATCAAGAAATACGGGAGCCAGGAGCCTCTGGCGATGCCGGTGGACAAGGGCTTCAACCGTCTCGCGTGGCTCCTGCCCTACGTGCTCGGTGCCGGCGGCCTGCTGATGCTCGGCGGCGCCGCTATCAAATGGTCACGGCACCCGACGACAACCGCTACCACGGCTGCGCCTGCCCCCGCTGCGCCGTCAACGGAAGCTGCAGACAAGGAACTGGAGGCGCGGCTAGACGATGAGCTCAGAGACCTCGACTAGGCGAGCGAAGAACACCCCCGCGGTCGCCGACGACGCGGTGCCCGGCTTCCAGCCGTGGCACTTGTTCCTGATCATGACACTGATCGCGTCGGCGGTGGCGGCTGTTGCCGTTCGCGGCACGCGGCCCGCGAACGTGGTGTTCGTCTGCCTGACCGTGATGACGGCAGGGATTGCGGCCTACGCCGCGTACCGAATGCTGTGGCCGCTGGCGCAGCCTGACGCTGTGGACGCGCCCGAGATGCTGGGGGGGCGGACACGTGCGGCGCTCGAGCGCGAGAAGACCCTCGTGCTGCGGGCGATCAAGGAACTGGAATTCGACCGGGCAATGGGGAAGGTGTCCGAGCCCGACTGGCAGGAGATGACGGCGAGGCTGCGAGGACGGGCCGTACGCGTCATCCGTCAGCTGGACAGTGGCAGCGCCGCGTACAGGGAGTTGATCGAGAAGGAACTGGCGGCCAGGCAGGCGATGACCGCCCGGCCGGCACCCGACGCTGGGCAGGCGGCGGCTGGCGCGCGGTCGGCCGCCAAGCTCCTGGTCGTTGCGGTCGTGCTCGGCGGCTTGGCGGCGTCCGCTCCGGCGCGCGCCCAGATGGGGGGCGCCGGCGGGATGGCCGGGATGCCCGATGCGAAGGCGATGTCGGGGATTCCGAGGCCGGAAAGCACGCTGGCCGCCGGGAGTGTCGCGGCCCGACTGCTTCGCGGTCAGTTCTCGAACCCCATCGTCGGCCACGACGTCGAGTTCATCGTCAACGGGAAGTCGCAGACGGTGAAGACCGACGAGATCGGGCGTGCGGTGGCCAGCGGCCTGGCGCCCGGCTCTTCGTTGCGCGTGCTGGCAACCGTGGCAGGGGAGCGGATCGAATCGCAGGAGTTCCAGCTGCCCGCCGAGTCAGGCGTCGTCCTGCTGCTGGTGGCGGCCGACAAGACGGCCGCCCAGCAGATGGAGAAGAGCGCGGTCGCCGGGACGGTGACAATTGGCGGGCAGTCGCGCGTCATCACACAGTTCGAGGACGAAGCCCTGCAGGTGTACTACCTTTTCGATTTCGTGAACGCGACCCAGGCGCCGATCAAGGCCGACCCGATCGTGTTCGACCTGCCGCCAGGGGCGCAGAACGCCACGGTCCTCGAAGGCTCGGCGCCGAATGCGGTGGCCAAGGGGCCGAGGGTCACCGTCACGGGCCCGTTCGCGCCGGGGGTGACGAGTGTTCAACTCGCGTACTCGCTGCCGCCGGCGGTCCGCGTGTCGATTCGCCAGAAGCTGCCCTTGGCGCTCGGGCAAGTTGTCCTCATGGCCGAGAAGGTGGGCGCGATGGCCGTGACCTCGCCTCAGCTGACGAACATCCGCGACGCGAATGAGGGCGGCAGGCCTCTCCTGCTTGGAATGGGGCCGGCCCTCGAGGCGGGAGACGTGCTGGCCCTCGACATCACGGGCTTGCCGCATCACTCGACGTGGCCCCGCACGACGACCCTCGCTCTCGCCGCTCTGGTGCTCGCGGGCGGCCTCTGGGGTGCGCTGCGCACCGGTGGCCGATCGGCCGCGGCCAGCGCCCGCCAGCAGCTCGAGAAGCGGCGGGAGCAGCTGTTTGCCGAACTCCTCCGGCTGGAGCAGCGGCACAAGGCCGGCCAGGTGGGCGACGAGGCGTTCGGAGCGCAACGAGACGAACTGCTGGCGGACCTCGAGCGGATCTACGGGGAACTGGACACGGAGGCGACGGGTCCGCGCGGCGGACAGGGGCTCGCGGCGTGAGCTTCGACTTTACCGAGGTGGCCGTGCGTGACGTGTCGCGTCACTACGGCCGCCGACGCGCCCTCGCGGGCGTCTCGCTCACGTGTCGCTCCGGAGAGGTGCTGGGGCTGCTCGGCCCGAACGGCGCCGGCAAGTCAACGCTGCTGTCGATTCTCGCCACGCTCCTGGTGCCATCCACCGGACAGGTGTACTACGGCTCGCACACGGCCGGGCAGGCCGGTCCGGCGTTGCGCGCCCGGTTGGGCTTCCTTTCTCACGACCTTCACCTGTACCCGGAGCTCACCGCGCGCGAGAACCTGGAGTTCTTTGCGCGGCTGTATGGGGTGGAGGCGGTCAGCGAACGGGTGACGACCGCGCTTGGCCGTGCGGGCCTGACCGCACGGAGCGAGGACGTCGTGTCGGGCTTCTCGCGGGGCATGCGTCAACGGCTGGCCCTCGAGCGCGCCCTGCTCCACGAACCGCGCCTGCTCCTGCTCGACGAGCCGTTCACCGGGCTGGACGACGCGTCGGTGGCCGCGTTGGTCGCGCGGCTCCATGAACTCCGCGCGGCCGATCGCATCATCGTGGTCGTGACGCACGATCTGGATGTTGCGGAGCGACTCCTCGACAAGGTGGCGGTGCTGAAAGACGGGCGTCTGGTGGCGTTCGACGATGCGCACGGGCGGATTCGCGAGCACTATCGTGCGCACGTCGCAGTGGGGGACCGATGTTCCTGAAGGTCGCGTGGCTCGTGATGCGGAAGGATCTCACCGTCGAAGTGCGAAGCCGCGAGATCGTGTACACCACCGTGTTCTTCGCGGTCGCGTGCGTCCTTGTCTTCGCGTTCGCCCTGGTGAAGGAGGGACGGCCGCTCGAGGATGCCGCAGCAGGGATTATGTGGATCTCGGTGGCGTTTGCCGGCACTCTGGCCCTCGGGCGCACGTTCGAACGCGAACGGCACTCCGAGACGCTGCGGGCGCTGATGCTGGCCCCGGTCAGCCGGCCCGCGATCTATGTCGGCAAGCTCCTCGGGATCGTCCTGCTCCTCCTGATCGTGGAGGCGGTGCTCGTGCCCCTGGTCGGCCTGCTCTTCCACGCCCCAATCTGGAATCGGCCGCTGCTGCTGATCGCGCTCCTGGTGAGCGGGACCGTGGGCTTCTCGGCCGTCGGCACCTTATTCGCGGCCATGTTGGTCCGCGCGCGCAGCCGCGACGTCATGCTGCCGATCCTGCTGTATCCGATTACCATTCCCGTCATCATCGCCGGGGTTCGGGGCACCGCCGCGCTGTTCGAGGCGGTGCCGGCCGTTGACCTCGCGCAGATGTGGTTGGCCCTGCTCGGGTTCTTCGATGTCGTATTCGTGACGCTCTCCCTCTGGACGTTTGAGCCGTTGATGACCGAGTGACGAGCGTGCTGCCTGCCGGAGTCAAAAGATGAAAAAGAGCTATCCCCTGTTCGTGCTGCTCGCGGTCGTGCTCTTCTCAGTGGCCCCGGTCATGGTCGCCCAGGCCCCGTACGAGGCGACGATGGGGCTGGTGCAGAAGATCTTCTATTATCACGTGCCGTCGGCGATGGTGATGTTCCTGTCGGCCTTCATCTGCGGCGTCGCGAGCGCCGTCTACCTGTTCAAGGCACGTCCCGAGGCCGACCGGATCGCGGCGGCCGCCGCCGAACTGACGGTCGTCTTCGGTCTCATCGTGCTTGTGACGGGGCCGCTGTGGGCGCGGAGGGCCTGGGGGGTGTGGTGGCAATGGGATGCCCGCCTGACGTCCACGCTCCTGATGTGGATGATCTTCGTCGCCTACCTCCTGGTGCGCCGGTTTGGCGGGCCGGGCGCCGAGAAGCTCGGGGCGGCGATGGCCGTCTTCGGGATGGCCAACGTCCCGTTCGTGTATGTGTCGGTCAATATCTGGCGGACGATTCACCCGACGACGCGCGTGGTGCCGACGCTGTCGCCGGGCATGCGCGGCCCGTTCTGGTTCTGCGCGATCGCCTTCATGCTGCTGTTCGGCCTGCTGCTCGCGGTGCGTGCCCGGCTGGAGCAACGCCGCGCCGACGTCGAGCACCTGTACCTGCTCGCCGACGAAGAGTGAGATTGGTTCTGCCAACGAGGCGCACGATGCACAGAGTGACGATGATGAAACTGACGACATGGATGATTGCCCTGTGGTTGGTGGGCATGAGCGGCGCGAGCCTGGTGGCCCAGGCCGGTGCGCCTGGCGCCACCCCAGCGGCCGCCGGACAGGCGGTGGGACAGGAGCCGCAAGACCAGTTCGTACCGGTGAAGTCCCTCCCGCAGCAGGACCAGCTGCCGGCCTCCACGCTGCTGATCACGGCATACGGCTTCGTCTGGGCCGTCCTGCTCGTCTATCTCTGGACGATCTGGCGTCGGCTGGTCAAGGTCGAACGGGAAATGCAGGAGCTGTCGGCGAAAATCGGGGAAAAGAGCGCGCGACGCTAGACATCTTCCAGGGCTGAGATCGTCACGAATGAAGTAAGTTTCTGTGGGGTCCCTGGAATCTGTCTTAGGCGGGGCTTGGCTGGCGCGGGCGGACGATAACGATCGGAGGAACGCGTGGGCGAGATGGGGGCCGGTCATTTTCTCTACATCCCGGCCGTAGTGTTCATCGGCGTCGTGATTGGCTGGATTCTGGGGTCTCGCGCCGCGCGGGATGCGTTTGCGGTCGAGTTGAAGCGCCGCGAAGAACGAGCAGCAAAGCGCCGGGACTGACGGGGCCCGACCCGTTTTTCAGCGACCGTGCATCAACCGGATGGCAAGCGGCTTCGGCAACCCCGCTGCCAGGATCCGGTCGCGAGCCTGCTCTACCGGGTATTCGACGCGCTGAATGTGTATCGCCAGCGCCTCGGTGTCGAAGACCGCAAAAGCGGCTCGCGGGTCGCCGTCTCGAGGCTGGCCTACTGAGCCTGGGTTGGCCAGGTAGCGGCGGCCGTCGCTGAACGTCACGCGTTGATCGCCATGGGCGCGGTGGAACAGCACTTCGAGCGACCGACTGGCGTCGAGCGCGGCCGTGGTTGGCAGGTGGGTGTGCCCGAACAGGCAGACGCGGCGTCGAGAGGCCGCGAGCGCCTCCGCGGCGTCGAGTTCGCCAAAGATGTAGGTGTCTTCGTCAACCGGAGACCCGTGACAGATTTCCACCAGATCGTCCAGCACCCGCGGGCCCTCCGGGAGCGCGACGAGATACTCGCGGGTCTCGCGGCTCAGTGCATCCCTGGTCCACGCTGCTGAGCGCTGGGCTGTCGGGTTGAACCCCTCTGCGCTTTCGAGCCCTGCCGCCACCTTGTCATGGTTGCCGCGGACGATCGCGACGGGCGAGAGCGCTCTCACCCGATCGACGACGAGATTGGGCTCCGCTCCGTAGCCCACGAGATCGCCAAGTACCACCGCGCCGTCGTACGAGCCCGGAGGGGCAGCCTCGAGCACCGCATCGAGCGCGTCGATGTTCGCGTGAATGTCGCTGAGCACGAGGTAGCGCACAACCTAGTATCCCAGCCAATCGAGGATCCGTTCAACCAGTTCTTCACCCGGCGCGGCGGCGTCCAGCCGGATGTGGGCCTGCTGGTAGGCGAGTCGCCGCGCATGGAACAGGCTCTCGAAGCGGGCGCGGTCGGCCGCCAGCGGTCGGCGACCGTCCGCCGGCACCCGCTCGATCGCGATGGGGAAGGGAATGTCCAGCCAGACCGCCACGCCGTTCTCATTGATCAGCGATCGATTATCGGCGTCGGCGTATGTGCCGCCGCCCGTTGCGACGACGGCATGGCGCAACGGCAGCAGCCGCCGCAGGACCTCGCGCTCCGCGGCCCGGAAGTACGGTTCGCCCCGCGTCGCGAACAGATCGGCGACGGTGCAGCGCTCGCGCGCCTCGATCAGTTCGTCCACGTCTTCGACACGCCATCCCAGGCGCCGACCAAGCGCGCGGGCCAGCGTGCTCTTGCCGGCGCCCATGAATCCGACGAGGTACACCTTATCCGTCTTCATGCCGTCAATGACTCGAGCACTGAGAAGAACCCCGGGTAGGAAACATCCACGGCGCCGGCGCCGACGATCGTGGATGGCGCCCGTGCTCCGAGGGCGGCCACAGCGAACGCCATCGCCAGTCGATGATCGCCGACGGCGTCGGCCGTCCCCCCGGCCAGAGGACGACGCCCGCACACATGAAAGCCGTCGGCCAGTTCGTCAGCCTCAGCGCCGAGGGCGCGCAGGCCGGCGACAAGGGCGGCGATCCTGTCGCTCTCCTTTACCCTCAGCTCGCTGGCCCCGGTGACGACGATCTCGCCGCCATGTGTCGCCAGCGCGGCCAGCGCGGGCAGTTCATCGATGACGCCGGGGACTTCCGCCGGATCGATCACTAGCGGCCGCAGCTCACGGTGCCGTACCACGAGGCAGCCCCTCGGTTCCTCCGCGGACTCGCTCTCGATCTCGGCCTCCACGCTGGCCCCCGCGCGGGCGAGGATCGCCAGGAGGCCCGTTCGTGTCGGGTTGAGGCCGACGCCGTCGATCCGGATGGACGAACCGGCCAACCCTGCGACGGCCACGCAGAAGAAGGCGGCAGAGGACAAATCGCCGGGGACGGTCGCGTCCACCCTCGTCAACGCCTGCCCGCCTGTCACCGACACGGTGGTCCCGTTCACCGCGACCTCCGCCCCGAACTGCCGCAGCGCCACCTCGGTGTGGTTTCGCGTGAGATGAGATTCTGTGACCCGGGTCGTTCCCGAGGCGTGAAGGCCGGCCAGCAGCACGGCACTCTTGACCTGCGCGCTCGGCACCTCGGTCATGTGGTCGATGCCACAAAGACCGCCGCCCGTCAGTGTCATCGGCAGGCGTCCTCCGTTGGCGACGACCCGAGCGCCCATCCGGGATAGCGGCTCGATCACTCTGCGCATCGGTCGTCGACACAACGACTCGTCTCCGGTGATCGTGACCGGGAACGGATGCGCAGCGATGATCCCCGCGAGCAGGCGGGCGGTGGTGCCCGAATTGCCCGCGTCGAGCGCCCCGCCAGGGGAACAGAATTGACCTGCGCCACGTCCGATAATAATGATTGAGTCGTCCGCCCTGGAGATCTCCACGCCGAGGGCCTGGAGGCAGCGGAGCGTCGACTGGCAGTCGGCGCCTGGCGCAAAGTCCCGGATAACCGAGCGTCCCGTCGCCACCGACGCCAGTAGCGCATAGCGATGGGCGATGGACTTGTCGCCCGGTACGCGAAGAACGCCTCTCATCGAATGGGCGGGATGGACGACGATTGAGCCCGGCGCGGCCATGGGCGCACTATAGCATCAGTCGGACGCCGAAATGCTCTGCGCGATGTCCGGGCTGGACCGTATTCTGCCGCCTGTGTTACTTTGAGCGGACCCGTCGTGTTGGCGGCGCCTGATCATCATTTCCCGCATGACCGAGACTGGTCACACCATTTACCTCGAGATTCCAAGCCTGTTCGAGCTGATCGATCTGGTTCAGGTGCTCGTCGATCATCTTGGTGGCATGCTGGGGCTGGACGAGGATTCCCAGCACTGGGTTGGCGTGGCTGTCAGGGAATCGGTGATCAACGCCATCAAACACGGCAACCGTTTCGACGCCAGCAAGTTGGTGGAGGTCGATTTCACCATGACGCCGTCGGCCGCACCCACCGAACTCCTGGTGCGGGTCCGCGACCACGGCGAGGGATTCGATCCCGGGGACCTGCCAGACCCCCTGGCGCCCGAGAACCTGCTCAAGGCCAACGGGCGAGGCATCTTTTTCATGCGCAAGTTCATGGACGACGTCCAGATCCAGCGGGCGCCGGGAGGCGGCATGGAAGTGCGGATGTTGAAACGCTTCAAACGGCCGTGACTGATCCCCTCTTCCTGGCCACCGCCGTCGAGGCCGTCCTGCGCGCAGGCAGCCTCCAGATGGCGCAGTTTTGCACCGACCTGAAGATCGAGAAGAAGGGCGCGATCGACCTCGTGACCGAGGTCGATCTGGCTGTGGAGCGGAATTTTCGCGAGATGATCGCGGAGCGCTTTCCCGACCACGCCGTTCTAGCCGAGGAAATGGGGTCTGCCGGGGAGGCCACCGGCCGGCACTGCTGGATCTTCGATCCGCTCGACGGCACGACCAACTACGCCCACGGGCTGCCCATTTTCGCCTCGTCGCTGGCCCTCGAGATCGACGGGGTGATCACGGTCGGCGCCATCTACGATCCGTCGCGTCGAGAACTGTTCACCGCCACGCTTGGCGGGGGAGCGTACTTGAACGGGGTCCCGATGCGGGTCTCCTCGACCGCGACGCTGATCGACGCGCTGCTGGTCACCGGCTTTCCCTACACCGTCCATGAGACGGGCGACGACCTGGTCAGCCTGTTCGCGGCCTTCCTCTCGAAGGCGCAGGCTGTCCGCCGGCTCGGTTCGGCGGCGCTCGACCTGTGCTACGTCGCGGCCGGTCGCATGGACGGCTTCTGGGAGCAGCACCTCAAACCCTGGGACATGGCGGCCGGAGCACTGATGCTCGCCGAGGCCGGCGGCAAGGTCACCTCACTTGACGGCAGCCCGTTCGACGTGCGGAAAGGTCAACTGATGGCATCCAACGGCGCACTGCACGGCGCGCTGCTCGATGTGGTCCGCTGCTGGCACGCCACTCGTTCGGCTTGCGAGACGAAGTGACCTCTGGAACGGACACACGCATGTCAGACCGTGAAGATCCGGCGTTTTTCTGTCGGCCGGGCTGGCATCGTTCCTGCTACTACCTAGTCAGACGCCACCGCGCCCCGGGAACGCATCCCGGCCAGGCCGGGTCGGCGGGAGGAGACGCAATCATGCTTCGAACCACGGCTCTCGCAATCGTTGTCGCCGTTTTGGCCGTTGTGATGCTGGCCGCCCCGGTAGCGGCGCAGCAGTCGTTGTCGTTCAACCTCGGGCGTTTTTCCCTTCGCGGCGAAAGCGGCCGGGTCCCGGGCGATACGCTCGTTGAGAACCTGGCGGCGACCGCACCGTTCGCCCTCGACTTCCGCGTTTCGGATTTCGACAACATCACCGGCGGCGTGGAGTGGTTGTTCCCGCTTGGAGATTTCCTCGAGGGCGGGGTGGGCGTCAACTACTACTCACGCACCGTTCCCAGTTTCTACCGCGACCTCGTGAACAGGATAGACGGCTCCGACATCATGCAGGACCTCCGGTTGCGCACGGTCCCTATCACGGCCACGGTCCGCTTCCTCCCGCTCGGTCGCCGCAGGGGCGTGCAGCCGTACGTCGGGGCGGGTGTCGGCGTCATCCCGTGGCGGTACTCGGAGACCGGCGATTTCGCCGACCCTGCGCTGGAGGTCTTCCACTGGAACTACGTGGACTCCGGGACGGCGGTGGGGCCAGTGGTTTTCGGCGGCCTCAGGGTACCCTTCAGCCGCTCGTTCGCCCTCGGTGGGGAGATTCGCTACCAGAAGGCCGATTCGGCGCTGGACTCGAGCGTGGGATTTACGGGTGATCGGCTGGACCTTGGCGGGATCACCTACCAGGCGAATCTGATCTTCAGATTCTAGAAACGGGGTCGGTCGGATGCCGGCGTTCTGCAATAGAGCGCCACCCCGCCGCCTGCGGCGACACGCGAGAACCCCCGAAGGAAGTCCGGATACTCCCTGGCTCGGGCCGCGAGCGTGTCGCCCCCCTTGGAGAGTTCCTCCACCAGCATCCAGCCCGCGTGAGCGTCCGGGTGCTCGATCGCGGCCGCCCACAGGTCGCCGTTTCCCTCGTGAATCACGTCCCGGACGTTCAGGCCAATCTCCGACAACTCCTGCACGTAGTGCGAGAGCGAAGCAAGGCTAACCAGGATCTTCTCCTGCCGCCGGTGCTGTCTCAGGTAGTTTGTCACCACCCGGCGTTCCCGACCGTGCTCTCGATCGAGTTGGGCCTCCTGCACCATCGGCGCGACCGCATCGAACGGGCGCGTTTCGACGATGACCAACGCCACGAGGGCAATGGCCGCCATCACGCGAAAGCGGCGCGTCAGGCCGACGCCGATTCCGGCCCAGACCGCGAATGCGGGCACGAGCGGAATCATGTACCGGAAGCGGAACGGGTGTCCGATGAAGAACGCGTACCAGGGCAGCGCCGCGCTTCCCACCATCGCCAGGACGACTAGCGACGACGCCCTCGCGCGAGAAAGCAGGCCGCTGACCAGCACCGCGGCGGCCCCGGCTACCGCCCACAGCAGCACGCCATACCCATTCAAGTGATGGCTGGCCCACCAGAGCGATCCCATCGTTTTAAATGGACGTCCTGTGTCCGGATTGTCGGGGACGTAGAACCCGCCAGTCACGAACCAGTGTCCGACGGTCAATCGACTCTGGATCAGGAACGCGACCCCCGCGAGCGCGGGACAGACCGCGAGGCCCGCGACACGTCGCAGCGCGGTGCCAACGGGAAGCCCTCGACGCAGCAGCGCGACGAGCGCTAAGAGAAGAGCGCAAGCGGTCACGGGCCAGGCTTCGTACCGCGTGAGGCACGCCGCGGCCATTGCCACGCCCGTTGCCGTTCGGCTCCCCGCGCCATCCGTCTCGACCCACCGCCCGAGCAGCGCGATCGAGAGCGTCGTCAACGCGAGCAGCAACGGCTCGGTCATCGGCGTGGACTGGAGGTAGACGACGTCTGGGTTGAGCAGAACGATGGAGAGGCCTGCCAGGGCGGCGGAGCGCGAGCCGGTGGCGTCGAGGACGAGCCGGGCACAAGCGTAGGCCATCAGGCCGAACGACACCACCGAGATTCCGACAGCGAACGCCCCGGTCCGGTAGAAGAAGTCGATCTGGATCGGAAAGAGGTTGAGCAGGTGCGGCAGGGGTAACCAGACGGCGCCGATCTGCTTCCAGCCAGGGGTTAGGCTGTCGATCACGCGGCGTGCGACGACGAGGTGCGCCTTGGCGTCGTAGTGACTCAGGGTGAGCCCGGCGCCGGCATACACCCAGGCCGCGTACGTGCCGAACAGGACAGCCGCCACGGCAGCCAACCTGGCTGTCAGTTCGAGACGGCGGTGGGGCGGGGCGATGGCGTCAGCTATAATCAACGGGTCTTGAGCGTCAACTCTAGCGTACTTCCGTCCTGCTCGTTCGGCGCGCCTGGCGTCCTCTCGGCAGCCGTCGTAGATCGGCCCCTATGAAAGGACTCATTTCCTGGGCCCAGGGCCTGGTGATCTCGTTCGGCGGACCGGGACTGTTCATCGTCGCCTTCCTGGATTCGTCATTCCTCTCGCTCCCCGAGATCAACGACATCCTCGTGATCTGGATGGTGACCCAGCACAAGGAACGCCTGATCTACTACGCGACCATGGCCACGCTGGGATCGACCACCGGGTGCTTCGTGCTCTACGTGCTCGCCAGGAAAGGTGGCGAGGCGTTGCTTCGGAAGCGGTTCAATGCCGGCCGCATCGAGCGCGGAATGGCGACGGTGCGACGATACGGCCTGCTGGCCCTGCTCGTTCCGTCCATCCTTCCCCCGCCCGCGCCGTTCAAGGTGTTCGTTCTCCTCGCCGGGGTCGTGCGCGTGCGACCGTTACATTTCGCCCTGGCGATTGGCATCGGGCGCGGCCTGCGCTACTTCGGGGAAGGGCTGCTGGCGGTGTGGTACGGAGACATGGCGTTGCGGTACATCGACGAGCACGGCGACCAGGTCGCGCTGGCCACGGCGGTCCTGGTGCTCGTCGGCGGCGCCTCGGTGCTGTGGTGGCGGCGTCGCCGGCCACGCCAGGCGGCGTAAGGTATAATCACGGGCCGGATGACACCTGAACTTTCGATCGTCATTCCCATCCGGAACGAGTCGGAGAACATTCCCCGGCTCCACCAGGAACTGACCACCGCCCTCGGGCGGTTCGGGCGAAGCTACGAGCTGCTGATGATCGATGACGGCAGCACGGACAACAGCTTCGAGTTGCTCGCCGGGCTGCAGGCGGAAGACCCTCGTCTGCGGGTGATCAGCTTCCGGAGGAACTTCGGTCAGACCGCCGCGTTCGCCGCCGGCTTCGCGATGGCGCGGGGGCGGTACATCATCACCTCGGACGGCGACCTTCAGAACGACCCGGCCGACATTCCGGCGATGGTGGAACGCCTGGAACAGGGGTTCGACATCGTGTGCGGCTGGCGGAAGAACCGCAAGGATCCGTTCGTCTCGCGGCGCCTGCCGTCCATCATCGCCAACCGGATCATCTCGATCGCCACGGGCGTGGCGCTGCACGACTACGGGTGCTCGCTGAAGGTGTTCCGGGCCGAAGTGGTGAAGCCGCTGAAGCTCTACGGCGAGATGCACCGGTTCCTTCCGGCCATCGCCAGCGAGATGGGCGTGCGGATCGACGAGGTGGTGGTCAACCACCGCGCTCGCGTCCACGGCCGGTCGAAGTACGGAATCTCCCGGACGGTGCGCGTCATCCTGGATCTGCTGACGGTCAAGTTCCTACTGAGCTACTCGACGCGGCCGCTCCAGATCTTCGGCCTGGTGGGCCTGACGATGGGGCTGGTGGGCGCGGCGGTGACCGGGTGGCTGTCGATCCAGCGCCTGCTCGGCTATCAGGCGATCGGCAACAGGCCGCTGCTGTTGTTCGGCATCCTCCTGATCTTCACGGGCGTGCAGTTGATCACGCTTGGACTGCTCGCCGAATTGCAGGCGCGGACCTATCACGAGTCACAGGACAAACCGACGTACGCAATACGGGAACTGCGCGAATCGCCGGACGTGCCGGTCGAGGGCTGGCCGCTGCGACACGGGGCCGGGGGGTAGGCGGCGTCCCCGGACTCGGGCTGGGACAGCGGGCCGGGACGGCGCTTGACGGCCGTGCCGTCAGCGACTATTCTGCTTCTATCCTTCGGGCCTTGTGGCAGGTTCCCAGCCTTTGCCGCTATTTGGTTTCGTAAGTTCTATTCGGTCGATCTCGTGTGTGGTATTCGGCTTGGTGCCGTCTGCCCGCGAGTCGCGGCTGCGAGCCGGCCGGCTTTCACGCCAGGACTGTACGATGAAGAGATTTCTGTGTGGAACGGCTGTTATCAGCCTGCTGGTCGCAGCCAGCGCGTGCGGAACCAAGAACCCGGTGGGCGGCAGCAGCACCCTGACGGTTCCCAAGGGGGTCACGCCGGCCAATGGGGCGTCGATCAAATACACTGACCAGCCGATCACTTTCACCGTGCAGAACGCGGTGACGACCGGGTCGGCGGCGCTGACCTACACCTTCGAGGTCGCCTCCGACGAGGCGTTCAACACGAAGGTGGTCACGAAGGACAACGTCGCGACGGGAACCGGCCAGACCAGCATCAGGCTTGATGTCGCGCTGCTGGGCGGAAAAGGCTACTTCTGGCGGGCGAAGGCCAACGACGCATCGAGCACGGGACCGTATTCGAGCGCCATCAGCTTCTCGGTGGGCGCGGCGATCGTGCTCAACGCGCCGCAGCCTGAATGGCCCGGACTGAACGAGTCGGTCGCCGGCACGTGGCCGACGTTCATCATCAACAACGCGACTCGCAGCGGTCCGGTGGGGACGATCTATTACCGCTTCGAGGTTGCCGACAACACCGGCTTCGGCCTGCTGACCGCGTCGGCTACGCTGCAGGAGCAGTCCGGCGGCATGACCGGCGGCATCTACACGCTCTTCTAAGGTGCCCGTGGCGATGAAGGCGTGCCCTCGCCGGGCGATCGTGCCCGCCCTGCTGGCGGTGGGAAGCATCGGGCTGGCCTTGCTCGTCGGCGAACTTGCGTTGCGGATCGCGGGCTTCGAGTACCGCTCCTTCCCGTCCGTCCAGTTCGGCTGGCCCGAACCCACGGCAATCGCCAACGTTTACGTGCCTGACCGGGACCTGTTCTGGGTCACGCGTGACTATGCGGCCACGCTCGAGGCTGCCCGTCGATCCAGGCCGACCGTCGTCTTCATCGGTGATTCCTGCACCGAATTCGGTACGTATCCTCAGCGAACGCTCGACCTGCTCGCCTCGCGTTCGCCCGATCTGGCCCATGGCATCAAACTGGGCGTCGGCGGGTGGTCATCCGTGCAGGGGCTAACTCAGCTGCGGCGCGACGTGCTGCCACTCAGGCCGCGCGTGGTCACGGTGTACTTCGGCTGGAACGACCACTGGATGGCCTTCGGCCGGAGCGATGCCGAGATTTCGACGGGCCCCGTTCGATTCTGGTTGTCGCAGCATTTCCGCATCGCGCAGCTGCTGCTGAAAGCTCAGCTGGGAGTCGTCGCGTTGCGGGGCACCGAGCGGCAGGTCCGGGTCAGCCTGGCGCTCTACCAGTCAAATCTCGAGACCATGGCGAAAGCGGCGAGAGGGGCGGCTGTTCGTCTGGTGCTCATTACCGCCCCGTCCGGTCACGTCGCGGGACAGGAACCGGCCTACCTGGCGGCGCGCCACATCCGTCGGCTGAGCGATCTGATTCCGCTCCACTATGCCTACATCGAGGCCACCCGTTCGGCAGCCCAGTCCAGCGGGGCGACGCTCTGTGACGCCGCGAAGGCCTTCGATCAGGCCGACGCGCTGCACAAGGGCTACTTCCGGAAAGACGGCATCCACCTGACGGACGCGGGAAGCGCCGCCATGGCCAGGATTGTCGCAGCGTGCATCGAGGCCGCGGTCCGATAACCCGCGTGGCCCGCTGAGCCTTTTGCCACGAGACTCGACTCGGAGCAGAGGCCATCGACGCACGTGAGCTCAGGGTTTACGGGCCGGTGCAGGAAACGGCAGGTTCGCTGTGACGTAGTTGCGGAGAAGCGGGGTCTGGCCTTGCACCCGCAGGTCCGTGAGCCACAGCCGGGTGATTCCGTCATGCGCGGTGGCTGCCGTGAGTGACAGCTGGCAGGCCAACACCCACGACGGCAGGCGATCGAGGAGACCCTGACCGCGATTGGCTGTGAGGTTCAGCGTCCGGGTGTAGACGACGGTGCCCGACTTCGACCACAGGCGAATCGTGACCGTCGTGTCCCTCGAGGCTGACGCGTACCTCAGGTACACCTCACGAACCGGAACGTCCTTTCCGGAATAGCGGAGTTGCAGCAGCAAATTCGGTTGAACCGTGAAGCCTGACTTGTCGCCGTAGAGACAGCGGAAGCGCGACGCGTACTGATCAGGCGTGAGCGTTTCGGCGTTGATCGTGGCGTGGGTCAGATAGGACACGTGCGCGAGATTCTGGAGAAACCAGTCGGGACTGCTGCGGTAGACATCGATCGGAGCGGCCGTGCGCGTGTAGGTCGCATCCGTGTCCGATGCCGTGGTTTCCGCCAGTTGGTACGCTCCGGCCAGCAGCGTCGCCGGCACATGGCCATTGTTGGCATTTCTCAGGAGGCCCAGGCGCACGATGAGCAACGTCGGCTGCTGATACAGCAGGTACGCACCGTACGCGCTCACCGTTGGAGCGTCCGTCAGCGGCGAGTATCGTCCCACCTCCGTGAAGAACACGTCTGTCGTCGGCAGACGCGCGTAGAATCGGGAACAGAGCCCAAGATCATCGATGTTGTCGACGTCCAACATGAAGGGGACAAAGCCGGCTTGGTTGTACGCGATGAGGCTCCCCGAAGCCACGTGCTTGCGGGCTTCCTGCACCACCTCGAAAAACGGGTTGAAGTGCCGGGCTGGGTCGAGCAGGCGCCCGGTGTATCCGCTGGGCTTGTGTTCGGTCTGTACAGAGTAGGTCTGCAGAAATCCATTCGCGACGTGTCCAAACCAGCCGACGGCCAGTGCGGTGACCATCCAGGCTGCCCGCGTTGACCGGACATGGAGACTCGACACCGCAATGGCGATCAGTACGGACAACGGCACCAGCAGGAACACGAAGAAACGAAATCCGAACATCCAGTCGCCAACGTTCGACACGTAGACGATGCCAAGCATGGTGGCCAACGCCAGGGCCAACACACTCCGGCTCACCGACTGGACAACCGTGAGCCGGCAGCCGACGACGAGGGCGACAATCGGCCAGCCGTAGAGATCGAGGAAGCGGTGAGTGTAGGTCTCAGCAGGAGCCTTGATGACGATGTGCCCCGGAGACAGGAGCTTGTACGCCACCTTGGAGGCGAGCGGCATCGACAGCAGGCTGCCGAAGTACCAGAGTCGGAACGCGTTGTAGGCGATGAAAACGCACAGGATGGGCGTCACCACGCGCCGCCAGAGCCGCCGGCGCGATCCAGTGACGAGCACGAGGAAGGTTCCCACGAGGATCCCGACGTACACGAAACCATCGATGCGTTCGAGCACGGCCGCGGCGCCCGCCGTGGCTGTCAGCCAATCAAGCCGGTCGTCGTGCTCAGCCGAGACAAGGCCGAGGAGCAGCAGCGCCAGCAGCACGGCGAATGCGACGGTTTCGAGCGACGAACAACTCCAGAGGGCGAGTGGGCCGGACAGGGCGAGAAACGCCATCGCGCACACCGTCCCCGACGGCCGCACCGTGCAAAGACGCGCGAGGATGCGGGAGGCGACCCAGATGAGGGTAACGCCACAGACGAGTGACAGCGCTTTGCCCAGAAAGAACACCCAGTACTTGGGGAGGTCCGCAGCCTTGACGACAAGCAGCATGGCAGCGGCGACAAACACGTGCAGGAAGTCCGAATACCCTTCGACCTGTCCCTCGATGAGGTTGTAGCTGAAGCCGCGGCCGCGCAACAGGTTCTGCGCGTACACGAACGGAATTGCTTCATCATCGACGAAGAAGAACCAGAAGCTCGCGGCATACCCCAGGAACACCAGCACCGCAGCCACGGTGATCCACCGGAGCCACTGTTCCGTTGTTGCTGCTCGCAGTGTGGTGTCGACCATCCGCCGCATGCCGATGAGCTTGTGCGCAATTGTTCCGGAGAGCATATTTCCGTATGAAAATGCGTGCCGCCAGGCCCAATGCATGATGGGCTCACGCGGGATTATACCGAAGAACATTTTTCCTCATGAAAATGATCGTGGGTGTGCCGCCAGGGCCCGTGGCCGGGCGCGGACGTGCCGATGGTGTCTTCGCACCACGCGGTCAGAGAGGAGGGGGCATCGAGCTCTCGGCGGTCACCTCCGCCAGGAGGCAGGAAGGGATCGACCCGCGCGACCCTCATGGCTGGCCAGAGGAACACGAGGGCCGCGGCTGCGGCGCTCGGCTTGCGCGGCCCTATTTCGTGGGCTCGGCCGACACCCCTCTACGGCCTGTCCTCTCTACCGTCAGTGGTACCGTGTTTCTGGGCTGGACCGTTTTGCGCTGCCTGTGTTACTTTGTGCGAACCATCGTTGGGTGGCGCGGATAATATCCTGCCTGTCCGATATTGGCCATGCCGTTCGCCTCGAGCTCCCGAGCTTGTTCGAGTGGAAGTCCGGATGCTCAACCGCTTCAACCACCAATGACCGATCCAGTCTTCCTCGCGACCGCCGTCGAGGCCGTTCTGCGCGCAGGCGACGTTCAGATGGCTCACCTGGGTACCGACCTCCAGATCGAGAAAAAGGGGCGCATCGACCTCGTGACGGAGGTCGACGTCGCGGTGGAACGGATGTTCCGCGCGATGATCGCCGATCGTTTCCCCGACCACCAGGTGGTCGCTGAGGAGTTGGGTGGAGAAGAGCCCGTCCGGGTTCGCCACTGCTGGGTGTTCGATCCGCTGGACGGCACCAACAACTACGCGCACGGTCTCCCGATCTTCTGCAGTTCGCTGGCGCTGCAGGTGGATGGCGTCACCGAGGTCGCGGCCGTCTACGACCCATCCCGGCGCGAGTTGTTCACGGCGACGCGCGGCGGAGGCGCCCGTCTGAACGGCGATCCGCTGGCGGTCTCCCGAATCGACACGATCATCGACTCATTGCTGGTCACCGGCTTTTCGTACGTGGTTCATGAGCAGGGCGAGATGCTGGTCAGCCTCTTTGCCGAGTTCCTCGGGCGCGCCCAGGCGGTGCGACGCCTCGGATCGGCTGCCCTCGACCTCTGCTATGTCGCCGCCGGGCGCTTCGAAGGATTCTGGGAGCAGCATCTCAAGCCATGGGATACGGCGGCCGGCGCGCTCATCGTGCAGGAGGCGGGCGGTCGCGTCACCGGTATGGACGGAAAGCCGTTCGACCCCTGGCTGGGTCACGTCGTGGCCTCGAACGGCTACTTGCACGGCGCACTGCTCGAGACGATCGGGAACTGGCGCGCCAGGCGCCCGACCAGCTCGCAGTGACACCTGCAACGGATAGACGAGCAAGATCCTCGCAAAACATACATTTGATTCTGCCATGTGTGCCGGCACCGTCCCTGCTCTACGGGATGTCGACTGCGCCGCGAACCGGGTTTTGACATCGTCTGCGGCTGGCGGAAGGACCGCAAGGACCCGTTCGTGTCGCGGCGCCTGCCGGCCATCCTCGCCAACAAGTTGATCTCGGTGGCGACGGGCGTGGCCCTGCACGACTATGGCATCTCGCTGAAAGTGTTCCGGGCCGAGGTGGGGAAGCCGCTGAAGTTGTACGGCGAGAAACACGGAGGGGAGAGGCCGAGGACCGACACCGGGGCCCGATGCGCCTGCAGCGCGCCGGGCCCCGGATGGCCTATTGATTTCAACCGAAGGCGGTTGACTTCAACCGACTGCGGCTAACGCCGGGGCATGGTCGCAGAACCCGCCTGCGGCGTGATGGTCACGACGAACTGCCCCGAGTTGTCGCTGTAGCTGTCGTCATTGATGCCGAGGTACAGCGTCCCGCTTTCGGGCATTGTGACCTGCGCCTGGTCGCCAATGCCAAACGGACGGCCGTCGTTGATCCGCCCCAGCAGCGCGCCTCGAGGCAAATCACGGATCGGCGCCCGCGAGTTCACCGACGTGCCCGCACGCCCGGCGGCCTCAGCGGTGTCGCGGGCGTTACGGCTCAACTGAACCGAGCCGCTCGTCGAGAAGAGGACCACTTGGCCTCGGCTCACGTCGATCCCCGTATTCGTCCACTCCTGGGTGGCCGGCACGTTCACGGTCTCGCTCGCCCCGCGGGAACGGCGGCCTGTGGCTCCACCCTGCCCGGACACTGCTCGGCCCTGCCCGGACACTGCTCGGCCCTGCCCGGACCCTGCTCCACCCTGCCCGGACCCTGCTCGGCCCTGCCCGGACACTGCTCCACCCTGCCCGGACACTGCTCGGCCCTGCCCGGACACTGCTCCACCCTGCCCGGACACTGCTCGGCCCTGCCCGGACACTGCGACCGCGCTGGAGGGCTGCGCCAGGTAGATCCGGCCCACGTCGGACGAGGTGTAGTCGCGCGACTGGCCGCCGGCGACGAAGGTGATCCTGAGCGGCCTGGTGCCGCCGACATCGTCGAGCTTGCCCTCTACCTGCTGGCCGTTCCTGAGCACCAGGAGGTTCTGGACCTGTCCGGCCTTCGCCAGCTCGGCCGCCGGCAGATTCTGGGCGTCGCCGGTGAAGTCAAGGACGGCGACGTCGCCGATGCCGATCCGGCGGTCCTGCCCGTTCACGCGCACGGTGAAGTCGCTGCCGCCCATGTCGACGAGTTCGCCGGTGACGCGCTCGCCCGACTTCAACAGCAGCGTGGCCGGTTCCTGTGCCCAGGCCGAGCCGGCTGGCGAGAAGCACGATAAACAGATAGCTACGAAAACGAGTCTCCAGAGCATTCGTTCATCCTCCCTGTCCCGCTATTATCGATCCACTTTCCCCTTTCGGCCCAAGATTTCGTCCGTACGGGGACGCGCTGCTGTTCAACGTCAGCGATTTCAACAACGCGACGAATGGGGCGGAATGGCTGAACTCGATGAACTTGTTCGAATGGGCGAGGCTCACCTGCGCATTGTCCAGTCCCCGGGGCACCGTCGTCCGCGCCGTTCAAGGTGTTCGTTCTGCTGGCCGGCCTGGCCGGCGTCAAGCCGGGCAGGGTTCTGGCGGCCATCCTGATTGGCTGCGGATTCCGTTACTTCGGAGAGGGACGCCTGGCGCTCTGGTGTGGCGACGCGGCGATCGACCACGTGGAGCGGCACGGCGACCAGGTAGCCCTGGCTCTGGCTGTGCTGGTACTGGTGGGCGGTCTGGCCTATGTCTGGTGGCGGCGTCGCCGACCGCAGTCGCCGTCGTAGGGTATAATCGCGGGCCGGATGTCACCCGAGCATTCGATCGTCATTCCCATCAAGAACGAGTCGGAAAACATCACGAGTCGCAGCACAAGCCGACGTACGCAATTCGGGAGGTGCGGGAGGCGTCGTCTTCCTGCTCTACCGTATAATGCCGCTATGAAGTTCGTGACGGTCCGGCGAACGCGCCGTACGCTCCTTCCCCTGCTCGGTCTCAGCGCTCTGAGTGTCCTCGCAGCTTCCGGCTGCAGCGACTCTCCGGCCGCGCCGACCCCGACGCCGACCGGGCCGGCGGTGAGATCCATCAGCCCCTCCACCGGCACCACGTTCGGCGGCACGGCCGTGACGATTACGGGCCAGAGATTCGCTGCGGGGGCGACGGTCACGATCGGTGGGGCGCCGGCGACGAACGTGGTCGTGGAAGACGCGTCTACCGTCAAGGCGACGACGCCCGCCCACGCCGCCGGATCGGTCGAAGTGATCGTCACCCAGAGCAACGGCGCCAGCACGCTCCCTCAGGCGTTCGCGTTCGTCGCGCCGTCGGGGACGAACACGCCGCCGGTCATCACCAGCCTGACCGCCCAGGGCACCAAACCGAACGAACCAGCGGCTTTCGCTGATCTCGACGAGGAGATTGCGGTCACGGCGGTGGTACAGGACGCGGAAACGCCGGCCGATCAGTTGACGTATCAGTGGTCGGCCAGCGCCGGGACCTTCACGGGAACGGGATCGGCCGTCACGTGGAGGGCGCCGTCGAGCGACAGCGGGCCGAGGGACGTCGTGCTGACGCTCACCGTCATCGAGAGCTACAAGACGCCCGACCCGAACGGCCTTCCGATTCCGGCCGAGAACAAGACCTCCTCGACCACGTCGGTGTCCGTGCACAATTCGGTGAAGGAGTCGGGCGACGT
>JADGOB010000338.1 GCA_017883185.1 Acidobacteriota bacterium
GATCGCGACGCGCCGCGTGGCCAGATCGGCGTACGGGACCTTCGTCTCGTCGGCTTCCAGCTCGGGCTCAGGCGTTCGCTGCAGCAGCCAGGGGGCGAGCCCAGCAGCCGCGACCCCGCAGACGGCCACGAGCGCGGCAGCGGGAACGAGCGCGGTCACGAGGGCCATCCTAGTGTCGCGGCCCGTTCTGGGAGGGGCGCCTCACGCCACGTCTCGGGCCTCGGGCTCCATGAGCAGTCCCCGGTGGACGCACGCCAGGTGCAGCATGATGGCGTTCGCCTGGGTGCACGAGCCGGAGCCGTCGGCCAGCTGACTGGTCGAGTGGAGGTCGAGGCCCATCCATCCGGCGATCGACTCGAGACTCGCTCCGTCGGCCAGCAGAGCCCGCACGCTGTCCGTGACGAGGCTGGCAGGGATCTCCCGAACCTGGAGTCGACGCAGCTGGGTGGCGTCGAGCGCGAGGAGCCTGCGTGCTGCGTACGGGCTCAGCCGTGAGCGGTGTCGGCCATCGCGGCCGTAGAGCAGACTCCTTACCTGCTGCTGGGGCAGGTCGGCGGCGACGGCGATGACCTGCCACGGGACTGCTGTGGCCGCCATCAGGTGGTGTACGTGGTAGCGGAATGGGGCGGCAGACACCCACAGGGTGGGGAGCTGGGGCGAGACTGGCATTGCAACCTCCTTAGTCACCCCACAAGCCGTTGAGCAGTGCCATTTGTGAGTGACCCGTAAGGCTTTCCACCTGTTGCCACAGCCAGGCCCTACGATCTCGCTTGTCATGGACCCGTCACGGCCGCAGCCGGGCAGGGACCGTACAGTGATGTCGGGCGCGGCAAGCGCCCCTGAGCAGAGGACCGCCGATGCACGAGCAGCGCATTGCTCGCCTCGTGCGTGCGCTGCTGCTCGTAGCCCTGGGAGTCCAAGGACTCACCTCGCCACTGGCCAAGTACGCTCTCCGCGCCATGCCCCACTGCGTGGACGCGTCGCCGATCACGGCGTGGGCGGGCACCGCGGCCCACCTGCTCATGGCGAGTACGGACTGCCCGCAAGGTAGCTACGCCCCCGCTCGCTCGTACCTCGCCGTTGTCCAGGCCGCCTTCGCGTGCTCACTGACCGCACTTGTCTTCGGGTTGGTAACCCTGCTGCTCGCTGTGGGCACAGGGATCCAGACCCGGCGGATGCTCGGCTCGGTGCGCAGGTGGTTCGCTCGCCGCTTCGCGATGCCCGTCGACTGCCTGCTCAGCATCCTGTCACCGCTGCGCCAGCCCGTCCCGGTCCCGGCGTCGGCACGCCCCTTCCGCGCGACGAGCCGCCCGCAGCTCCGTCGTGGTCCGCCGTCCTGCTCCTGCTGAGGACCCGTCTCACCGCCGGCTCGCGCCGTCCTCGCCCCCCGCACGCGCGCGCCGATCCAGGACCAACGACACAAGGACATTCGCCATGGCGCAGAAGAGCAACAAGCAGAAGAACAACAAGGCGCGCGCATTCTCCAGCGCGACGAAGAGCGAACCGAAGACCAACCGCTCCACCACCGAGAGCCAACGTGAGCTCATGCGGTTGCAGCGGGAACGTGAGGCGCGCGAGAAGAAGGTCCGCACCGGCGTCACGATCGGGATCGTGGCCGTGGTCGTCGCCGGAATCCTCGCCGGGCTGATCTGGCTCATCCCGGCGCTGGCGGCCAAGAAGGCTGCAGGGTCAGACCCGTACGCGCTCTCGATCGGATCGGCCACGGCCGCCGTCACCGTCGACATCTACCAGGACTTCATGTGCCCCTACTGCGGGCAGTTCGACCGCGCCCAGGCGTCCGACCTCGCTGCCCTTGTCAACGCGGGGACCGTGAAGGTCGACTTCCACATCATGGCGTTCCTCGACGACTCGTCGAACGGGACGAAGTACTCCACCCGCGCAGCCAATGCTTTCGTCGCGGTCGCTCAGAGGGAGCCGTCCAAGGCCTTGGCGTTCAACACTGCGCTCTACCAGAACCAGCCGCCCGAAGGATCGAACGGCCTCACCGACACCGAGATCGCCGACCGCGCGCGGCAGGCCGGTGTGAGTGACGCCCTCGCATCGACGTTCGCGAGCATGCAGAAGGCCGACTTCGTCAGCAAGTCGAACCAGGCCGCCTTCGATGCCGGTGTCAAGAGCACGCCGACGGTCAAGATAAACGGCGCCGCGTTCAAGGGAGACCTCTACACAGCGGGAACGATCAAGGATGCGGTCGCGAAGGCCGGCCCCAAATGAGTGGGCTCCTGGAACGGGCTCACACCGTGAGGCAGAGCAACGTCTGGATCTACACCACGATGATGCTCTCGGCGTGTGTGAGCCTTCTGGCCTCGTTCGTGCTGTCGGTCGACGCCATCGAGCTGGCCAAGAACCCGGCCGCGAACCTCGCCTGCAACATCAACGCGACGATCAGCTGCGGCACGGTCGGCATCTCGTGGCAGGCGCACCTGCTGGGGTTCCCGAACGCGTACCTGGGTCTGATGGCCGAGCCCGTGGTCATCACGATCGCGGTGGCCAGCCTGGCGAAGGTGCGGTTCCCGCGCGGCTTCATGCTTGCGGCGCAGGTCATCTACACGCTGGGCCTCATCTTCGCGTACTGGCTCTTCTACCAGGCCATGTTCGTGATCGGCGCCTTGTGCCCGTGGTGCCTCCTGGTGACGTTGTCGACCACGCTGGTCTTCGCTTCACTCACTCATGTCAATCTGCGCGACAACAACCTGTTCCTGCCGGAGCGTGCCCATGAGGCGGCGCGGGCCGGCTTGCGGATGGGCATTGACGTTCTCATCGTCGTCCTGTGGCTGGCCGCGGTCGTGGCGCTCGTCTTCGCGAAGTACGGGCTGGCGCTGTTCGCCTGACGGGGTCCTGACAAGCGTCAGGCGGTGGCCACGAAGTGACCACCGCCTGTCAGGGATGCGTTGCGTTCAGCGCTGGGCTCGTGTGAACCCGGCGGCCTGCGCGGCCTCTTCGCCTGAGAACCACACATCGGCGATCGTCCGCTCGTACCCGCCCGACTCGGGAACGTGGTACTTCATCGAACGGTCGTTGCCCTTGATCGTGTAGCCCTCCGGCGGCTCGGTGCCCACGTAGGAGC
>JADGOB010000339.1 GCA_017883185.1 Acidobacteriota bacterium
TCCTCTGGTGAGCCCGAGAACCTGCTCGTGCGCGTCGGGCGGCTACACCGGCAGGCGGAAGAATTCCAAAGAACGGTCGAGGAAGAGCTCCGGACGACCGGCGCGCTCCTCGAAGAGCTGCACATCCGTGAGGCCAAAAGGCGGGGTCATGGAAGACGAATGGACTAAGGTGATGTCCGGCGATCGGCTCGTGAAATTCACCTACGTCGATCTTCCGGCAGGGACAGCATTTCTGACAGCCCAGATTGCGGGCCATGACGTCGTCTATTCAGTCATGATGCGACACGCGGAACACCCATTCAATCGCGAAGGCGTTGAACGTCACTTCGACTATGAGTGTCCGCCAATCTTAAACTAACCCACGCCCCGATTCCCCGGCAGCTTCCGACCAGTTCAACGCCCATGTTGTTGTCCCGGCCTAGATGCGTCTTCGCTTGAGGGTTTCAGTGAGTTCCTCGAATTGCTGCTGAAGCTTGTTGATCTTCTTGAGTTTCACGTCCTGCTCCGCTCGCATTTCGATCAACAGGTCTTCCATTCGAGAAAGACGGGTGCTGACGGGCCGGACGACGGCGGCGACAATGAGCGGAACCTTCCGACGGACCTTCTTCCTGGTCGGCATGGCCAACATTATTGCCGCGAGGCGTGAGAGATAGGTGTGCAAGAGTGAACGGGTCGCGGGTGCGGAGGGTTGCGGAACATTGAGCCGAGCCCGCCAACCGCGTCAGTCGAGGAATCGGGCCGACACGAGCAAGCCTAGGTCGAAGCTGGCCGAGTTCAGTCAGGACACCTCCATATAGGGGCTGAGCTTGCTCCGCCCGGACGCGCTGGCACGCGCGTTGCGGCGTCTTCGCGCGGAGGTCAGCCATGCGTCGCTTCGTGCTCAGCCTTATCTCAACTGCCGCGGTGCTCGTGCCCGTGGTTGCATTCGCTCAGGCCGATCAGGTCATCACGTCCCCGCCGAGCGTCACCGCAGCCGGGGCTGACTGGCAGACCGGCGGCGTCCCGGTCCTCTACAACGGAGAGACCTACCAGCCCACCGGTTCGAGGGTCTTTTTCGACGCCAACGTGATGGTGAAGGTCGGCACGTTCCGCGGTGTCCCGTTCTATGCCGACAGGACACGCGAGCCGAACACCATCGTCTACGTGCCGGTCAGCGGCGGTCAGGTTCGGGCGTACGAGCGCCGCGCGTCGCGCGAGCTGGAAGGCACCGTCGACAGCCGTGTGCCGGAGATCCCAGGGGACAGCGCCTCGGCTCCCGAGGCGAAGCCGACTGTCGTCATCCCGCCCGTCCCAGTCGTGGTGGGCCCGCCAGCCCCAGTCGTCGTGGGCCCGACCCACATGGAATCGATTCCGCGGCCGCCCTCGAACTCGGGCATCTGGATCGAATTCAAAGGCGCTCGCTGGCACAACGCCGGTGAGGCCGTCCTGTATTCTCCATCGCGGTTCACGCGAGTGGGCGAGTATCATGGGTTTCCGGTCTACCGGGCTCGTAAGGGCAAAGCGGATCTGATCTACGTGACCGCAGTGCAAGGTGGCCCGTTGGTGCCCTATCGCCAATAATATTCCGCGCCCTTCAGACGGACAGGGGTCGAAAATCTGAACTTTGCAGCCGCTCTTGGCTCAGGGCGTATCCTTCAATAAGGGGATGACGGGCTTTTGTGTAATAACGTCACCTCCAATGGCAGCTTCGGTCAGCGAACATTACGGCCACTCATTGGCCTTGAGGACATTCACACGCATCCGACCTTGCCACGAACGGCGCGCGTGAATCTGGTCGTGGGCTTCTAGTCGGATTCCCTGAGCGGCGTCTGATGCGGTCCGCCGCTCAGGCACGCGCGTGCCGTTCCAAGTCTTCGACCTTCTGCCAGAACACCGGAGACGGCGTCCGTTTCCTGGACTCCCACTGGTACACGACGGCTTTCCCGGCGGCGCCAATCCGACGTGCCAGGGCGGCCTGCGTGAGTCGCGCTCGCCGGCGAAGCCGCTTCAGTCGCTTGTCATAGTCGGCCGGTACGGCGGGGAGGGGCGAGGCGCCTCGGTCCCGGCGGGAGTACCGTCGGAAATGTGTGCGCTTGAACATGTCTCCGGCCGCACGCGTCGCCCGTTGCATCGGCCGACCAAAGACAGATCGCGTGCTGAACTGAACGATCAGTCGGCCGGTTCGCGCCGCCGCTTGCAGCGTGCGCACATGGACGCCGAGTTCAGCGGCCAACTGGTCGAGGGGCAACAGTTCGGTTCGTCGCGCGTGATCGGCGACCGCGGCCCTGGCGCGTTGGAGGATCGGAGGTGGGAGCGGTCGCCGTCCGCTATCCCAGGTACGAAACGTCTCCAGAGGCACGCCCAAGAGCGCAGCAAACTCCTCTTGCAGAAGGCCCACGCTGTGGCGCAACTCGCGCAGACCGTTCATCTCAAGAACGATCGTTCGCGTTGGGACGAGCGGTGAATGCGATGTGTGCTCGGCATCGCCGCTCACCATGCCATCGCGGGCGCGCGGCGTAAAGCGACCTCCGGCCTCCATGACCGGAGGTCATCATCGCTTTCGCGGATGGCTTATATGCTGCTGGATTCTGTACGTCGCGAATTGCTCGGAGAATCGCCGATCTCGAATTCCGAGGAATGTGGCGCACACTCCCCAGACCGGTCACTCTGTTCGATGAAGCTTCGCCTGCGATTTGTCTTGCGGGCGAAATCGGCGAATTCTTTAGGAAATGGCGCGCCCGGCAGGACTCGAACCTGCGACCCCCGGCTTAGAAGGCCGGTGCTCTATCCACCTGAGCTACGGGCGCGAACGGCGTGACCGGCCGATCGTAACAGACTCACTGCCTATCGAGGCGGGCAGGGGCCTTCAAGCGGCTTGACGCTCACCACCCGGAACTCCGGTAGCATCGTCATCACCGGCGTACCTATTCCGGACGAGCCGGCGCCGCTCATCCCCGTCGGGCCTATGACGCCGCTCGAGGCCGCGCCGGCGGTCGCCGCCGCGTTGGCCGACGGCACGAGGCCGCCGACGATCTGCACGCGCTTGCCGGCGTGCGCGCTCAGGTCGCTGCCGCTCAAGCGGTAGCCGGTCGCCACGCTCGT
>JADGOB010000340.1 GCA_017883185.1 Acidobacteriota bacterium
CGAAGAGCCGTGAACCGGGCAGTCGTCCGTGTAGCGCCGGGATGAAATGGAGCGGCAGGTGCGCCGTCAGATCACTGGACACGTAGCCGCCTACCGGCCCAACCAGTACGTCGCCTTGATCTGAAACACGTTCGTGGCCGAGCCCCGGAAGATCGCGGTGCTTGCGCTCCCGAAATCGAACGTGCCCGTGGGATCGTACCCCGACCGCTCTTGCGTCCACACGAGGTAGAGCGTGGAGCCCGGACGGTACTCCCACCGCAACACGCCCGTGCCGCGCACCGAGCTGTTGGTGAAGTTGGGGTTCGCGAAGGTGAACGGCCGGGCCGGGCCGGCGCCGTCGGGATCGACCGTGTACGTTGACGTCGACGCATCGTATCCGATGGTGCCGATGTCGCGGCCGTACACGCGCTTGTCGATGCTCCGCGGCGCGGCGAACTCGCGGAATGACGAGTAGTCGCCGCTGGCTATGAACGGCTGCACGTAGAGCTGGAGGGTAAGATCGGGCGTGAAGGTCCAGTTGACGCGCGTTTCGACGGACACCGCCTTGGTGCGGATGTAGCTGAACACGTAGCGCGTGCCGTAGAACGACGCGGCCGTGTGGTCGCTCACCGCCATCACGTACTGGGCGTCGTCCTGCGAGTTGGAGTAGCTCGGCGAGACCTGGATGAAGATGTTCGCCGCCGGCTTGAACGCCACGCCGGGCCGAATGGTGATGCCGTGAGTGGGCGAACCGACACCCTGCGCCGGCTGCACGGTGAGGTCGAAAACGGCCCCCGCGCGCGCGTCGGTCGAGACTTCGACGCTCTGAACGTCGTAGCCGGCGCGCTTCACCACCGGCCCGCCGCGCGTGAGACGGTCGTCGTACGACGGCACGTCGTGAATCCCCATCAGCCGCACGTTCCAGTAGTTGGGGAGCTCCCACGCGTAGAACGCCTGCAGCTCCGTCTCGGTACGGTCGCCCTCGAAGTTGTACTGGGTGGCGCCGCCGACGGTCGCGGAGATGCTCCGGTACCAACTCGTGGGCGTCACCCACTGTCCGCCAACGTTGCCGTTTACCCATTTGTAATCGGCGCGGTCGAGGAACGCGAGGTCGTTCACCTCGAATCCCGGGCTGCGGATGTTGGCCATCGCTTCCCAGAGCAGCGTGCCGGCGTCCTTGCCCACGCGGGTGAAGAGTCCGTAGCCGCGCAGGGAGGTGGCGGTGGTGTCGTAACCCGCGCCGAACAGGCCGTCGCTCGACAGCCGCCGGTCGGGCCGCTGGAAGTAGTGCGCGCTGGACCGTTCGGTGAGGGCGATCGCGGCGCTCGAGCCGCCGACGTCGGAGAGCAGCGTGCTCCCCATCCACGAGTACTCGCGCTGGTGCCACGTGTGACGCCAGTCGAAGCCGCCCGCCTCGGCGTGGCTGCGCAGGCGGTCGCCCGCCACCGTGTCGCCGATCTGGCGTGCGGTCGACGTGAGGATGCCGCCGAAGGTGGTGACCCCCTGCCGGAAGTCCTTGTTCACCCGGCCCACAAAGTAGTTGGCGAGCGGCTCGACGACCTGCGTCGCCTCGCCGCCGCCCGACGACGGCAGGTAGTGCGCGCGTTCCGTGTTGGTCACCGCGTCGAGCAGGCCCACGGTATATCCGCTCTGGGTGCGGCCGGTGATCTTCGCGGCGCCGAGTATGGCGGTGTTGTCGGGCGTGTCGGCGAAGGAAGCGTTGCTCGAGACGTAGCCGTCGAGCTGCGGCGGACGGCCGATGCGGCGCGAGTAGAACGCGTCGAGACCCGACGTGTTGCTGCAGAAGAAGCAGCGCATGCCGCCGAACCCGAACGCGCTCGCGCCGGCGATGAAGAACGGCCGCTTCTCGTCGTAGTACGTCTCGAACGCCGACAGGTTGAGAACCGCAGGATCCACCTCGACCTGGCCGAAATCCGGATTGATGGTCGCGTCGAGGGTGAGATTCGAGGTGAGCAGGTACTTGATGTCGCCGCCGGCGTTCACCCGGCTGGCACGGTTGCCGTGATACGGGTCCCCGGTCGCCGCCTGCTTGAACGTGCTGCCGACCGTCGTGTACGGCAGCAACTCGAGCTGGCGCGGACGGGCGGCGATCCGCAGGCCGTCGAGGTGGCCGTACCAGGCCGGCCCGCCCGACGCATTGCGCTTCCAGAACGACCACATGTCGCGCTCGTTGAGCCGGTCGACGTAGCGCCAGATCTGCATCCCCCAGCTCTGGACGCTGTCGCGCGAGAAGCGGAGCTGGCTGAACGGAATGCGCATCTCCGCGGTCCAGCCCGTGGAGTCGACGCGAGCGGCCGCCTCCCAGATCGGATCCCACGACGGGTCGCCGTTGAACTGATCGCCCTTCACCCCCGCGGGGTTCACCTCGAACCAGGCGTTGTCGATGTGATTGTGATACGGATCGAGATCGACGATGAACTTGTCGGTCGTCAGCGAATTGAACGAACCGTTATTGCCGCTGGCGTCGAGCAGCTGGTCGCGCCTGGCGAGCGGAGCCGCAACCCCTCCGGGTTCGCTCATCCGCGCGCCGATGTACAACGCGTCATCGTCGTAGAGGATCCGCACCTCGGTGCGCAGCGACGCCGACGCACCCTCGTCGGGCTGATACTGCCTGAACGAGGTGATCGGCGTGGCGCTGGCCCACGCCGCCTCGTCGAGCTTGCCGTCGATGGTGATGGCGCCCGTGCGTCGCGAGGCCGCGGCGACGGGAGGAGGGCTCGGGTGTACGGACGACTGCGCCCGGCACGGCAAGGGGAGAAGCGGAACGAGGGCCAGGCCGAAGAGTGAGGCGCGCGACATACCACTTGGACGGCGGGAGAGCGGAAAGGGTTTCACACGCCGTGCCCGCGCGGTGGCTGCTCGCGCTTGACGGCGTGAGCGCTGCGGCGCGCGCGCAGCTCGAGACCGCGGCGGAGCGGCTTGGCTTGAGCGCGCGAGGATACCACCGGACGCTCAGGGTGGCGCGGACGATCGCCGATAACGACGAGGAGGAGACGGTGAGGGAGAGTGCGGAGACGGAGGCGCTGCACTACCGGCAACCCGCGAGCAATTCGGCTCCGTAACGCCCATGTGGGCACGTC
>JADGOB010000130.1 GCA_017883185.1 Acidobacteriota bacterium
CGATGCAGAAAGACATGTCGTCACTACGAGAGACGCAAACTCCGCGAGATTGAAGAAGATGGTTTGTCGGCAGAGGAAACCATCATGGCAGCCAGAAAGAGAGCCAGAGCGAACGCACCGGGTGCCACGCATGTTGCCGAAGCCGTCGAGACGCAAGAGGCGGGCCGGTGGCGTGCACGAATTCAGCCCAGCAGGTTGTACTCCCGAAGCTTGCGATAGAGATTCCGTTCGCTGATGCCCAAGACCCTTGCGGCGTTTCCACGATGTCCATTCATGGTGCGCAGCGCCGTTTCGATGTGGGATCTCTCCAGTTCCGCTAGCGTCGGGAGCGGGCCGGTGGTGGAGGAGCCGGCCGATCGCCCTGCGGGCGCCGTCCCGAGGCCGCCCGGCAGGTGGTGCGGCTGGATTTCCTCCCCGTCGCAGACGATGACAGCCGCCTCGACGGCGTGCAGCAGCTCACGAACATTGCCGGGCCAGTCGTGGCGTTGGAGCGCGCCGAGCGCCTCCGGTCCGATCCGCTTGTGCGACCCGAAACGTTCGTTGAAGGTGCGGGCGAAATGCATGGCCAGCAGTTCCACGTCGCCGGGGCGCGCCCGTAGCGGCGGCACGTCGAGGGTGATGGTTCGCAGCCGGTAGTACAGGTCCTCCCTGAACAGCCCCTGGACGACCATCGCGCTCAGCTTCCGGTTCGTCGCCGCCAGCACGCGGGCGTCCACCCGGATCTCGCTCGTGCCGCCGACGTGCCGGAACGTCGAGGTATCGAGCACCCGCAGCAGCTTGACCTGGGTCGCCAGGCTCACCTCGCCGATCTCATCCAGGAAGATTGTCCCGCCGTGCGCCACCTCGAACAAGCCGGGCTTCGCGCGATCGGCCCCCGTGAACGCCCCGCGCTCGTGGCCGAACAGCTCACTCTGGAGCAGTGACTCCTGGAGGGCGGCGCACTCGACGACGACGAACGGCCGTGCCCTCCGCGGGCTCCGGGCGTGCAGCAGCTTCGCGATCATCTCCTTGCCGCAGCCGGTCTCGCCGGTGATCAGCACCGTGGAGTCGGTCGGCGCGACGCGATCAATCAGGGCCAGCAGGCCCTTGAACTCGAGGCTCTCGCCCACGAAGGAGCCGCCCGGGTCGGCGGGCGTCAGGGCGCGCTCGAGGAGGTTCGTGCGGCGGCGAAGGGCCTGACGCTCGATCGCGCGGTGGATCCGCATCTCCAGCTCGGCCAGCGGGCAGGGTTTCACGACGTAGTCGAACGCCCCGATTCGGATCGACTCGATCGCCGTGTCGATCGATCCGTGACCCGTGAGCATGATGACTTCGGTCGACGGGCATCGCTCCCGGATGGCCTTCAGCACGTCGAGCCCGCTGACGTCCGGCAACTGGAGGTCGAGCAGCACGACATCCGGCTCGAGCTCGGGAACCCGCTGGATCGCCTCGGCGCCCGATCCGGCTCCTGCCACGACGAAGCCCAGTCGCTTCAATTCGCCGCCGATCACCATGCGGAATACGTCGTCGTCGTCAACGAGGAAGATCGCAGGATAGGACTTGGTCATGCGTCTTCCTGGACCACCGCGCGTTGCAGGGGCGGCAGCACGATCTCGAAGGTGGCGCCGGCGCCTGGCTCGCTCCGGACGAGGATGTCGCCTCCCCAGCGCCGAACGAAGTTCAGCGACAGGAACAGCCCGAGTCCCGTGCCACCCTTCCGCAGGCTGAAGAACGGCTCGAAGATTCGTTTCTGGTGTTCCGGCGCGATGCCACAACCCCGGTCCTCGATCTGGATGCGGACCGGGTCCCCGTCCACGGTCCTGATGACCACCCGCCCGCCTGGCCGGGATGCCTGGATGGCGTTCAGGATCAGGTTGGTCAGCGCGTGCTGGAGTTCGGCTTCGTCGGCGCGCACCCGCGAGACGTTGGCGGACGGTTCCACCTCGACGCGAACCGAGTGATCGCGCGCGGTCGGCGCGATGAGGCGCTCCACTGAGGCGATCGCGCCCTGGAGATCGACGATGTCTCCCGGCGAGGCCTCCCCGCGGGAAAGGCGGAGGAAGTGCTGCGTGATGCTGCGACAGCGGAGCACCTGATCGCGCGCGATGGCCGCGCTCTCGGCGATGGCGCCGGCATCCGGCGCGGGGTCGGGACCGGTCCTGGCTTCGCGGAGAATCGCCTCGACACAGGTCAGGACGGTGGCGAGCGGTGTGTTCAGCTCGTGGGAGAAACCGGAGGCGAGCAGGCCGAGCGATGCGAGGCGGTGTGACTCGGCCAGGCGAGCCTCGGCCGCCCGCCGGTCTGAGATGTCCCGCCACACTTCGACGACGTGCGACACGCCGCCTCCCGCCGCCAGGATGGGCGACGCGTGGACCTCCTCCCATGACGACGTCCCGTCGTCCGCCTGGCGCTCGCAGATGCGTACCTGGCGTTCGCCGGACGCGAGGCACTCCTGCGTCAGGCAGTGTCGCTCGTTGCACAAGCCCGCGGCGCCCTCGCGGCAGTTGCAGCCCACCATCTGCGCCCGCGAGCGGCCCGTCCTCGCGATGAACGCGTCGTTGGCAGCGACGATCCTCCGATCCGCGTCCAGGACGGCGATGCCGTCGTCGACGGCGTTGATGATCGTCTCGAGGCGCTCGCGCTGGCTGCGCACCTCGCCGAGCAGGCCCGTGACCGAGTCCGCCATCGCGTTGAACTCGCGGGCCAGCCACGAGATGGTGTCCGACCCGCCGGCCGGCACCCGGCGCTCCAGGTCGCCGGCCGCGATCAGGCGGGCTGCCGTCTCGAACTTCTGGAGGCGCCGGATGACCACGAAGCGGACCACAAGGGCGATAGTCGTCACGAGCAGCAGCGTGATCCCGCCCGTTCCTGCCACCATCCACCGGAGGTCGCGGTTCATCGACTCGCGCACTTCGCCGACGTTGATGTCGAGGATCAAGACCCCGTTGATGCGCCGACCCGGGTCGTGGCAGGCGTGGCACGGTTCGCGATTGCGGAACGGGACGACCGTCCGCAGGACCGTGCCGCCGCGGGTCTCGATGACGCGGGTCTGCTCGCGCCGGTCGGGCGGGAACTGGTGGCAGGCCTGGCAGGTGGGCGAGCCGAACGACAGGTCCGTGTTCGAGCCTGGCGGGACGCTTGAGTAGCGTTCGGTGCCCGTTCGGTCGAGCAACACGACCTGCTCGACGCGCGGCTGCGCGCCAAACGTCTGGATCATCCGCGCGATCAGGCTGCGGTCGTTCTCCATCATCTGGTGCTCGAGCGCCGCGCGGATCAACTCGCCCTCGGCGAGGGCCGTGGTCCGGGCGGTGTCGAGCAGGCTCTGGAAATGATGGAGCGAGTACACGTACGCCCCGCCACCGCACACCGCCGCGACGGCAATCGTAATTCCCGCAGCCAGGCCGACCGTCATGCCGCTGAAGCGCACGCTCATGGAGTTGTGGGCGGAACGCCGGAATACTGACAGGTTCCGTCTCAGGGGTCAACGGGTGATCCAGCCGGCCCCCCTCCTGACGGTTCGGCAGTCCTGGCCTGACAGGTTGGCAGTAGCAGCCGAAAGGAGGCGGGTCTCTGTCGCAATTCCCTCGCGATCCGGCGAGGTTGCGCTGGCACCGAATCTGCTTATGGCTGAGGCGACAGGGAGGGACGAGATGGAGATGTTCCTGATGGGTTTGTGCTTGAGCATGCTCGGCGTCGCGGCGGCAGCGCTGGCGTTCGGGGCGGCGACTCGAGGCGAGCCTGGTCGGGCGGGAGGCGAGATCCAGGCGAAGGCGGCGGAGGCCCCCCCCGCTGACGGTCTCGATGGGGACGCCACGGTTCTTCGCGGCCGGCACCGGGCTCCCGCCGCACCAGCCGGTTCCACTCGACGTGCTCCTGCTGCAGATCGAGCGGCACGTGAGGCTGGAACAGGCGGCGGCCGAGTCGTTCATCAACCAGCCGTCGAGCGCGTCGCTCCACAGCCGCACGATGTCCCCGCTCGCCCACTGAGAGGTGACACGCCATGACCAGCGGTCTGCCTGAGCTCCTTCGCGGCGTCGCCGAGAGCGACGCCGCGGCGATACTCAGCCTCGGTTCGCGGGTTCACCTGCAGAGCGGCGCCGTGCTGTTCTCGCTGGGGGACGACGCCGACACGCTGTTCCTGGTCGAGCGAGGCCGGGTGGCGCTGACGCTCCCGCTGCAGGTTGGCGGGCGGGACGAGGACGTCCTGGTCGAGGAGCGGCAACCCGGTCAGACGGTGGGCTGGTCGGCGCTCATCCCGCCGCACCGCTTCACCCTGAAAGCCACTGCGCTGGTGGAGACCGAACTGCTCGGCCTCTCGCGGGCGGCGTTGCTCGACTACTTCGCGACCCGTCCCGACGCGGGCCACGCGGTGACGCGAAACCTGGCCGCGGTGATCGGGCAGCGCTTGCAGGTGTTCCAGGCGATGTGGCTGCGCGAGGTTCAGCGGGTCGTCGATCACCGCAGCGCCTGACGAGGGGCATACCATGAGAGGGTTGTACGTGATGGCGCTGGCGCTGGCGCTGGTCGCATCGGCCGCGGCGCCTGTGGCGCTCGCCCAGCATCCCTCGCCGGCGCCCCTGCCGCGTGCCGGCCCCCCCCCCGCTGAAGAGCGGGTGGAGGTTCCACCGCCCCCGTTCACCGATGGCATTTTCCCGTGCACGAGCTGCCACGCGAGCCTGAAGGTCAACCGGGTGCGCCGGCCGCTCGCCGACATGCACGGCGACATCGTGCTCACGCACGATGAGCAGCACCGATGGTGCCTCGACTGCCACGACCCGGACAACCGGGATTGGCTCCACTTGGCCAGCGGGGAGAAGGTCCCGTTCGAGCAGTCGTACCTCCTCTGCGGTCAGTGCCACGGCGAGAAGCTGCGCGACTGGCGCGCCGGCGTCCACGGGCGCCGGACGGGCGAGTGGAACGGGCACAAGGGGTACCTGCTCTGCGCGCACTGCCACAACCCGCACCAGCCGCGGTTTCGCGCGGTGACGCCCAAGCCGGCCCCGGCGCGGCCGTCGGCCGCCAAGTAGACCGGAGGATGTCGATGGACCCCGAGAAACGCCCCCCGCCCGTCTCGCGCCGGCAGTTCGCGTCGGTGGCGGCAGCGGCGGCCGCCGGATTCATTCTCACGGCTTGCGGCCCCAAGCGCCTGCGCGAGCTGTCCCGGGAGCGTCTGGCTGCCCTGCTCGAGGACCTCGAGAAGGACTACACGAAGCGGTTCGGTACCGCGGTCGTCGTGGCGGATACCCCGCCGATCGAGGGCGTGACCTTCGCGTACGCGCTCGACCTGTCGCGGTGCATCGGCTGCCGGCGCTGTGTCTACGCATGTGTCGAGGAGAACAACCAGTCACGCGACCCCGAGGTGCAGTGGATCCGCGTCCTCGGGATGAACAAGGAAAAGGGGATCGACTTCTCGGAGTCCGATCCCTACTACCAGCCGGCGGAGGTTCCGGAGGAGGGGCATTTCTACGTGCCGGTGGCGTGCCAGCAGTGCCGGAACGCGCCGTGCACGAAAGTCTGCCCGACCGGCGCCACCTGGACCGAGCCGGACGGGATCGTCGTCATCGACTACGACTGGTGCGTGGGCTGTCGCTACTGCATGGCCGCGTGCCCGTACGGCGCGCGGCACTTCAACTGGGCCGAGCCGACCATCCCCCGCGACCACCTGAACACGAAGACGCACTACCTGGGCAACCGGCCGCGTCCCAAGGGCGTCGTCGAGAAGTGCACCTTCTGCATCCAGCGCGTGCGTGCGGGGCGCTACCCGGCGTGCGTCGAGGTGTGCCCGGTCGGTGCGCGGAAGTTCGGCAACCTGCTGGATCCGAAGAGCGAGATCCGGTACGTGATCGAGAACAAGCGGGTGCTCGTCCTCAAGGAGGAACTGAACACCATGCCCAAGTTCTTCTACTTCTACGGAACGTGAGGACGCCGTGAGCATCGTGAGCCAGTTTCCCCGTTTCGTGGCCGGGAGCTTCCGCCTGGTGCGGCGTGGCAACGCCGCCTACTGGGCCTGGCTGGCCTTCCTGGCCGTCCTGATCGTGTCCGGCGCGCTGGCCTTCGCGCGGCAGGTGTCGGAGGGCCTGGTGGTCACCGCGATGCGCGACCAGGTGAGCTGGGGGTTCTACATCGGGAACTTCACGTTCCTGGTCGGCGTCGCGGCCGCCGCGGTGGTGCTCGTGATCCCGGCCTATATCTACGACTGGAAGCCGATCCGCGAGATCGTGATCTACGGCGAACTGCTGGCGGTCAGCGCGATCCTGATGTGCCTGCTCTTCGTGCTGGTGGACATCGGCAGGCCGGATCGCTTCTGGCATCTGATCCCGGGCCTGGGGCACCTGAACTTCCCGCGGTCGATCCTGGCCTGGGACGTGCTGGTGCTCAACATCTACTTTGCGATCAACTTCGTCGTCGCCACGCACATCCTCTACCGGGCGTTCAACGGCCGGCACTACGACACGCGGATCGTGGTGCCGCTCGTGCTGTTGTCGATCCCGATGGCGGTGGGCATCCACACGGTCACGGCGTTCCTCTTTAACGGCCTCGCCGCGCGGCCCTACTGGAATTCGTCGATCCTGGCGCCGCAGTTCCTCGCGTCGGCGTTCTGCTCAGGGCCCGCCATCCTGCTGATCCTCTTCCAGGTGCTCCGCCGCTTCACGCGGTTCGAGATCCAGGATCAGGCCATCTCGAAGATCGCCGAGTTGATGGCCTATGCCTTGTTCCTCAACCTGTTCCTGCACGGGGCGGAGGCGTTCAAGGAGTACTACTCCGACACGCAGCACCTGCTGTACACGCGCTACTGGTTTTCTGGGCTCGGCGAGCACCGGACGCTCGTGCCCTATGCGTGGACGGCCGTGGCGCTGAACCTGTCGGCATTCCTGCTGTTCATCATCCCGGCAGGGCGCCGGCACTGGGTGACATTGAACCTGGGCTGCCTGGCCACGTACGCGGGCTGTTACATCGACAAGGGTATGGGACTCATCATCCCTGGGCTCACGCCGGACGCGCTCGGCGAGATCTACGAATACGTACCGTCGCTGACCGAGTTGCGCGTCGCGGCTGGGGTGTTCGCCGTGGGCTTCCTCGTCTTCACCCTGATGCTGAAGGTCGCAGTGCCGATCTCGCTCGGCGAGTTCCAGCACGAACCGGACACCGGCGAGGCGCACTGACGCCGGCGGCTCACCCCTCCACGCCCGCCGCCCGCAGGAACAGGGCGCGTTCCGCGCGTCGGTCAATACCACACATGTCGTCGGATCACCCATCCCAACATGCGGGACGGGCTGAGATGCGGAATCAGTGAAAGACGCCGCGTTTCAGGAGCTGTTGGCGGGCGGTGTCCAGCGTACGGGGGCCTTCTACGAGTGAAACACATCGAGGATGCCGGCTGGTCCCCCCGGCGCGCCATTCTGGCGGCGTTCTGCTAGACTCACCGGCATTGATTCGGCGTCGTCCCTTTCGGATGAAGTCTTCGACATCCCGAAAGCGAGATCGTGGTTGTGGGCCGAAGGCCGCTAACAAGTCGGTCGAGCCTCTTCGGCTACGACTCGGCCGGATTGTGGGGGAACCTGTCCGATGACACAGTCGCCATTCGTTGCGATCTCCACCCGACTGCTGCTGGCGGGTGTCCTGCTGCTCCAGGGGGCTGGTCTTGCGGCCGCCCAGTCAGCCGCGCCGGCAGCCCGACCGTCCGCCGGCCAGAAGACCGCGCTGCTGACCCGTCCCGAAGCCAGCAACTTCGCCGAGACGAGCCAGTACGCCGACGTGATGTCGTACATGAAGGCGATGGCCTCCGCGTCGCCCCAGATCCACCTCACGACCTTCGGCTACACCTTCGAAGGCCGTCCGCTGCCGCTCGCCATCATCGGCGCGCCGGGAGCAACGCCCGAACAGGTGCTGGCGACCGGGAAGACGCGGGTCTACCTGCAGGGGAACATCCACGCGGGCGAGGTCGAGGGCAAGGAGGCGTTGCTCTGGCTGCTCCGGTCCATCGCCAGGGGCGAACGCGCTGACTGGTTCAAGTCGGTGGTCCTGTTGATTGGCCCGATCTACAACGCGGATGGCAACGAGCGGGTGAGCGTGGCAAACCGCGGAAGCCAGAATGGGCCGATCGGGGGGATGGGGCAGCGCGCCAACGCCCAGAACCTCGACCTGAACCGCGACTGCACCAAGCTCGAAACGCCAGAGGCCCGTTCGATGGCCATGCTGCTGACCCGGTACGACCCCCATGTCGCCATCGACCTGCACACGACCGATGGGAGTGCCGACAGCGGCTTCTACCTGACCTACGAAACGTCGCTCAATCCCAATGACTCGAAGGCGACATCGGGGTTGCTCCGCGATAGCCTGCTGCCATCGGTGACGAAGACCATCAAGGCGAAACACGGCTGGGACTATTTCTACTACGGCGGCGTCGCGCGGGGCGCCGAGCGGTCCTACGGGTCGGACGGCGATCTGGCGAAGGCCCGCTATACGTCAACCTACTTCGGCGTCCGCAACCGGCTCGGAATCCTGGTCGAGACCTACTCGTACGCGTCGTTCGAGGACCGCATCAAGGCCAACTACTGGTTCCTCGAAGAGGTGCTCGACTACGTCGTGAAAAGCGGAGAGTCGGTCCGACGTGCAGTCGCGACCGCCGACGGCGAGTCGGTCATCGGCAAGGAACTGGCGGTTCGCCAGGAATTGGTCAAGGGGGCCGCGCCAGTGCCGGTCGTGTTCGCCCAGACCGTCGCCGAGCGGAATCCGTACGTGCCCGACCGTCCGATCCGCCGCCGCGTCCCGGGCGGAGAGCGGACCGAGATCATGCCCCACTTCGGCACGACCGCGCCCACCGAAACCAGCATGGCACCGCGCGCCTACCTGCTGCCGTTGGTGGTGACGCCGGCCAGCGCCCCCGCCGCCGCCCTCCCGAGCGCCCCCCCCGCCGCACCGCCTGCGGGGACACCCGGACCCGGCATGCGACCCGGAACGGGCGGGTCGGCATCGGCCCGCGTCATGGCCAGTGTCGTGGACAGGCTCGAGGCGCACGGCATCAAGTTCATCCGCACCGAGGCGGAGCAGACGATCAAGGGCGAGCGCTTCAGAATCGAGTCCTCAACGCTCGCCGATCGGGAGTATCAGGGCACCCACAAGTTGAGAACGCTGACTGGCAAGTGGGAAGCGACCGAGCAGACCCTGCCGGCCGGATCGATCGTGGTTCAGATGGACCAACCGCTGGCGCGGTTGGCATTCCTCCTGTTCGACCCGCGTTCCGACGACGGGCTGATGGCGTGGAACATCCTCGACCCGGTGCTGAGCGGCACGCCCGCGCCCGAGTTCTATCCGGTCCTCCGGACGATGGATGTGGTGGCGAAATAACCGCCTACTTCCGAATCTCCTCCCCGCCGTCAGGGTGCCCGCGCCGGTCCCCGCGCTGGGCCTGCTCCCTGTTGACCTCGACCATGTCGGCGTCATCGCGGGCTTCACCCAGCAGGTGTTTGCAGAAGTACTCGGCCTGATCGACGCGGCTCGTCGTATCCACGAAGAAGCGCGTGTGCTCCGGCATCGCCGCGCCGTGATTGGCGTCGCCGGAATTCAGGAGCTTCAGGCCGCTGCCGTCCAGCGACACGCGGTAGAGGTGATCGTAGTAGGGATCCTCGCCGGCCTCGCGGTAGTTGGCGGTGAAGTAGAGCGTGCGCGTCTTCTCGTCGAGACCGGTGATGGTGGAGCAGACAAACTCGCCGCGCGTGACCTGGTTCTTCAGAGTCCCGTCAATGCCGTACAGGTACCAGTGGCCCCACCCGTCCCGCTCGGACCACCACAGAAACTCCTTCTCGCCCTCGAGCAAGCGGATCGGCTTGCTGTCGATGTACGTGTTCAGGCGCTCTTCCACCAGCACCGTGGTGTCGCCCGTTTTGGCATCGACGCGGCAGATGTCCAGTCGCTTTAGATCGCGGCTCTGGCGGATCATGATGAAGGAATCCGATCCGGCCAGGGCCCACTGCGAAGACGCCACGGGGTTGGGCGTGCCGTCCCTCTCCCTGCGCTCCTTCTCGGCGACCCGGCGGGTCGGGATCGAGAGGCGCTGGTCCTTGAACGCGTCGGCCTTGGCCTTGAGGCGCTGCCGGCTCGCGAGGTCGAAGACCAGGAGTTCTTCCAGGGACAGGTCCTCGCCCGGCATCGAGTAGCGGTAGGTCTCCAGCTTCGGCCGAGGCTGGGCCAGCGAGTCGATAACCCACAGGTCCTTCACCTTGCGGGAATCCTGCCGTTCGACCGAGAACTTCTTCGAGTCCTGGCTCCATGCCAGGCCGGATGGCGGCACGCGGGGTTCGAAGGTATCCTTGGCCTCCTTCTCCTTGGCCTCCTTGGCCTCCTTCTCTTTGGTCTGCTCGTCCTTCTTCTCGGTGGCCTTCTCGTCCTTCTTCTCTTCCTTCTTCTGTTCCTTGCGCAGCCGGTCCTTGTCGTCGTCGGTCAGGTGTCGGGAGTAGGCGTAGTACTCCTCACCGTCCTCGGTGAGGCGCGTCTCCACGATGGAGGGGTCCCTGGGGTCCTTGATGGCCTTCTTCAGGTTCTCCACGTCCATGGTGTAGAGATCGAAGCGCCTGACGAAGACGGCGATCTTCTCGTCAGGGGCGACGCTGGTCCCGGTCGGCCACTTCACCTCCTTATCCTTTTCCTCCTTGGCCTTCACCTCACCTTCGCGGCGTCCTGGCCGGCGCCGGCGCCAAGGAGCGCGGACGTCGCGAAGGTCGTGGCGAGGGCGAGGGCGGCGACAATTGATCGGGGTCTTTGTGGCATCAAGGTCCTCGTGCCCCGGATCTTCCAGGGCCTGAAAGTCTGTTGAACTCACAG
>JADGOB010000131.1 GCA_017883185.1 Acidobacteriota bacterium
ATCCCGCCTTCTTCCCTACATCTCCGGCTGTTCAACCACCGCAGGCACCGGCGTCGGGGCGGCCTGACGACGTCGCGTCTTGCCCCACAGCGTCGCCACGATGCCGGTGATCTTCGCCTCGCGCAATCCATCGAAATACGAATACACGACCGGCGTCACGAGCAGCGTCAGCAGCAGGCACAATATCTGCCCGCCGATGATCGTGACCGCCATCGAGGCGCGCGAGCCCGCCCCGGCCCCGCGGCCGAACGCGATCGGCAGCATGCCTGCCACGATCGAGATCGTCGTCATCAGGATCGGACGCAGCCGCACGTGATTCGCCTGGATGATCGCGTCGTGCCGGCTGAGGCCTTCGGCGCGCAGGGTGTTCGTGTAGTCCACCTGCAGGATCGAGTTCTTCTTCACGATCCCGAACAGCATCATCAGGCCGATGGCGCTGTAGACGTTGATCGTCATGCCGAACGCCATCAGCGCCAGCAACCCGGCCGGGAGGCTCAGCGGCAGCGCCGTCATGATGGTGAGCGGGTGGATGAAGCTGTTGAACTGCGATGCCAGCACCATGTAGATGAAGACCACCGCCAGCAAGATGGCCAGGGCGAAGTCGCTGCCCGCCTCGCTGAGCGTCTTGGCGCTGCCGCCGAACGTCACCTGGTAGCCGGCCTTCAGGGGCAATTCGCCCACCTTGGCGCGCGCCTGGCTGATGGCCTCGCCCAGTGTGATCTTCAGACGGTCCAGGTTCGCGTTGACGGAGATCTGGCGCATCCGGTTGTACCGGTCGATGGAGGCCGGTGCGTTACCGAGTTTCAGGGAGGCCACCTCGTTCACACGCACCAGGCGGCCGCCGGCCGCCGGCACGAACAGGTCGCCCATCGCCCCCGGATCGGTCAGGAACTGGTCGTCGAGCCGCAACATGACCGAGTACTGCTCGTCGCCGTCCTTGAATTTCGACACTTCCTCGCCGCCGACGAGCGTCCGCATCGTCGAGGAGACCGTGTCCAGTGGCGCGCCCATGTCGGCGGCACGCTGACGATCGATGTTGATGCGGAGTTCCGGCTGCGTCGGCTCGAAGCTCGTATCCGAGTCGGTCACCCCGTCGATTTGGCGGATCTTCGCCAGCAACGTGCCTTCGCCGGGCGCCTGGATCGTGCCCTTGAGGTCTTCGCCGGCGTACGCCAGCTTCTGCAGTTCCTCGACGTCGGGCCCCTGCATGATCATCGTCAGCCGGTTCGTGCTGCCGCCGCCGCCGCGGCCGCCCGCGCTCGACGCGCCCGAGATGTCTGTGCCGCCCGACACGCTGGTGCGCGCGTTCCGGTACTTGCTCAACACGCGGCGCGCCACCTGCATCAGCTCGAGCTGCGACTGCTTGCGCTCGTTGATCGGCGTGAGCTGGATCGAGTAGTTGGAGCTGCCGTTCTGAATCGACACCATCAAGGCTTCCAGGTTGTCGCCCAGCGCGCGGCGCAGTTCGCCCTCGATCGGCGTCACGTACTCCAGCGTCCGGCTGAAGCTCGTGCCCCTCGGCAGCCGCAGGTTGGCGCTGAACTCGCTCTGGTCGTCGTCGGGCACCAGTTCCTTGCCGACGTACGGATACAACAGCCCGGCCGACAGCGTCACGCCGCCCGCGATGGCGAGCATCAGGCCCCGGTGTACCATCGACCATTCGAGCATCCGGCCATACTGCCGATCCACCCACGCGTACGCGCCCCGCTGCTTCGACTGCGTCGAGTGCCCCTGCGCCGCGTCGGACGGGCGCAGCCAGTAAGCGCACAGCGCCGGCGTCAGCGTGAACGAGACGAACATCGAGAGCAGGATGGCCGAAGCCGACGAGATCCCGAAGCTGTAGAAGTAGCGGCCCACCTGGCCCGTCATGAACGCCACGGGCAGGAAGATCACCACCAGCGACAGCGTCGTCGCCATCACCGCCAGGCCGATCTCGCCGGTGGCCCTCATGGCGGCTTCCTTCGGTGAGACTCCCTTCTCCTCGATGTACCGGAAGATGTTCTCCAGCACGACGATCGCGTCGTCGATAACGATGCCCGTCGCCAGCGAGAGCGAGAGCATCGTCATGTTGTTCAGCGTGAACCCCAGCGCCTTCATCACCGTGAACGTGCCGATGATCGACGTCGGGATCGCGAGCGCCGCGATGAAGGTGACGCGGAGGTTCCTGATGAACAGGAAGACGACGAACGCCGCGAGCAGGCCGCCGATGATCAGGTGGAGCTGGATTTCCTCGAACGACTTCCGGATGAACCGCGACTGGTCGCGGGTCGGACGGACGCTGATGTCGGTCGGCAGCGTGGCCTTGATGCGCTCGAGGCGCGCGAGGACACGGTCCACGACCTCGACGGTGTTGGTGCCCGACTGCTTGCGGATCGAGAGCGAGATAGCGTTCTCACCCGAGGCGTCCTTGCCCATCGAGGATTCCCACAGCCGGGTCTGGCTGCGGACTTCTTCGTTCGAGTCGGTAACGCGGGCCACGTCGCCGACCGTGATCACCGAGCCGGTGACGTAGGAGAGCACGATCCGCTCGAAGTCCTTCACGTCCCGCAGCCGCCCCATCGTGCGCATGGCGATCTCGGACGGCCCGGTCACGAACGTGCCACCGGGCGTCTCGATGTTCTGACTTGCCACGGCACTGAACACCCGGGCCGTCGTCAGCCCGTAGGCCGTGAGGCGCGTCGGGTCCAGCAGGATGCGAATCTCGCGCCGGCGGTTGCCCATCAGGCTCACTTCACCGACGTCCTGGACGGTCTCCAGCACCTGCTTGATCTGCGTGTCGGCGATCTGTGTCAGTTCCTTCGGCGCCCGCTTCGCGAACACGACAATGGTGAGGACCGGCGCCGAATCGGGGTCCATCTTATTGACGACGGGCGGCTCGGTGTCGCGCGGAAAGTGGATGCCCGCCACCTTGTCCCGCACGTCCTGCGTGGCGGCCTCGATCTCGCGCTCGAGCACGAACGTGATCGTGCAGCGCGCCGAGCCCACGCTCGAGCTGCACCGCAGCTCGTCGATGCCGTTGATCGTGTTGACGGCCGCCTCGATCGGCTTGGTGACCGTCGTCTCGATTTCCTCCGCGCTCGCCCCCGGCAGCGAGGCGCTCACCGTGACCGTCGGGTAGTCGGTCTTCGGCATCAGGTCGAGCCCGAGTCCCCGGTACGAGAACCAGCCCAGCACGAGGAGCGCCGCGCTCATCATCACCGCGAAAACAGGTCGCCGGACGCTGACATCCGCGAGTGTCATTACTCGCCTCCCCGCTGGCCGCCCTGGCCACGTCGACCGCCACCCTGCCTGCCGCCCTGACCGCGCGGGGAGCCGCTTCGCCTGCCGCCGTCCGCACCGGCGCCCGTCCGCACGCTCATGCCGGTCGCCAGCTCATTGAGCCGGCTGTTCGCGAGTGTCTCGTCGCCGTTCAGGCCGTCCACGATTTCCCACAGGCTGCCCTGGCGGACACCCAGCGTCACCTGCTGCTGGGTAATCTTGTTGTTCCGGATCACGTAGGCCGACGAGACACCCGCCAGCGTGGAGAGCGCCGTGTCGGGCACCGCCAGCACGGCTTCGTCCTTCGTCGTGAGGATCACGCCCTTGGCGAAGAACCCGGGCTTCAGGCGCCGGTCGGCGTTGTCCACCAGCGCTTCCACCTGGAATGTGCGCATCGTCTGGTCGACCGACGGGCTGACGTAGGCGATCTTGCCCTGGAAGACCGTGTCGCCGAACGACGCCACCCGGAACTCGACGGGCTGTCCGGGCCGGATGATGCCCGCATGGCGTTCCTGCACGCCGGTCCGGAGCTTCAGCGGGTTGACCTGCACTATGGTCGCGACCAACGTCTGCTCGGGGATGAACTCGCCCGTTTGGACGTATCGGTCTACAACCGCACCCGCGATCGGCGCCTTGACCACCGTGTCGGCCACTTTCTTCTGCGCGAGATCGAAGGCGGCCCGACGATCCTGGAGCTGGGCCTTCAAGCTGCGGGCCGTGTCGAACGCGGCCTGGTAGCCCGCCTCCGCCACCTTGAGCCGCGTCTGGGCCGCCTGGAGGTCCACGGGCGACAGAATGCCGCGGGCGGCGAGCGCATCGGCCCGGGCCATCGCGGCCTTGGCGTCCTCGAGGTTGGCGATCGCGGTCCTCACGGCGGCCACCTGCTCGTCGGGTGGCGGCGGCGTGTCGGAGGATACGTTGGCGTGCATGCCGAGCTGCGCGTAGGTCTGGCGAAGCGCGCTCTCAGCCCGCGCCAGCGCAAGCTCGAGTTCCCTGGGCTCGAGCCGGACAAGCGGCTGACCGACCTTGACCTCGGTGCCGAGTTCGACCAGCACCTGCTTGACGACGCCGGCAACCTCGCTGCTGACCTTGGCTTGGTCAGGCGAAAGGAGGGTGCCCGCCAGATCGACCACCCGCTGAATGCTCATCCGCTGGACGGTGGTGACCTTGACCTCAACCGCAGGCCCGCCACGACGTCCGCCCCCGGGTCCGCCAGCGCTTCCCGGTCCGCCACCCGGCGCAGGGGCACCGCTGCTTCCGCCGCAGGCCGCGAGCATCGCGGCAGCGGCCAGGCAAGCCGAAACAACCATCCAACGGGATAAAACATTACCGGGTCTGAATGACATGAGCAAGATATCCGGAACAATTTGACGGTGGGTGCTGAATCAGCCTCCGCCCGGGGCGCCGACGGAAGACACACAAAGACCTTCTGAGCTTACTACGACTGGGCGAAAGCGATCGCTTACTCTGTTCTTTTCGGCGAGGCAGGTGGGCTTTCTTCGACGAGGGATGTAAGCGCCAATGAAGCGACCGCCGTATATTGCTGTTAGACCCGAAGCTACCCTCCTCCTTGGGGCCCCTCGAAAGGGGCCCCCTTTTTTTCCCGCCAGCCGGTAACATCAGCGAGACAATCTTTCAGGTAGCCGCAGAGCCACTCGGGTAGCCGCAGAACTGAGGTGCCGCTGTGCTGGCGTTTCTCTTCCTGGTGGTGATTGGCCTGCTGATTTGGGTTGGGCGCCTTCACGGCCGGGTGGCCGCTCTCGAGGAACGGGAGCAGGACGTGGCCGGCGCAATCGCGTCGCTCATGCAGCGAACCGAGCCCACTTCTCGATCCACGGTTGCGCCTCCGCCGGCGCCCCGGCCGCCAGCCCAGGTGCCCGTCAAGCCTCCGCTCACGGCAACTGCGCCGGTCGAGGCCGTGCCGGCGGCGATCCCCCTGCGGACCGCTCCCTCTCCCCCAGCGCCCCCGGTGCCCCCGGTGGCTTCCGCGCCCCCGACGCCACCCGCGACACCCGTCCGGGCTGCCGAGAAAACCACTCCCGGAGAGGTTTTTTCGCGGCCCGCCGAACCTGCGCCTGCCCCGTTCGACTGGGAAGAGCTGATCGGCGTCAGGCTGGGCTCGTGGGTCGCTGGGATCGCGCTGGCCGTCGCTGCCGTCCTCTTCCTCGGCTATTCGATGCAACAGGGGTGGCTGCAACCACCGGTGCGAATGGCGATCGGCCTCGCCGTCGGTGTCGGCCTTCTCGTCGCGTGCGAGCTGAAAGCTGCCCGGCGGTACCCGGTGACGGCCAACGCGCTCGACGGCGCGGCAATTGTCATCCTCTTCTCCACCTTCTTCGCCTCGTACCGGCTCTGGCAGCTCGTCGGCCCCGTCACAGCGTTCGCGCTGCTGGCCCTCGTGACGCTGGTGGCGGCGCTGCTCTCGATCCGTCGCGATTCGGTGTTCATCGCCCTCCTGGGCCTGGTCGGCGGGTTCTCGACGCCCGCGCTCCTGTCGAGCGGTCAGGGCAACCCGTTCGGGTTGTTCGGCTACCTGCTGATGCTCAACGCCGGCCTCGGCTGGGTCGCGTATCGAAAGCGCTGGCCGGCGCTGGTCGGCGTGAGCCTGGTGTTCACCACGATCTATCAGTGGGGATGGGTGGCGACCTTCCTGACGCCTGGCAAACTGCCGGCCGCCGCCGCGGTCTTCCTGGCGTTTCCGATCCTGGGCTTCGCGTCGCTCGGCCTGGCCGGACGGGCCGGCGCCTTCGACCCTGGAACCGGCTCCGAGCGCCGCTCCTGGTTCCAGGAAGCGGCAAGCCTGAACGCGGCGCTGCCGCTGCTGTTCGCGCTGTTCATGGCGACGTCACAAGCCTACGGCGAGCACTCGGCCCTGCTGTTCGGATTCCTGCTCTGCCTGGATGCGGGGCTCTTCGCGGTGGCGCTGTGGCGCGGCCCGGCCATCCTGCACATGGTCGGCGGGATTGCGACATTGCTGGTGTTCGTCGCGTGGACCACCACGAACTACGTCGCATCTGGCGCCCGGCACAATCCCGGCTTCCCGGCCATCCTCGGCTTCGTCGCGCTGTTCGTCGTGTTCTACCTGGTGACGGGGCTGACGGCTCGCCACGGACCGCGTCGTCTCGACGGCTCCGCACGGCTGGCGGTCTACTCGGCGCCGCTCCTGCTCTTCATGTTCCCGGCCCTGGCCGGCGGTGAAACGAGCGTCGCCTCGCCGGCTCTGCCGTTCTCCGTGCTCTTCGTCCTCCTCGCCGCGTGCGCCGCGTTCGCTGTCGTTGAAGAGGAGGGGATCGTCTATTTCGTGGGCGCGTTCCTCGCCCTGGCGGCAGAAGCCGCATGGTCTTCGCGGCACCTGAGCGATGAGCGGCTGCTCCCGGCGCTCGGGATCTACGCCCTGTTCGGTCTCGTCTTCATCGGCGTTCCCGTCGTCGCGCGGAAATGGCAGAAGCCGCTGGCACCCGCGTGGCTCGGCGGGCTGCTGCTGCTGCTCAGCGTCGCCCTGTTGTTCTTCCTGTCGAGTGACCGGGTCGCGACGGCCTCGCTCTGGGGCCTCGCGGTGTTGCTCGGGCTGTTGAACGTCGCGCTGATGGTCGAGGGCAGGGCATCGCGCTTACGCTGGTTGACCGTCAGCGGCAGCATCCTCTCGTGGCTGGTGCTCGGCAGTTGGTGGGTCAGCGGCGCGCTGACGGCCCAGATAGTCCCCGCGCTGCTGGTGGTGGCGGGATTCACCATGCTGACGCTCGTCGGGCACTTGTGGGTTGGCGTCGAACAGGGTGCGGCGAGCGACGAGACGCAGGCCGGCATGGCGCTGGCGCTCGTCGGCCATCTCTTCCTGCTGTTCGTCGCGGTGCAACCATCGCTCTCGATGCCGCCCTGGCCGATGCTCGCCATGGTGGCGCTCGTCGATCTCGCGATTGGCGCCGCGGCGCTGTACACAAAACGGGCCGAGTTGCACGCCGCCGCGCTCGGGTTCTCACAAGTCATCCTGATCGTGTGGGCCTCGGTCGCCAACCTGGCACCCTGGCCGACCGTTGCGATGGTGGCCGCGGCCCTGGTCGGGGCCCTCGGCCTCGCTTGGTCGGTACTCGCCTCGCGCCGGGTGGAGGACCCGACTCTCCGCGACCGCTTTGGCATGGCCGCCGCCATTGCACTCGTGCTCGGGCAGGTGCTCCTCGTCGAAGTGTCGGTCGTGGCCGGCGCGCCAGGTGTCGCGACGCTGACGGCATTCCACGTCCTGCTCCTCGTCGGTCTCCTCGCGCTTGCCGGCGTCATGCGGTGGCACGCGCTGGCCATCGCGGCCGCGGGCCTCACGTGGGCCGCCACGTGGATCTGGCAGGCCTCGCACCCGGGGATGGCGTACTGGCTGGAGACGCTGGTCCTCGCGACACCGATCTACCTGCTCTTCCTCTCTTACCCTCTCGTCCTCGGACGACGAATCGGGACGGAGATTGCGCCCCATGTCGCCGCCGTGATGGCCAGCGCCTCGTTCTTCCATGTGGCTCGCCTCAGCCTGGTCGCGGCCGGATACGGTGACGTGATTGGCACGTTGCCGCTCCTTCAGGCGGGCCTGCTCGGGGTGCTGCTCGTCGGCTTGTTGCGAATCGAGCCACCCGACAGCCGGACGCTCGGCCGCCTGGCGCTGGTCGCCGGCTCGCTTCTCGCCTTCGTCACCGTCGCCATCCCGCTGCAACTCGAGAAGGAGTGGATCACGATTGGATGGGCGCTGGAGGGCGCGGCACTAGCCTGGCTCTTCCGCCGGATCCCGCATCGCGGGTTGTTCTGGTGCGCGCTCGGCCTCCTGGCCGTCGTCTTCGTCCGGCTGGCACTCAACCCCGAGGTGCTGATCTACCAGCCGCGCAGCGAGGTGCGGATCCTGAACTGGTATCTCTACACGTATCTCACGTGCGCGGCCGCCATGCTCACCGCCGGCTGGATGTTCTCGACGACCGACGACGGGATCGTCCCGCCGCTGCGGGGAGCGCAGGTGGCGCCGGCCGCCGCCACGATCCTGCTGTTCATCCTGCTCAACATCGAGATCGCCGACTTCTATGCCACCGGGTCCACGATCACGTTCAACCTGTCGGCGGGCCTCGCGCAGAATCTGACCTACACGCTCGGGTGGGCCGTGTTCGCCGTGTGCCTGCTGTCGGCCGGCATCGTGCTGCGATCGCACGCCGCGCGGCTATCGGCCCTCGTCCTGCTGGCCGCCACGGTATTCAAGGGATTCCTCTCGGACGTCGCGAGGCTTGACGGTCTCTATCGCGTGATGTCGTTCGTAGGCCTGGCCATCTGCCTCTCTTTGGTGGCGGTGGTACTGCAGCGGTTCGTGCTCTCGCCCAAGGCCGGAGACAAGCGCGAATGACGCGGGGAGCTTCGGACAGCACGCGGCTCGTCGCGGCCGCCGCCGCCGCGACGGTCCTGGTGTCGGCCTTCGTCCCGGTCGCGCTCGCCCAGCCTGCGGCGTCGCCGCTGCCGGGTGGTGCCCGGATTGACCGCTCCTCGTTCGAGCACCAGCGCCGCATTCCCCCGGGGCCGCCGGGCGTGGCATCGCTGCGCCTCGATCTCCCCGTGCTGGCGCACTCGCGCCTGGCCGACGTGCGCCTGATCACCGGCGACGGGTTCCAGGTGCCATACCTCCTCCAGGAGGACCCGGTGCCGCTTCGCATCGAGCTTCCACCGCTCGTGGTCGTGGACGAGCGCGAGGTTTCGGACGGCGTCAGCCAGCGTCGGGGTCGGGAACGCACAGTCCACGCGATCACATTCCCGCTTGCAGGGATGCCGCCCTGCGACCTGATCCTGGAAACGAACTCCCGCGTATTCGAACGCGAGGTGACCGTCGTCGTGAAGGAGGACGATCCCCGCCGACGTGACGCGGGACGCTGGCAGACCAGGGCGTGGGGATCGTGGCGGCACGCCGACCCCGACACGCCAGCGACCCCACTGATCCTGCGCCTGCCGACGGTCGGCGCAACAACCGGGCGGGTCGTGGTGGATGAGGGCGACAACCGGCCGTTGCCGATCGAGCGGCCGAGGCTCGAACTTCGGACCTACCGGCTGCGCTTCGTGCGCGAGACGCAGGACGAGGTGTGGCTGGTGTACGGCCGCGCGGGACTCTCTGCCCCGCGCTACGACCTGGCCCTGCTCGAGTCGCGATTCAGCCGGGCGGAGGCTTCCGAGGTCGCGGCGGAACCCGAGCAGCGGACCGACCAGGGCGTCACCGCCTGGCCGTCGAAGATACTGTTCTGGGGAATTCTGGCGGCGGCAAGTGTCGCGCTGCTCGCCCTCGTGGCCAGGCTGATCCGGACGCCGCCAGACGCCTCTCCGCCGACGCCGACATGACCCGGTCGAGCCGGAACCCAAGAGGCACGGCCTGCGACGGTCGGCGATTCGGAGCCTGCGACCACTCGCGTCGCTCGACCCCGAATCGCCATCGCCGGTTCAATGAGCTGCCTGTTCCGTTCTACTGCTGCCCTCCGCGGCGTCCGCCCTGCCCGGGCACGGGCACCGGCTTGCGCGGCAGCTTCTCGTCGCGATTCGCCGCCAGATACGCCCAGCCCGCCACGATCGTGGACATCTTGATCACGTCGTTCGGTTGAAGCCGCTCGTAGGTGTCCATGTTCGTGTGGTGCGTGACGGCGTTGTATTCGATCTCGTCCTGGATGAACTGGAAGCCGGGCAGCCCCACCCCGTCGAACGACTGGTGATCCGTCCCGCCGGTATTTCGCGTCGTCAGCGTCGTCATGCCGAGGCTGCGGAACGGTTCCAACCATTCCCGGAAGATCGGGGCGACGGCATCGTTCCCCTGGAGGTACACACCGCGCAGCGCGCCGGTCCCATTGTCGATGTTGAAGTAGACGGACAACTTGTCGTACTCGGGCTTCGTCTCGAGCGGACCCTGGGGTCCCCCGCGCTGGCCGCCGCCAGGCGAATTCTGGGCGCCGGGGAGCGGCTGACGCGTCGCGTAGTGTGCCGCCACGTATTCGCGCGAGCCGAGGAGTCCCTGCTCCTCGCCTTCCCAGAAGCCCACCCTGACGGTGCGGCGCAGCTTCACGCCGGTGGCCTTGAGGATGCGCACGGCTTCCATCATCGCCGCGACGCCCACACCGTCGTCCGCCGCGCCGGTGGCCGCGTGCCAGGTGTCGATGTGCGCGCCGAGCAGGACGACTTCATCCGCCTTGTCGGTGCCAGGGAGTTCGCCGACGACGTTGAAGACCGCGGGGTTCGGGTAGTAGGTGTTCTTGATGTCGGCTTCGATCGTCACCGGGATGTTCTTGGCCAGCGTCCGGGCGATCCGGCCGTACTGCTCCGCGGCGATCGAGATGGCCGGGAGCGTGGCGGCCGGGTCGGCCGCGCGGTTGCCACCAATCGTGTAGAGACCGTGCCCGCGCGCCGTGGTGGAGATGACGCCGAGCGCCCCCTCGGCCTTGAGGAAGTCACCGCGGATGGCGGCGAAGTTCCGGAACGGCGGAGCCGTGGCCCCGGGTGCACCCGCGCGCTGGCCCTGGGCTGGCGGCTGCGCAGC
>JADGOB010000341.1 GCA_017883185.1 Acidobacteriota bacterium
GGGGCCGGTCGCCGAGCCGCCGAGCGGCGCCTTGGTCATGGCGCCGTCGGCGGCCAGCCACGACCAGTCGATGCCCACCACCTCGTCGTAGTCCAGCAGCCCCTGGCGCCAGATCTCATGGAAGACCCCGGCGCGCTCCCACTCCTGGAAGCGGCGATGGGCGCTGCTGGAGTTGCAGATCCCCGTGGCGGCAAGGGCGTTCCACTGCATGCCGGTGCGCAGCACCAGCAGGATGGCGTTCATGACCTGGCGATCGGGGATGCGCCGGCGGTGAGTGCCCAGCGGGTGCGGTGGCGGTGGCGGTAGGAGCGGCTCGACGCGCTCCCAGAGCCAGTCCGGGATGCGCCAGCCATCGTCGCGGTCGATGAGTCCCATGAGAGCCTCCCGGTGAGTGGTTCGTCACGCTTCTCACCAGCGGATTCGATGCGACTCTGTCAGTTCCTACAGGGATAGGTCCTTAGTAGTACGTCCCGACGACGCCGAACCGCTTCTGCATGCCGATGTTGCGAGACGCCAGCCGGACGAAGCTCCTAAGCAAGAAGCTCGGGATGAACCGGATCCACTCGGTTCCCGACGCCGAGCCGAGCCGCTGCTCGCATGCTGCTGCGCCGCCCCCGCTTGTCGTTGACTTGACGATGGGTCTTTCGGTTGGCCGCTTGAATGCCTACTGGCTCAGGGACGTTCTCGCCGTCGATCTCGCGTTCGAACAGGACGCTGATCGTGAGGTCGTCGAGCACGATCAGCCGGCTGCCCCTGCGGAAGGAGTTGAATCGCGGAAACTCGGCCAGCGTCCGCGCCAGGCAGGCAACCACGTAGCCTGTGAGCGACAGCCTCTCGCCCGTGTGCTCGCGGTGCTCGGTGATGAGACGCCTCGGCCCGGTGATGTCCACCTCTGTCATGAGGTGGATCGTGTTGCTCTCCCGGCCGACCGCTGCGGACGCAGCAACCATCTGTCGGTTGCCGCCGAGCGGTTCGGCCCGATACCCCCCGCATGCGCTCATCGGCTCCTCCCTGCGGAGGGCGTTCTCTGCCCAGCGCCGTGGATAGAGCACGTCGAACCGTGCTGCTGTCGTCTGCGTAGGGCCCTCACGGCAGCCTACGGCCTTCTGCGTGGTCCGTCCATGGAGGTTCGGCACATGGCACAGGACGGACGACGACCGCCGGCTTCTGTCCCCGTGGGTGCAGTCGGGTCCCATCTGCGCCCATCCAATAGCACGGATTCGGGTTGCACGAAGGGTGCAGACGGTCTGTCGAGGGATCGTCCAGAAGGCTCAGAAGGCCGAATGCGGTCGAGGGTTGAAGCCTGCCCGTGCTGCTACAGATGGCAGCGCCACTCAGCACGTGGCCCTTCCTGTCGAACCGGTCCTCCGCGCCAGGCTGCCTGAGGCGGGACAGAGCGAGGGATGGGCCGACGGACCCGTCCCTCGCCCCCACTTTCCGTTCGCGGCGTCAGGCGATCGGCTGCTCGTCCTGCTTTGCCTGCGCCGCCTCGACGTCGGCCTGATCGGCATGCCGGCCCTTCTCCGCTTTCCACGCCTGGTAGTGGCGGAACTCGGCGTAGTCCGCGAGATCGCGCTCCTCCGCCCCCTCGTCGTTGCGCGCGACGTCCCGGTCGGTGGGCGCCGTCACCACACGCCGGTCGCTGCGCGCCGGCACCACACGCTGCGCCCCCGCAGCCAGCAACGGCAGCGCGATGATGCCGCCGACGCCGAAGGCGATGTAGATGATGCGCTCTCCCGTCGAGGTCACCGATTGTGAGCCGGACCCGAAGATATCGGCGATGAAGTTGTACTCGAAGAGGCCGATTAGCAGCCAGTCCACCGCGCCGACCACGGCTGCGATCAGGGCGAGCTTTGCCAGTGTGTACAGACCGGTCATGAGTGCCATACCTCCCTGCGTTGTGCCGGGCGGACCCGCAGCCGCCCCTGCCATGCCCCTCGCTCGCGGTCATTCCCCGCCGTTTTGCCTACCAAACTGTTCGTCGGAGCGCGGCCGCGAGAAATGGCCGCTCCTGTACCGTAGGGTTGCCCAATTCGGTCGCATCGTGGGGAGTTAGTCGGTCCCGGCTGCGGCCCTGTCCTTGGCCTTGCCAGACTCTGGGGAGACTTTCCCTAGGGGCGCGGGCGTCTCGGCCGCGCTCATCCGTCGATCTTGTCTTCGTCGATGCTGACCACGGTCGCGGGCAGAGGCGGCAGGTTGCCCGGCGTGCGCGTGAGCGCCTCGGCGCTGCGCCGGCCCGAGTCCTCAGTGACGAAGGCGACCCAGGGCCGCAGCGGCGCCAGGCCGGCGAGCTGATCGCCTCGGCGGCGCGGTCGGCGGCCTCACTCGTTGCGAGCGGCCGGAGGTAGGGCGCGAGGGCGCGCAGGTAGCCGCAGAGGACGTCGGCGGCAAGTTCGCGCGCCGGCGGCCGTGCCTTGCCGAAGGCGAAGTCGTCGACGCTCACCAACGCACCGTTGGCGCTGCACGCCGCCTGCGCATCCCGCGCCTCCTGCAGCCAGTAGTTCAAGGCCCCGCACTCGTCCGCCTCGAAATGGCTGAAAGCGATCCAGCGCAGCGTCGAAGGGTCCATGACCTGTCCGACGGCGTCGCGTACGCGTTCGAACATGCGTCGCGTACCCGTGTGGTAGAGCAGCGGCTGCTCGTCGCGGATCAGGAACTGGCGGAACTGCAGATCGATCTGCTCGATGTAGGTGCAGATGCTGAAGACGTCCGGCGCGATCTCGCTGATCGTGGTCATCTCTTCGCTCAGTCGCGCGGCGTGCGCGTGCGCCAGGGAAAGGGCGCCTCCCACGACGGCACGATCACCACCGACGCCCCCGACCTCGTCTGGGGCACCGACGGCACGCGCGTGCAGACCGCCGAGGAGGGCATGTGCTGGGTCTTCACCGCCGTCGATCACTACAGCTGCGAGGTGGTGGGCCGCCACGTCTGCAAGAGGGGCGACCGCTTCGCCGCCCTGCAGCCGGTCGCGCAGGGCCTCGCCAAGCACTTCGGCGGCGTTGATGCGGACGCCGGCCGGGGACTCTCCCTGCGCATGGACAAC
>JADGOB010000342.1 GCA_017883185.1 Acidobacteriota bacterium
GCTCACGCCGAGGGCAAAGCCCGGCCAACACCTGCCAGTCGTCCTGAGCATCCCGGAAACGGCCGCCTTGCTGGCTGCCATGCGCGGCCTCCCGCACATCATGGCCGGAGTGATCTACGGCGGCGGGTTACGCGTGTCGGAGTGTTGTGAACTCCGGCTGAAGGATATCGACTTCGACCAGAGCCTGGTGTTCGTGCGCAGCGGAAAGGGTAACAAGGACCGTTCCACGCTGCTGGCCGAGATCGGCCGCGACGAGTTGCGCGCTCAGCTGCGTAAGGCCGAAGCGCTGCACCAGACCGACCGCAAGTCGGGGCTCGCGGGGGTGTGGATGCCGGACGCCCTCGACCGCAAGTACCCGAACGCGGGCCGTGACCTGGGATGGTTCTGGGTGTTCCCGAGCCACACGCGGAGCCCACTGAACATGCTACGCGAGCGTACGGGCCGGTGAACCAAACGGGCGCCGGTGTGCCAGTCTTCTGTGCCTGGGCGAAGCGGCTCCGCGGAGCGGTTCCTCCGGACAGCGCCAACGCTGTCTGATAACGTTTCGCGCTGAGCCGCGCGCCTCGGCGACACGTTACCCCGGACCGTGGGCGCGACGGCTCCAGCGCGGTGTTAGCCGACCCCTCGAATGAACCTGCGCCAGACCAGACGCTCGCGCGTGCGATGCCGTCGCGAACAGCCCCAAAGCGGCGCGTCGGCGATCCCCGCGGGACCCGATGATGACGAGGCCCGGCAGGACAATTGAGACGGGTGATGACGGTCCCGCCGCCCGTTCGTCGAACGAAGGACGGGCAACCTACTTCTTCGCGGCGATTTCCGCCAACAGCCTTACGACCTCATCCAACTGCCGTGACGCCTTCCGACTGTTGTTGTAGATAACTCCAACGCAGCTCCACAAGCCCAAGAGCGCGACGCTTACCCAGACCTCAAACATGATGATGCCTCCTAGGTTTTTCACGGGGTTTTCGTCCGGCTAACGGGTGTTCGGTTAACTCGGCGAACGGAGACCCCGTTTATGCTTCCTATCGTCCGGCTTAGGCGTCCATGAATCTCGCTCCGGGCATGTGCGTGGGCCGCTATCGGATCATCAGTGCGCTCGAGGCGGCGCACGCGAGGGGTATCCTCCATCGCGACATCAAGCCCGCGAACATCTTCCTCACCACGCGCGGAACGGCGAAGCTGCTCGACTTCGGCGTGGCCATGCGCTCCATTGCGTTGACAGACGAGATCTACCCCACGGTGATTGCAGCCAGCCTGGCGCGTGTCGGCGATCACGACCGGACGCTCGAGTGGCTGGGTCATGCGATTTCGCGGGGATTCACGAACCATCGGTTCCTGTCCGAACACAACCGCTTCCTCGCCCCCCTCCGCGGCGACCCGCACTTCGAGGCGCTGATGGACAAGGCGCGCGAGAAGGAATGCGCCTTCGAGGTATGAGCGGTGAGCGCGCCGGACTGGTGCGTTCAGAGGCGCTGGTCGAACCGTTCGGGATGGCGTTGCGTCCAGTCTGCGATCGCGCGGGCGATCCGTTCGACGTCGCCGAGTTCGGTCGCACAGATCTCGTACAACTCGCGCTCCGAGATCTCGTCGTAGAAGTGCACGAGGCGGTTTCGATAGCCGGCCAGCCTGATGAGCACCTGACGGTCGGCGTCGGCGAGGACACCCACCTCCTCGAGACGGGTCGCGATCTCCTTGTACTCCGCGGCGGAGACGGCGAACCCCTTGGCGAGGACGTGGCGCCCGAGGTCCATGAGGGCCTCGAGGCCGCGGCGGAGATACGATTCAGCAGCTGCCGGCGTCCGGGGATCTGCGGCGAACAGGTCGGCCGTGTCGAGGGGAAGTGCGCGGATGCGGGCGAGCATCGTGCGCACCCACGCGAGCCGGGCCGTCACGATCCGCGCGCTCAGGACCGACGGTGTCATCGGCCACCTTCCAGCACGAGAGCCCGACGCGCCCGTTCGAAGGGCGCGAGGTCGCCCGCGCGTCGAAGCACGAAGAGCTGGTACTCCGCCTCGCGGTCCGGGTCCCGGGCCAGCAACAGCTCGCCCGTCACGATGTCGAGGGCCAGGAACGGCGACGCCTCGGGCAGGACCACGAGATCCACCCGGGCCGGGACGAACACGTCCTCGAGAGCCGACGCCAGGTCGGCGCGCTGAGCCGCGTCAAGGTGGACGTCCGGTTCCGGCAGGACGCCGACATCCAGATCGGACCGGTTCTCCATTGACAGGCCTGTCCCCTCCGCAACCGCCTGCCGTGCCTCGGCCGCCCTGCTTCCGAACGCGTAGATGGCATCGAGACGATAGTCAGTCACGATGCGACCCAGCGGTTCAATGATGCTCACAGACCGGATGATAGCACCGCGGCCCGCCGACTGCATCGGCCGATGCCGCGTCCTCCTGACCAAGGATCTGCAGGACGACGCCTTCCGGGAACTGAACGAGCATCCTCGCGCGCTACAATCGGCAGCGCGCGTCGCATCCCTCGTCCTGGCCGCCCGGATGCGAGGATGGTAGAGTGGAGACCAGGCGCCTGACCGCGCCCAAGGAGGAACCATCGCATGACGTACTACGGCAACAACGAACTGGCCGCAAGCTTCCGCACCGTCCGCAAGAACACCATGGCGATCGCCGAGGATATCCCCGAGGACCAGTACGGCTTCCGGCCGACACCCGACTCTCGCAGCGTGGCCGAGGTGCTCCGGCACATCGCGGTCTCAACCCAGGGGTACCACACCCTTCATGCCGTCCGGAAGATGACGTCGTTTGTTGGATTCGACTGGGGCGCGCACATGCAGAAGGCCCAGCAGGAGGAGCAGCGGCTCCAGACCAGGGCCCAGATCCTCGATGCGCTGCGCTCGAGCGGCGAGGCGTGGGCGTCGTACCTGGACTCGGTTCCGGAAGCTGAGCGCGCGCAGCTCGTCACGTTCTCCGAAGGCGCGGCGCCGCCAACGAAGAGCCGCTTCGAGATGTTTCTCAGCGTGAAAGAACACGAGATGCACCATCGTGCCCAGCTCATGGTGCTCGAGCGCCTGCTGGG
>JADGOB010000049.1 GCA_017883185.1 Acidobacteriota bacterium
GATCACCCGCACCGATATGTTTGCAGCCGTCGAAGCCGGCGCGGCCGTCTCGAACATGATCAGCGCGTACGGCGGCATCCGCTGGGGCACGGGCATGGTGCGCGAGTTCCAGTACGAGAAGACGCAGAGCCGAATCGGCGCGCCGCCGTGGGACGCCCCGCTGCTCTACATCGAGAACTCGCCGATCTTCTGGGTCAAGCGAATCCACACCCCGTACCTGACGATCCACAACGATGCCGACGATGCGGTGCCGTGGTACCAGGGGATCGAATTCAACACGGCGATGCGAAGGCTGGGCAAGGAAGCGTACATGTTCAGCTACAACGGCGAACTCCACGGCCTGCGGAACCGCGACAACATGAAGCACTGGACGGTGCACATGGACGAGTTCTTCGATCACTACCTGCTCGGCAGGCCGCGTCCCGAGTGGATGGACAAGGGCGTCAGTTACCTCGATCGCGGCAAGCGCGACGTGGCACCGCTGTTCAAGAAGAAGGCGGAAGCGGCCAAGGCCCCGGACAAGAAATAAGAGCCATCATGCGCAGAACCTCGGTGCAGTGGACCATCGCGATCGTCCTGACGCTCACCTCGGCCGTCTGGCAGTGGACGACCGGCCCGACCTACCCGGCGCGAGGGACGGTGCGCCTGGGCGGCCAGGACATCGCGCTCCGGCTGGATCGATCACACAGCATCACCGAGCGGCAGCCGGTCACGGTGACGGTGGCCGATGCCTCGGTGACGGGCGCCGTGGAATGGAGGCGTTTTCCGACCAGCGGCCCCTGGCGGATCGAGTCGATGGCGCGCAAGGGAGACGTGCTCGAGACGGTCATCCCGCCTGCGCCCGAGCCGTTGATGCCCATGGCCGGCAAGCTCGAGTACCGCGTGAAGCTCTCGCGCGCCGGTGAGCAGGTGACGTTCCCGGAGAAACCAGCGGTAACGCGATTCAAGGGCGACGTCCCGGCGTGGATCCTGATTCCGCACGTCGCGGCCATGTTCTTCGGGATGCTGTTCGCGACACGAGCCGCGTTCGCCGCGATTGGCGGCGGCAACACCCGCACCTGGGGCTTCCTCACGGTGGCCTTGCTCGTCTTCGGCGGCTTCGTGCTCGGGCCCATCGTCCAGAAGCTGGCGTTTGGCGCCTACTGGACCGGCATCCCGTGGGGCTACGACCTGACCGACAACAAGATGCTCATCGCGGGCGTGGCCTGGATCCTGGCCGCGGTGCAGTTGCGCGGCGGGCGACAGGCCAGAGTCGCCGTGGTCGTGGCCACGATCGTCACCATGGTCGTCTTTGCGATCCCGCACAGCGTCTGGGGGTCTGAGGCGAAGTGGTAGGGCGGCCAAGGCCTCAGGCTGACGGAGCCTCGCCGAGCGCGTGCGTCAGAATGACATGATCGGCCACGGGGCGGCCGCCGACAAGATGCTCCTGGATGATGCGCTCGAGCACGGGAGGATCGCAATGGTGGTACCACGTGCCGTCCGGATAGACGACGGCGATCGGGCCGCCAGCGCAGATGCGGAGGCAGTTGGCCTTGGTGCGGAGGATTCCGCCCTGCTCGGAGAGACCGAGTTCGGAGAGCCGTCGCCTGAGATACTCCCAGGCGGCGGTCCCGCGCTCCAGGTCGCAGCACTTGGGCTTGGTCTGCTCGCAGCACAGGAAGATGTGCCGGCGCCCGACGGGAATCCCTACCGCCGTCGCCTTCGAACGGAGCGGATCCACAGACTGGTTGTCAGACTCCATGACGGCCTCATCCGGACGTTCCGCGGGTCACCGCGTCAGATGCCCATGCCTGGAACGGCGTCTCGAAAGGTGTCGCCCGGCTGGACGAAGCTGTTCAGCAGGACCATCCGGCCAGCCGTGTTGTCCCAGTACTCCGCCTCTTCCACGCGAACCTTGATCAACGCCAGACTGGGGTCGTCTGGCCCGCCGGGCAGCCACGGCAGGTAGCCCGCGTGCCACACAGCCTTCATCGTGGCCGGATCGTCCACGATGGCTGCCGTACCCGACGCCCAGACGTAGCGGTTGTCGGACGGCGAGACGAACGTCACGTGGACGAACTGACGGTCCCGGATCTCGCCCGTCTTCCCCGCCGCCCGCGCAGTCAGGAACCACAACTCGCCGTCGAAGGCCGTATGCTGCGTCACCATCGGGCGACTGCGAAGCCGGCCCATGCCCGTCGTCGTCAGCATCGCCACCGGGATGTCCTTGATCATGCCCGCGAGCCTCATGATGGCGTCTTCGCGAGTCGGCGTATCCGGCATATCGTCATTCCTCCCGTCATTGCGCCTGCGCAAGGACACCCGTTCGGCGCCTTGCCCTCTCTGTAGAAGACCTCAGGTCGCCGGTCCTCGTCAATCGCCTATTCTTCCTCGGCAGCGGCGCGCTGCAGGGTGTGCTCCCGCCACAGCCTGAGGTTTTCCATGATCGACCCGCCGATGAACTCGCGGAGGATGGAGTTGTCGGGCACCGGGTCGGGCGAGCCCGGCACGAACCACTGCAGGAACGACAGCAGACGATTGGCTTCGATGTACTCCGGCGTCTCGTGCCTCACCTGCAGCAGCAGCGGCTCGGCCAGGGGACGCAGGATCGCCAGTTCGTGCGCCAGCGCCGAGTTGAAGATGGCGTCGCTGTTCTCCTGGAACGGGAAGATGTGCTGCTTCTCGCCGCGGGTCACCGAATCCCAACGCCGCAGCGTCTGCGTGGCGGTGTACCCGCGGGTGGCGGCGTCGCGCACGATTCGCCGGATCAGCCGGCAGTCCGTGGTGCTCACGCGGTTATGGCGGTCCAGGTTGAGCTGCGTCAGTGCCGACACGTAGACCCTGTAGATGCGTTCAGGCGGCAGGCTCGGAACCAGCGCCGGGTTCAGCCCGTGAATGCCCTCGACGATGATGATGTTGTCGCGGGAGAGCGTCACGGTGATCCCCGTCTCGCGCCGGCCGGTCTTGAACACGTAGTGCGGAAGATCGGTGGTACGCCCGGCCATCAGGCTCAGCAGGTGTTCGTTGAAGAGCGCCACGTCCACCGCTTCGAGGCACTCGTAGTCGTACTGCCCGTTCGCGTCCCGCGGCGTCTTGTCGCGGTCCACGAAGTAGTCGTCGAGGCCCACCGGAAAGGGCCGGCGCCCGTTGGCGAGCAACTGCACCGCGAGCCGCTTGGAGAACGTGGTTTTCCCCGACGACGACGGCCCGGCGATCAGCACCAGCTTGACCCGATCGCCCTGCGCGGCGATGTCCGAGGCGATCTGCGCGATGCGCGCCTCGTGCAGCGCCTCGCCGACCAGCGACACCTCGGGCAGGCGCCCCGTCGAGACCGCGTCGTTCAGCTCCCCCACGCTCCGGATGCCGAGTCGATTGAGCAGGTGCCCGACTTCCTCGAAGACGCTGAACAGCCGCGGGTACGGCGTGAACGGCCCAATCGCCGTTGGCCGGCTCTGATGGGGGAACCGCAGCAGGAAGCCGGGCAGCAACGCGTGGAGCGCAAAGTACTTCAGGCAGCCGGTGGACGAGACCATGTAGCCCTGGAAGTAGTTTTGTCGGCCGCGCAGCGTGTGGAGCACGACCGTCTCCTTCGCCCGGTGAGCCATCAGCCGAACCCGCTCCACCTCGCCGCGTTCGCGGAACAGCACCATCGCCTCCGCCACCGACATCGGCGTCTTGACAATCGGCGCATCGGCCGCGACGATCTCCCGCATGCGCGCCTCGATCCGCTGGAGCTCGGCCTGCGTGAACGGATCGTGCCCCTGGACCTCGCAGAAGTAGCCGCCGACGGATGACGCCGAGTGCTCGATGCTCACAACAACGCCGGGAAACACCTCCGCGGCGGCCGTCATCAGGAGAAACGACAGCGAGCGACGGTATATCCGCACCCCGTCGCTCTCCGCCGTCGTCACCGGCACGATCTCGGCGTCCTCGGTCAGCGGCGTCGACAACTCGCGGAGGCGTCCGTTGGCCATCACGGCCACGATGGGGGCGCCGTCGGTCGGCGAGGGCGTGCTCTGAACGGGCAACGCGCTCGGCGCCAGCGCCTCCTGGGCGCGCACGACGTCGGCAATCAGGGTGCCAATGGGCGCCTCGAAAATTCGGCCGTCCGGAAACGTGGCCAGCACGTTCGTGCGCGGCAGGGACAGTCGGATGCGGGCGTCGACGGCGACGGTGTGGGTCATAGGGGAAAATCATACAGGATTCGGGAGGCAGGATTCTGGTATCGTTACCTCGCCCTCGTGAAGGTGTGTCGATGAATGCAAGACTGATGCGGCGCCTGGCGGTGCTGCTGCCACTGCTCGTCCTGCTCCTCGCCGCCAGCGTGCTGGCGCAGGGGAAGATCACGAGCCCCAAGGAGTTCCTGGGGTTCGACGCCGGCGACGACTACGTGCTGGCGAACTACACGCAACTGAAAGGCTACTGGGAGAAACTGGCCCAGGAATCCACCCGCATGAAGCTGGTGGACATCGGCAAGACGGCGGAAGGTCGGCCGATGATCATGGCCATCTTCACCTCTCCCGAGAACCACAAGAATCTCGCCCGCTACAAGGAGATCTCGCAGAAACTGGCGCGCGCCGAGGGGCTGAACGACGAGCAGGCACGCAAGCTCGCCGCCGACGGCAAGGCGGTCGTCTGGATCGACAGCGGCCTGCACGCGACCGAGTGCGTGCCCGCGCAGCACCTGTTCCAGATCGCCTACCAAATGGCGAGCCGGACCGACGCAGAGACGATGCGGTTCCTCAACGAAGTCATCCTGCTGGTGGTCCCGGTGAACCCTGACGGGATGGAACTCGTGTCGAACTGGTACATGCGCGCGTCCGACCCGAAGAAGCGGTCGATGAACATCCCGCGTCTCTACCAGAAGTACGTCGGCCACGACAACAACCGCGACTCGTACGCCAACAACCAGCCCGAGACCGAGGCGATTTCGCGGCAGCAGTTCATCGAGTGGAACCCGCAGATCATGTACAACCAGCACCAGACCGGCCCGGCCGGCACGGTGTTGTTCATGGCGCCGTTCCGCGACCCGTTCAACTACAACTACGACCCGCTCGTGCCGCAGGGCATCGAACTGGTGGGCGCCGCGATCCACCAGCGCTTCATCACGGAGGGAAAGCCGGGTGCCGTGCAGCGCGGGGCCGCGTCGTACTCGACCTGGTTCAACGGCAGCGTGCGCACGACCACCGGGTTCCACAACCAGATCGGGCTGCTGAGCGAGATCATCGGCAACCCGACGCCCGTCAGCATTCCGTTCATCCCGGCCCGCCAGTTGCCGGACGGGAACCAGCCGTTCCCGATCCAGCCGCAGCAGGTGTGGCACCAGCGCCAGTCCATCGAGTACCTGTTGACGGCGGACCGCGCGATCATGGACATCGCATCCAAGGACCGCGAAGGGTTCCTCTATCGCAGCTACGTGATGGGGCGTAACTCGATCGAGCGCGGCAGCAAGGACACCTGGACCATCACGCCGAAGAGGATTGCCGCGGTCCAGGCGGCGATCGCCAAGGACACGGGGCCGCAGGGGCAGGCGCCATCTGCTGGCGGCGACTTCACCATGCAGATGGGCGGCGGGCTGCGCGGCGGCGTGCCGGCCAAGTACTACGATCTGCTCCGAGACCCCGCCAAGCGCGATCCGCGCGGGTTCGTCCTGCCCTCGGACCAGCCTGACTTCCTCACCGCCACCCGGTTCGTCAACGCGCTCATCAAGTCGGGCGTCGTCATTCACCGGGCCACGGCGTCCTTCCAGGTGGCCGGCAAGTCGTATCCGGCCGGCTCGTATGTCGTGAAGACGGCACAGGCGTTCAGGCCGCACGTGATGGATATGTTCGAGCCGCAGGATCACCCGGACGATATCCCGTATCCGGGCGGGGCGCCGCGGCCCCCGTACGACGCCACCGGCTGGACGCTCGCCTACCAGATGGGCGTGAAGTTCGACCGGATGCTCGATGGGTTCGACGGCCCGTTCGAACGGATTCCCGGCCTCATCAAGCCGGCGGCCGGCAAGGTGACTGCGACCAAGGCCGTGGCCGGTTACATCTTGAATCACCAGCAGAACGACGCGTTCGTGGCGACCAATCGCCTGCTGGCGGCCAAGGAAGAGGTGTTCTGGCTGAAGGCGCCGCTCACGGTCGGGACGGTCACCTACCCTGCCGGCGCCATCTTCGTGCCCGCCAGGCCGACTACCAAGCCGGTGCTGGACAAGATCGCGGCCGACCTGGGGATGAACATCGAGGGGGTCAGCGCCAAGCCGACCGGCGATGCGTTGAAGCTGAAGCCCGTTCGTCTCGCGCTGTGGGATCGCTACGGCGGCTCCATGGATTCCGGCTGGATCCGCTGGATCCTCGAACAGGCCTACCCCATCACGTTCGACGTCGTCTACGCGCCGACGCTGGACGCGGGCGACCTGAACGCAAAGTACGACGTCATCATCTTCCCGAACGGCAGCATCCCGGCCCTGGCCGGTGACGGCGGCGGGCGCCGCGGAGGCGGGGGCGGCGGACAGGCCGGGCCGAACCCGGCGGACATCCCCGAGGAATTCCGTGGACGCCTCGGAAACGTCAGCGCCGACAAGACGATCCCGCAGTTGAAGAAGTTCGTCGAGAACGGCGGGACGATCATCGCGATCGGCAGCGGCACCTCGATTGCCGGCCATTTCGGCCTGCCGCTGTCCAACCACCTGGCCGAACGCCAGCCGAACGGCACCGAGCGGCGCCTGGGCAACGAGAAGTTCTACGTGCCCGGGTCAGTGCTGCAGGTGGCCGTGGACAACTCGAACCCGCTCGCGTACGGCCTTGGCGACAGGGTGGATGTGTTCTTCGACAACAGCCCGGTGTTCCGTCTCGATCCCGAGGCGGCGCTCAAGGGCGTGAAGCCGGTGGCATGGTTCGACTCGCCTGCACCGCTCCGCAGCGGCTGGGCGTGGGGCCAGAACTACCTGGATGGCGGCACCGCCATGGTCGAGGCGGCAGTCGGCAAGGGCCACGTCTTCCTGTTCGGGCCCGAGGTGATGTTCCGCGGCCAGCCGCACGGCACGTTCAAGCTGGTGTTCAACGGCATCTACTACGGGTCGGCCACACCGGTGAACCTGGGGGCGGCCAAGAAGTAGGGGGAGGACGGTTGTCAGCCTGCCCTGAGCAAGCGCAGCGAGTCGAAGGGTGGTCAGTTGGCAGCCCTGATCCTGTTTGTGCCGGGAACAGTCGGGCCGGGGGGAGCGTGGGGCTTCTCCCGGCCCGTTCTTTCTGGGAGGCGACTTCACCGGAGCCGGCTTCGGCGCCGGCCCGACCCGACAAAGTCGGAACTGACGTTGTCAGTCGGGTTCACGAGATCAGTCGCGGGGCCGAGTCCGCCGAACAGGTCGTCGAGCGGACGCCGGGAGAGTCGGGGGCCGAAGGCCTGCCGGAACACTTCCAGGCCCAGCAAACGGTCGCAATCAGGTTGCGCGAAGAAATTGCGCTCTGCGCTCTGATGCTGCGTCGCGTGCGCCCGGAGCGCCGCCGCCTTGCGGTCCCTCCAGGCCCGAACATCCACCGCGAAATCCACTCCGGGAGTGGTTTTCAGGTCGCCGTCGCGGGCCAGCAGCCACGGCCGCTTGCCCAGGCCCCAGACCAGTCGATCGACCGCGTGCGCCCGCCCACTCGATGGGAACCAGCGTGCGTCGGCGGCGGCCGTGACGGCGTCGATCGCAAAGCGGCTGATCGCCACGTGGTCGGGGTGCAGGTTCCCCCCGTTCGGATCGAACGACACCACCACCTGCGGGCGGCAGGCCCGCACCAGGCCAACCAGCTGTTCGCGAATCAGGTCCGGCGGCGCCGACGCCAGCTCCCGGTCGCGGTAGCCCAGCAGGTGCACCTCGGCGATCCCCAGCAACTCCACGGCGGTCCGCAACTCCCGCTCGCGCACCGCCGGCAGTTCCTCCGGGGTGCACACCGGCGGGATTCCCGGCTTTCCGGATTCGCCGAGCGTCGCCGTCGCCAGCACCACCCGCACACCCTCACTCGAGTACCTGCAGGCGATTCCGCCCGTCAGGAATGTCTCATCGTCGGGATGCGCGAAAAGGAGAAGCAGGGTCCGGGACATCCTGCCATTGTGTACAATCGTGCCGCGATTGCCAACGGTCTGGGTCTCGATTGGATCTGACTGAATCACGCCGATGCTCTTGAAGGCCATGCTTTCTACGCCGCTTGGTCCGATGCTGGCTGTCGCGTCGCCTGCCGGATTGTGCGGCCTGGAGTTCGACAGGCCGGAACGCGCGACGCGTCTCTGGCGGCGCCTCGAACGGTGGAGACCCGCGGAGGCCGTCGAAGATGGCGACGTGCCGCCATTCGAGGCGGCCAGGGCCTGGCTTGACGACTACTTCGCGCGCCGCTGGGACGCCTGCAAGGCGAGGGACGTCGCGCTCGATCTGCTGGGGACCCTCTTCGAGCGGGCCGTCTGGCAGGCCCTGGAGACGATCGACGCCGGCACGACGACGACCTATGGCGCGATCGCGGCCGCCGTCGAGCGGCGCGACGCGGCCCGCGCTGTCGGGGCCGCCGTCGGCGCCAACCCTGTTTCGCTCATCGTGCCCTGCCACCGCGTGGTCGGGGCGAGCGGGTCGCTCACAGGCTACGGCGGCGGGCTCGACCGCAAGGAGTGGCTGTTGCGTCACGAAGGAGCGCTGCTGCTGTGAACGCCGTCGATATCGGTCCGATCGCCCCGGCTGATCGCAGGCAGCCCGCCTTGGACCTGTTTCTCATCTTTGCGTGCGCGAACATCGTCGCCACGACGTTCCAGACAGGTGCGAGCCTCGTTCCGGCTTTCAGCCTTCAGTCGGCGCTTGCGCTCGTGGCCGTCGGCGCGGTCTCGGGTTCGGTGCTCATCGCGGCCCTCTCCGCGGTCGGTCCGCGCCTCGGTGTGCCGTCGGTCATCGCGGCGCGCGCGGCGCTCGGCCGGCGGGGCGCGGGCCTGGTCGCGTTCCTGCTCTACGCCACGAACTTCGCCTGGATTGCGGTCAACAACGTGATCGCCGCCTCGGCGTGCGCGCGCATTGCCGGAGGCCCAGGATCCGAGCGCGCGTGGGCGGTGGGCCTCGGCATCGTCGCGACCCTGATTGTGGCCGGCGGTCCTCGCCTGGTCGCACGCGCGGACCGGCTGGCAGTGCCGCTGCTCGCGGTCGTCGGCGTCGTGCTGACCATCGCCTGCTTCTCTCTTCCGTCCGACGTGATCCAGACGCCCGGCACCGGCTCCCTCTCGTGGCTCGGCGGCCTCGACATCGTCGTCGGATACCAGGTGTCGTGGGTCCTGATGTTCGCCGACTACTCCCGCTACACCCCCTCGGTGCGGGGCACGAGCGTGGCGGTCTTCCTGGGACTCTCGCTGACCAGTCTGTGGCTGATGCCGCTCGGCGCGATGGCCGCGCGCGCGGCGACCAGCAGCGATCCAGGGGCGATGCTGCAGGCGCTGAACCTCGGTCTGTCGGGCGCCGTCCTGATGACGGTCGCCACGGTGACGACGAACTTCGTGAACATCTACATGTCGTCGCTGGCGCTGCGCAGCCTGGTGCCGAAGGCCGGCGACCAGGTGTCGGTCTGGTCCACGGGATTGATTGCCGCCGCGCTGAGCCTGTTCTCCGGCGCGTGGCTGGATCGCTACGCAAGCTTCATGCTGGTGCTCGGCGGGATCCTGGTGCCGGTTGGGGGAATCCTGTTCGCGCGGTTCTATCTGCTACGGACGCCGGTCCGCGTACAGGCGCTGTACGAGTCTTCGGGCGAGTTCAGCCGACATGGAGGGTTCGACGTGGCGGGGCTGGTGGCATGGGGAGCCGGCGGCGCCGCCTACTACCTGGCGCGGAGCATTGGGGGAACGATGCCGTCGCTTGCCGTGGCGGTAGGGGTGTATCTGGGGCTGAAGCGGGTAACAGGGATCAGGGATCAGGGATCAGTTGTCAGTCTGTCACGCGTGATCTACTGACCACTGGCAACCGACCACGGAGCCTACTTCGTGGCCAGCCCGCGGTGGCGCTGGTCGATCTTCTCGGCCACCCGGGTGCAGGCGCGCTGGAACCGCGCGTTCAGCGTTCGCGCAGCGGCCTCCGGCACGGGCCCGCCCTTTTTCCACGCCGACTGCGCGGCGCGCACCTGCTCGGACACCGACTTCCACTTCGCGGTCTCGTCCAGTCGCCCGGCGATCGTATTGGTCGCCAGCGCCTCGCGCAACTGGCGCGCGAGCTGCGTGGACGGCGATTCATCGTCGGCGGCCGGCTCAGGAGACAACCCGGACTCGGCTTCCGGCGCCAGCAGGCGCTCGACCTGCACGCACAACTCCTCGAGCCGCCGCGCATTCACCTCGGGGTCGATATCGGTTCCGGCGAAGCCGGCGGGCCAGGTTTTCGTCAGGCGCGCGAGGGTGTGCACGAAGCGCTCGCCCATGCGGAGGGCGCGTTCGCGAGGCAGGCCAGCGATCTTCTCGGACCAGCGCTTGCGAAGCTCGGCAACTTTCTCGGCCAGCGCGTCGGGCGCCTGGGGCGCCTCGGCACCGGCCTCCGGCAGCAGCCCCTCGAGTTCCTGGCACACCTCCTCAGCCTCGGCGATGACGGACGACGCTGCCAACTGCGCGCGCTGCTGGTACGCCTCGAAGAACTTGTCGCAGGCCGCGCGGAACCGTGTCCAGATCTCGTCGGCGCGGATCTTGCGAACCGGGCCAATCGTCTTCCACTCGGCCTGGAGGCGCTTGATCTCCTCGATCCCCTTCTGCCACTCGGTCGTGTTGGCGATCGCGTCGGCCTGCTGACAGATCGCTTCCTTGCGGGCGAGATTCGCCGCCCACTCTTCCTTCCGATGCTGGAGGTCTTCGCGACGCCGGGTGAAGAACGCGTCGCACACGGCGTGGAAACGCTCCCAGAGCGCCTTCTCCCGCGCGCGGGGCGCCGCGCCGACGGTCTTCCACTCGGCCTGCAGCGCCTTGATGGCGTCGGCGGTCTTGATCCAGTCGGTGGAGGAAGACAGCGCTTCCGCCTGCTCGCAGAGTGCGGTTTTCCTGGCGCCATTCGAGGCCTGCACTTCAGCCTGCTGCGTGAAGTACACGTCGCAGCGGGCGCGAACCTCGTCGGACGCTGCCTTGAAGCGCGCCCAGAGCGCCTGCGATTGCTCGCGAGGGGCGATGGCTACCTGCTTCCACTGGACCTGTGCCTCGCGCAGTTGCTTGGCTGCAGACGCCAGGTCCGCAACCCCCATCAGCTTCTCGACTCGCTGACACAGCTCTTCCTGGACGCCCGCGTTCGCCCATCGCTGCCACTCGTCCATGTCGCGCAGTTCCTGCACTTTCGGGAAGAGCGCCGACAAGATGTTCTTCAAGCGGTCGTCCACCGCCTCCCGGTCCTGCAGGGTGGGCAACGGCGCCGATTCGTCGAGCGCGGCCCGGGCATCGCGCAGCGCCCGTTCGGTTTGCTTGAGCGTCAGCCCCTCGGACGCCGCCAGGGCCTCGAGCTCCGTGCACAGGGCCTGCAGCTTCTCCCGGTTCTCCTGGAGCGCGCGCGCCCGCTGCTCGCGCGCTTCGGTTTCGCGATCCCGCAACCGGGCGTCTGCCTCGGTGAACCGCGCCACGAGCGCGGCGTCTTCAAGTCCTGCCACGGTGAGCTGCTGCCAGGCGCGGCGCAGCGCCTGCACGTCGGCCCGCGCCTGCGGGAACGGGTTCCCGCCGGCAAGGCGTTCCGCCTCCGCGCACAGCTGCCCGGCCTTCTCGCGATTGGTGCGCTGGCGGACCAGCGACTGATGACGGGCCAGCGCCGCCCGGCAGCTCTCGTCGAAGCGCCTCGTCCACCGCCCGACCTCAGCCACGTCGGACAGATCGGCGAGCGCCGTCCAGGCGGCTCGCGCGTCCTCGATCCGCGACGGCGTGTCCTCACCCACGATCGCGTCCGTCTGTTCGCACAACGCCTGCCGCACGACCATGGCCCCGGCGTTCGCCTGGCGGATGCGCGCCCGTTCGGCATCCTCTTCAAGGTACCGCGCCAACGCCTGCTGTGCGTTGGCGCGCGCCGCCTCGAATCGGGTCATCAGAATCGCGTCCACCTGTTCCAGCCCGCGCCAGCTTCGGTCGATTTCCGCCAGCGCGGCCTCGCCCTCGTCCAGCCCGGCCGTCGCCAGCGCTTCCAGCCGCTCGCACAGACTCGTGGCTCTCCGGACGCGCTGCCGCTCCGCTTCGACCGACGCGGCGGGCTCCTGCGCCGCGGCGGGCCCGGCCGCCTTCGCGGCGGCTGGTTCGGCGTCGATTGTGCGCACCAGCGCACGCGCGCGCCTGGCCGCGGTCTTGTTCTTCGCGCGGTCGGCCACCTGCTCGAGCAGGCCCCGCGCCGACAGGCGCTCAACCGCCGCGAGCGCGACGTCCTTGAAGTCGGTGCGCAGCGCGACCGCCAGGAGTTCAGCGGGGCCGGTGACACGCGTCAGCGCCTCGAGCCGGACCGACGACAGCGCCGCTTTGCGCGCGATCGCCCCCAGCGCCACCTCCTCCTGCACCCGGCCCAGCGCGGCTTTCGCCACCGCCTCGCTCCCGGCCGCCTGCGCGACCGCCACGAAGTGCTTCGGCTCGGTCAACCCGTTCAGCGCGGACAGGCTTTCCGCCTGGTCCGTCCCCTCGAACGCGCCCAACGCGAGGTCCACCAGCAGTGTCGCGGCTTCCTCGCGCACGCGCTCATCGGCATCCGCCCGGCCGATGGCGGCAATCACAGCCGGATCGATCACTTTCTTGAGCGCCGCGATGCGCACGCCCGAGTCGCGATCCTCACGTGCAATCGACACCAGCGTGTCCTGCTGGTCGAGCGGCATTTCCTCCACGGCGGTCGTGCGGATTGCCGGGCTGGCATTCTTCCATCGGGGCTGGGCGCGGAACCTGTCGAGAAGACCCATGACGGTGTTTGTCTCCAGGAGGTCATCCAGAATGATGTGTGGGTGGCAGCCGCAAATCAGCCGCGGGAAAGGATGTAGTTTACTATAGTTCTCGCCACGCGCCTCGTGCGCAGTCTGCCCGCTCCCGAAAGGACTCAGCCATGCACCGACGCCGCCTCGCGGTCGTCACCGTCCTGCTCGCGATTGCCCTGCTCGGCCTTGCCCCCGGTTACCGGGCACAGGCGGCTCCGGCCGGCCCGCTCGTCACTCCCGAGAAGTTCCTGGGGTTCCCCGTTGGCGCCGACAACAAGCTCGCCCGCTGGGACAAGATCGTCGAATACATGCAGCTTGCCGCGGCCGCATCGCCCCGCGTTCAGGTGAGAGAACTCGGCAAGACGACCCAGGGCAACGCCTTCATCTCCGTCGAGATCAGCTCGCCCGAGACGATGGGCCACCTCGAGCGATTCAAGCAACTCCAGCGGAAACTCTACTTCCAGGGTGGCGCGCCCACAGCCCCTGAGAGGGACGACATCTTCAGGTCGGGCAAGGCCGTCGTGGCCGTCACCTGCAATATCCACTCGACGGAGATCGGCGCGTCGCAGATGGTGCTGGAGCTCGTCCACCGGCTGGCCACCGACGAGTCGCCCCTGGTCAGGAAGATCCTCGACAACGTCATCCTCGTGCTGGTGCCCAGTCTCAACCCCGACGGCCAGATCATGGTCGTGGACTGGTTCAACAAGAACCTGGGGACCGAGTTCGAGACGAGCGCGATGCCGTATCTCTATCACCCGTACGTCGGGCACGACAACAACCGCGACATGTACATGTTCACCCAGAAGGAGAGCCAGCTCACGGCCAGACTGCTTTGGCACGACTGGTTCCCCACGGTCTGGCTCGACGAGCATCAGCAGGGCAACTCGGGGGCGCGCATCTTCGTGATGCCGGCCACCGACCCGATCAACCCCAACGTGCACCCGCTGATCTACCGGTGGAACGGCATCCTCGGACAGGCGCAGGCCGCAGCGCTCGAGGCGGCCGGAAAAGACGGGATCATCTACAACTCGACCTACACCAACTTCTGGCAGGGCGCGATGGCGTGGAGCGGATGGTGGCACAACCAGATCGGCATGCTGACCGAGGTGGCGAGCGTGCGCGTGGCGGCCCCCGTCGAGCAGCGCCGTGCCATCCCTGGCGCGCCGCCTGCCGCGGAACCGGAAGGTCCGGGCGGCGGACGCCGGCAGGCGGACGCGCCAGGCCCGATCCCGGCGCCCCGCGACGTCACGCCACGGACCGAGTATCCCCGGCCATGGGTAGGCGGCCGCTGGACCCTGCGCGACATCGTGGACTACGAGCTGATCGCAACGATGGGGCTGCTCGAAGCGGCGGCGGACCAGCGCGAGACGCTGCTGCGCCAGATCTACGAAGTGAACCGGGTGACGGTCGAGAACGGCAGCAAGAGCGAACCGGCCGCCATTCTCATCCCGGTCTCCAGCCAGTTCGAGCCGAGGGCCGCGGTGCGCCTGGCCGACAAGCTGCAGATTGGCGGCGTCGACGTGTGGCAAGCCGGCGCGGCGTTCGACGCTGACGGCAAGTCGTACGCAGCGGGCACGCTGGTCGTTCCGATGACGCAGGTGTTCGCCCGCTACGCGAAAGACCTGCTCGAAAAGCAGACGTATCCCGAGGTGCGGCGGACGCCCAGCTCGCAGCCCGAACCGCCCTACGACGTAACCGCGTGGTCGCTCGGCATGCTGATGGGGGCCGACGTGGCGTTCGCGAAGAAGCCGGTCCCGGCCACGGCGCAGCTGACAAAGCTGGCCGGCGCGCCGAAGCTCGCCGGCGAGGTCGCGGGCAACGGCACAAGGTTCACCTTCGATTACAAGGGCGCGGATTCGGCCCTGGTCATCAACCGGCTGCTCAAGGACGGCGCCAGGGTGGCGTTCGAGCGGACCGGCGCCACGCAGATCGTGGTGGTCACCGGCGCGCAGCGGAAACGCGTGGAGGCGCTGGCGTCCGAGTTTGGCCTGTCCGTCCGCGCGGCCGACGGCGCAAAGGACGCAATGGCCAAGGCGAACGTGGTGGCGATCAAGGCCCCGCGCGTCGCCCTCTTCCAGTCGTGGACGGCCAGCATGGACGAAGGCTGGACACGCTGGGTCCTCGAGCAGTGGGAGTTCGCGCCCAAGACGCTGCACAACGCGGACGTCAGGGCCGGCAAGCTGCGCCAGCAGTACGACGTCATCGTGCTGGCCGACCAGCAGCCGCGCGACATCCTCGACGGCAACGAGTCGCCCCGCGTCCGGCCCGAGTACCGGGGTGGCATCGGCGACGAGGGGCTGCAGGCGTTGAAGACGTTCGTGGCGGAGGGTGGCACGCTGGTGATGATGGGCAACAGCACCGAGCTGGCGATCCAGAAATGGCCGATCCCGGTGCGCAACCTCAAGCGCGGGTACTCGCGCGACCAGCACTTCGCCCCGGGGACCGTCGTCCGCGTGCAGGTGGACACTGCCACTCCACTCGGCTACGGCGTGCCCGCCGAAACCTGCGGCTTCTATAACAACAGCCCGTTCTACCAGGTGACCGACGGCTTCGCGTCGCAGCGCACCAGGGTCATCGCCCGCTACCCCAACAGCGACATCGTCGCGTCGGGCTGGTTGAAGGGCGAAGAACTGATGGCCGGCCAGGCCGCGGTGGTGCAGGTAGACCTGAACCCGGGCCGCCTTATCCTGTTCGGCCTGCGCCCGCAGCACCGCGCCCAGACGCAGGCAACCTTCCCCCTGCTGTTCAATGCGCTGTATTTCTCGACGGCACAATAGGAGCGACGAGGAACCAGGGACGAGGGATTTCGAGCCCCTGGCCCCTGGTCCCTGATCCCTATCCCTGATCCCTGATCCCTGTGTATCCTGAGACATGCCCGATACCACCCAGCGTCTGAGCGTCCAGGAACGGTATGCGCCGCGCAGCATCTGCTTCGGCTGCGGGCCATCGAATACGCGCGGCCTTCGGATTCGCAGTTTCCCGGACGGCGACGGCCTGATCGCCGTCTGGACCCCAGAACCGCATCACCAAGCCTTCGAGGGGGCGATCAACGGCGGCGTGATTGGCACGCTGTTCGATTGCCACTGCAACTGGACCGCGGCCTGTCACCTGATGCAGGCAAGCGGCGCCGACGCTCCCCCACCCACCGTCACTGCCGACTACGCGGTGCGATTCAGGCGTCCGACGCCGTCCAACGCTCCGCTCACGTTTCGAGCGCACGTGGTGGATGCGCGCGAGGACCGCGCGACCATCGAAGCCACGGTGGAAGCGGAGGGTGTGGTCTGCGCCACCTGCCGCGGGACGTTCGTCGCGGTCAAGCCCGGCCACCCGGCGTACCACAGGTGGGAGTGAATTCGGGAGGTCGGGAGACAGGACTCAGGGGTCGGGAGACAGGACGCAGGAGTCGGGAGACAGGAGGAGCGGAGGTTAGGCGTGAACGATTCAACCTGGATTGAAGGATTGCCCGGCGCCGTGACCGTGACCTCGGCGGATGGGACCATCATCGGCATGAACGCGCGCTCGCGCGAGACGTTCGCAAAGGACGGCGGAGGCGCACTGGTCGGGCAGAGCGTGTTCGACTGTCATCCGGAACCGGCGCGCACGAAGATGCAGGAGCTTTACGCCCGCCAGCAGCCGAACCAGTACACCGTCCGGAAGAACGGGCAGAAGAAGATCATCCACCAGCTGCCCTGGTTCGAGGGAGGGGTGTTCGCGGGATTCGTGGAGATTTCGGTCCCGATTCCCGACGACCTGCCGCACTTCGAGAGAGGATGACAGCCCAAGTGGCTATTGCAGCGCCTTGTTCATCATCGCGGCGAAGCCGTCTTTCCCGGACTTCCCCGCGTGACGGTCAACCACCTTGCCCCTGCGGTCGATCGCGATGGTCATCGGCACCGGCCCGGGCAGGCCGTACCGCTCGTTGATGGCGTCGTAGTCCGACGCGTCGTAAATGTAGACTGGCACGTCGAGCTTCCGGGCGGCGACAAACGTCCGCATCTGCTTCAGCACCTGCTCTTTCGTCACGTCGGGCAGCATCATGTCGTAGGACACGGTGAGCACGACGCCCTGCTGAGCCCGGAACTGGCGTCCCACCTCGAGCAGGTCCGGGAGCTCGGCCACGCACGGCTCGCACCAGATTGCCCAGAAGTTGACGAGGACGCCCTGGCCCTTGTGCGCGGCCAGGGCGGCCTCGAGTCCCTTCAGATCGACAACGCGGATCTCCGGCGCAGCAGCACGGCCCACCGGCGCCCCCATCACCACGCACAACATCAGCGCCACCGCCCATGTCCGCATCGCCACTCCCAGGATTTCCAGATCTCCAGATCGCCAGATTTCGCGGCCTCTGCCCGAGAGGCCTATCGCTTGATCGTTCAACCATAGGGCTTGGTCGTTGGCGTGGCAACGGGCTGGCCGGCAAGGACCGCGTCGACCGCGCTGCGCACGTACGACGTCGCGTTCGGCCCCTTGGTCCCCCGCGGGTCGTCGTCGAGCGCACCCGCGTAGCGGAGCACTCCGTCCTTGTCGATGACGAAGCAGTGCGGAGTGGTCTGTCCGCCAAGCATGTCCGCGACCTTGGCGCCAGGATCGACGGTCACCAGGAAGTTGACGCCCTTCTTGTCGACGTGGTCGCGCAGGTTCGCATACGACTCGCCGCCGTCGCTCTTCAACTCGCCCTGGTTGGCGTTGATGGCAATCTGGACGACGCCCTTGTCGGCGTACGCCTTCTGCAGGTCGATGCACTTGGGCTCGGCCTGTTTCTCGTAGGGGCAGACGATCGACCAGAAGTGAATGAACACCACCTTGCCGCGGTAGTCACCCAGGGTGTGTGTCTTGCCGTTGATGTCGGTCAGCGCGATGTCTTTCGGGATCGTGGCACCGACCGTGAACGGAGTGGTAGCGGCCTGCGTGCGGTCGGGCAGGCCAGACGCGATCCCGGGCGCCAGATAAGTCAGGGCGCCAAGGATCAAGGCTGTCACCATGATGGGCGTTCTCCTTGGAGGTTCACGTTACGGGAGAGGTCATGATACCGCGGAAAGGGGAGGTAGACTCCGCAGACCGGGAACGTTCTCTCCCTCGAGCTTGGAATCCGGGCCACACCCACTTCGAGAAACCGTGGATCGAGCGGCGCGCGTTGCGCGACTTCACGGTATCTTCCATTGGAGCCCACACAACCTCGCAGACCGCCGGCTCGGTGCCGGCGTCTGGGCGGTACGGGGCCGACTCCTGGGCGAGCGGCCAGCCGAAGCCGCCAGCCGGAGCGCGTCTGTGCCTTGTCCGCGCCATCCGGTCCCTGTAAGATAGCCTGGGTCTTCGTGGACGAGATCGCGGTGCGGTAGCGCACCGCTCGACGGCGATTCACGTTGAACGCGGTTTCGGAAGAGAGGAGATTCCGATGTCGTTTCTCGACAAGGTGACGAAAGTGGTTGGGGATGCGGTGGACCGGGGCAAGAAGGACCTCGACCAGTTCATGCGCATCCAGAAGGTCAATGGCAAGATCAGCGCAATCGAGACGAAGGTCTCGGGCCTGAGGAGCCAGGTCCAGCAGGTCAGGCAGGAAGCCGGCGCACAGGCGATCGACCTGGTGAAGGCGGGAAGCCTCCAGGTTCCCGAGTTGCAGGTGTTCGTCGAGCGGCTGGCATCGGTTGACCAGCAGATTGCCTTGGAGGAAGCGGCGATCTTGGAAATGAAGGCCGACATCGAGCGGATCAAGGCGGAACACCCGCCGGAGCAGGCCGCGAGCGTGTCGACACCAGCGGCTCCCCCGTCTGCGCCGGTGATTCCGCCCCCGCTGCCTGTTCCTTCTCCCGGGACTGCTCTACCGCCGGCACCGGCCGTCTCGCCCTTGCCTCAGTCCGCCAGCGTCTGCCCGCAGTGCGGTCAGCCTGTGACCGCGGGCGAGTTCTGCACCGAGTGCGGCGGGAAGCTCGGCTGAACTCTGAGGTCGGCGTCACCGCTGCCACAGGATGCGGGCGGCTTCCAGGGGAATCGCCACGCCATCGTGGTGGGGAATAACTCGTGCCGTATAGTCCGTCGCTGGACGCGTCGCCGGCACCTGCGCGATGTAGACGCAGCGGCCGTCCGCGCCCTCGAGTCGGCGAACGTGCGTCATCTCCTGCCGAACCGGGCGGTCGCCGTTGATCCCGTCGGCATAGAGCTCCACGCGCACCGCCTCCGGGTCGAGGTCATGGACGGACAGCTGAACCTCGAACGCGTGGCGCGTCCCGTCGGTCTCGACCTTCACGGCGCCAAACCGGAGCGCAGCCCATTGTTGCTCCACCGTGTGCCGCCAGGTGACCATCTGCCTGCCCAGCGCGCCGTCGTCGGCCGCCCGCGCACGGTAGGCGGCGGCCGCCGGGAGGTAGTGTTGCTCGGTGTACTCGCGCACCACCCGGTCGGCGGAAAAGCGTGGTGTCAACCGCGCCATGCTCTCCCGCATCCGCGCGACCCAGACGGTCGGCATGCCCGTCTCGTCGCGGGTGTAGAACTCAGGCACCACCTCCCGTTCGAGCCGGTCGTAGAGCGCCTCGGCTTCCGCCGCGTCCCAGGCTGGGTCGTCGCCATGGTCCTGGCCGTCCCCCAGCGCCCAGCCCACGTCCGGCCGGTAGGCTTCCGCCCACCAGCCGTCCAGTTCCGACAGGTTGAGACCGCCATTGACGAGCACCTTCATGCCGCTCGTCCCACAGGCTTCCCACGGCCGCCGGGGCGTATTGATCCACACATCAACCCCCTGCACCAGGTGCTCGGTCAGAAGCATGTCGTAGTCGCTGAGGAAGATGACGTGGGGGCGCGCCTCGGGCCGCCGGATGAAACGAATCCACTCCTGGATCAGGGCCTGCCCGGCCTCGTCCGCCGGATGGGCCTTGCCGGCGATGATGATCTGCACTGGACGCTCAGGACTGTTCAGGAGCCGAAGCAGGCGTTCCGGGTCGTGCAGCAGCAAGTTCGGTCGCTTGTAGGTCGCGAAGCGCCGCGCGAAACCCAGCGTCAGGGCATCGGGATCGAACAACTGCTTCGCCTCCTCGACGGCCTCCGGCGTCGCGCCGCAGGCGGCCAGTTGCCTGGCCAATCGTTCACGCGCAAATTCGATGAGGGACGCGGTGGCGGCCGTGCGCAGATGCCACAGCTTGGCACTGGAGACGCCGCGAATGGTCTGCTCCAGGGATTCCGCGGTCCCCAGCCAGCGGTTCTTTCCACACGCCTCCGTCCACAGATCGTCGGCGGCCGCCGAGTCCCAGCTCGGCATGTGGACGCCGTTCGTGACGTGTCCGACCGGCACCTCGTCTTCCGGCCAGCGCGGAAAGAGCGGCACGAAGAGGCGCCGGCTCACCTTTCCATGCAGGCGGCTGACGCCATTGACTCGACCGCTTCCGTGGATCGCCAGATACGCCATGTTGAAACGCTCCGACGAGTCCGCGGGGTCCTGGCGGCCCAGCGCCAGCAACTCGTGGACCGTGATGCCCAGCTGCGCCTGGGCGTACCCCCCGAGGTATTGCTCGATGAGGGCCGGAGCAAAACGATCGAACCCGGCGGCCACCGCCGTGTGCGTGGTAAAGAGGTTGCCGGCCCGCGTGATGGCCAGCGCAACCTCGAAAGGCTTCCCGGTCGCGTTCATGAACCCCCGGGCGCGTTCCAGCACGGCGAAGGCCGCATGCCCTTCATTCAGATGGCAGACGTCCGGCCGGATGCCAAGCTCGCCAAGCAGACGCCATCCGCCGATCCCCAGCACGATTTCCTGCACGAGCCGTAGTTCCGGCCCGCCTCCATAGAGCTCGCTCGTAATCCCTCGGTGCGAGGGCACGTTCGCCGCGTCATTGCTGTCCAACAGGTAGAGCATCGCCCTGCCGACATGAACCTGCCAGGCGCGCAGCCAGACCGAGTAACCGGGTAAGGCGATCTCCAACCGCAGCCACTCGCCGGTGGGATGGCGCACTGCCGTGATCGGCAACTGTCCCGGATCGTTGTACGGGAAGAGGGCCTGCTGTGCTCCATCCTTGTCGATCACCTGGCGAAAGTAGCCCTGCTGGTACAACAGCCCCACGCCAACGACCGGCACTCCCAGATCGCTGGCAGCTTTGAGTTGATCGCCGGCCACGTTGCCCAGTCCTCCCGAATAGATCGGGAGCGCTTCGCTCAGCATGTACTCCATGCTGAAGTACGCCACAGCGATCGCGGGAGACGGCGGATGCGTGTGCTGAAACCATGCGGGTGCCTCCGCCGCTCGCCGCTTGGCCTGCACCAGCTCGTCGATCCTCGCGCGCAACCCAGGGTCGGCCAACACCCGTTCGACCTGGTCGCGCGAGACTGTCTGCAGCAGGCCCCAGGGGTTGTGCGTGAGATCCCACAGGTCGGGATCAAGCTGCCGCCACACCTCGTCGGCGGCATGATTCCACGACCAGCGCACGTCGAGCGCCAGTTCTGCGAGGGAATCGAGTCCCTCGATGTCCGTGGGCAGAAGGTTCCAGATCGGGTTGCTGACGCGGGTTGTGCTGCTCATGGTGTCGTCCGTGCGGCTGCGCCGCCTGAGTCCCTCCCGGGCGCCGCCGCCAGGGCGTCGCTGACGATCGTCTGTGCCTCTTCGAGGATGCTGCGCAGATGGTCCGCCCCACGGAAGCTCTCGGCGTAGATCTTGTAGATGTTCTCGGTCCCGGACGGACGCGCCGCGAACCATCCGCTCTCGGCCACCACCTTCACCCCACCGATGGGAGCGCCGTCGCCGGGCGCGGAGGTGAGGATGGTCTGGATCCGCTCGCCAGCCAGATCGCTGGTCCGGATGTGCCGGGGCGAGAGTGTCTCCAGCAGCGCCTTCTGTTCGGGAGTGGCGGGCGCCTCAACGCGGTCGTAGGCAGGTTCGCCGAACTCGCTTGTGAGCTCGTGATAGATCTCGCCAGGATCGCGGCCCATGCGCGCGGTGATCTCCGCCGCGAGCAAGGCCGCGACGATGCCGTCTTTGTCCGTCGTCCAGACGCTGCCATCCAACCGCACAAAAGACGCACCCGCGCTTTCTTCGCCGGCGAAGCCAAGCGAGCCCTCGAGCAAGCCATCCACAAACCACTTGAAGCCGACCGGCACCTCGTAGAGCCTCCGGCCGAGCTTCGCGGTGACGCGATCGATCAGCTGGCTGCTCACCACCGTCTTGCCAACCGCCGCGTCTGGGCGCCACATCGGTCGATGGTGGAAGAGATAGGAGATGGCCACCGACAGATAGTGATTCGGCGGAAGCAACCCCGCGCTGCGCGTGACAATCCCGTGCCGGTCGTGGTCCGTGTCACACGCAACGGCGATCGCGAAACGATCCTTGAGATCGATCAACCGCTGCATCGCATAGGGCGAGGAGGGATCCATCCGAATCTGGCCGTCCCAATCGACCGTCATGAAACGGAAGGTCGAATCGACGGCCTCGTTGACGACGGTGAGATTCAGCCCGTAGCGCTCGGCAATCGGCCCCCAGTAGTGGACACCCGCGCCCCCGAGTGGATCGACGCCCAGCGTGATCCCGGCGCCACGGATGGCGTCCATGTCGATCACGTTGACGAGATCGCTCGTGTAGGCCGTGACGTAATCGTGCCGATGGGTCGTGGAGGCGCGAAGCGCTTTCTCGTACGGGATCCGGTTCACTCCCCGAAGACCGGCGTCGAGCAACTCGTTCGCTTTGGCCTCGATCCACCGGGTGACCGCGGGTTCCGCCGGCCCCCCGTGTGGAGGGTTGTACTTGAAGCCGCCGTCGTAGGGCGGATTGTGGGAAGGGGTGATCACGACGCCGTCAGCGAGTCCAGTCGTGCGCCCGCGGTTGTACGTGAGTATCGCGTGAGAAACGGCCGGGGTCGGAGTGTACTCCTCTCTGTCCGCAATCATGACCGCGACGCCATTGGCCGCCATCACTTCGAGCGCGCTCGCACGGGCCGGGACGGACAGGGCGTGCGTGTCCATGCCGAGGAACAGCGGACCATCGATCCGGTGTTGCGCTCGGTAGAGGCAGATCGCCTGAGCAATGGCGAGGAGATGCTCTTCGTTGAACGCCTTGTCCAGCGCGGAGCCACGATGTCCGGAGGTGCCGAACGCGACGCGTTGCTCCGGCACCGAGGGATCCGGCGTCTCCGTGTAATAGGCCGTGACGAGTGCGGGCACATTCACCAGCATCGCTGGGGTCGCCGGCTTGCCTGCCAAGGGACTCACGATCATGGCAGCACCGCCGTGAGATCGCCGTGAGCCAGCTCGCCGATGCGCTCGATGCTGAGATCGGCAGCCGGGTACGCGGCGAGGATACTCGGGTCGCGCGCATAGTGCCCTTGACGGACGAACACGGTGGTCAGACGTGTACCCCACACCGTCTTCATCGACGCCAGAATGCGCAACTTGTCGTCCACCATCACGTAGTGCCTGGCCGGGTAGCGACGCTCCACGTCGTCCAGCATCTGCTCCTTATGGATGTAGATGAGCGCGTGACCCTCAACGGCGTCCAAGAGACCCGAGCGGGCGACCTTGCGCGGCTGGAAGACCACGTCGCCATCCGACAGGATGACCGTCATCCCGCGGCGTCGGAGTCGGCTGACGACGTCGAGCGCTCCCGGGTACAGGCGGTCCGCGAACGGGTAGTCGACCAGGAACAGGGAGATCTCGATGAGGTGCGGATCGCGCGGATGTTCGATGCGATAGCGCTGCAACGCGCCGAGGTAGTCCGCGTATCCCAGTTCCGCCCGCAGTTGCTCGAAGATCTGCCAGTAGCGCTCCTGGCACTCGGTTCCGAAGGACTCCTCGACGTGACGCCTCAGATCCCGCTCGACACCGTCGTTGTCGAGGAGCGTGTTGTCGATATCGAGCAGGACCACGCGATCGAAGGGCGGCGTCACCTGGCGACTCCCGCCACCGACTGCGTGTGCGTTCTTCGCGGACACGCCCCGATTGTAGGAGCGGGGCGCGGGTCCCGTCTGTCCCCAAGTGCACAGTCGCGCCGCGTACAGCATGAGCGTTTTGGCGCGGGTCGGTCGGCATCGTCCTACCTCGCCGCGCGGCTTCACGGGCTCGGACAGAGCCTGTGGCTCGACAACATCGCGCGCGGGCTGCTGACCACCGGCACCGACCGTCCATGGGGTTGCAACTGCCGGATTGGCCTGCTGGTTCGCGGATGTTCCGAGCACAACCCGGATCGGAGGCGGAATCTGACAGCGGCCGAGAGTTATGCTATACAAAACACCTATGGCAGCGAACCCGACCGTGCGAACCCGGACGGCACGCTCTGTCTACCTCATCAAGTCGGGAGAGGGATCGTGATCACACGACATCGCACTGCCGACCGCTCGATCTGGCTGGCCGCGCTGCTCGCATCACTGACCATCGTCGCCTCCGTCGCGAGCACCGCGTCCGAGCCCCAGACGCCGCCGTCACCAGGCGCCACGGTCCTCGCCACGCCGCTCGCGGATCTCGAACGCGCCTTCCGCACGCCTCCAGATGACGCCCGCATCATGATGCGATGGTGGTGGTTCGGTCCGAGTGTCACGAAGGCCGGCCTCGAACGCGAGATGCGCCTCATGAAGGACGCCGGCATCGGTGGATTCGAAATCCAGCCGGTTTATCCCGTGGCACTAGACGACCCGGCTCACACGCTCGTGACCCTTCCGTTCCTGTCGGATGCCTTCATCGACCATCTGCGCTTCACGGCGGTCACGGCCCGGGAACTCGGGCTGCGCGTGGATCTGACCATTGGCAGCGGATGGCCGTACGGTGGCCCGCAGATTGACATCACGCAGGCCGCCGGCAAACTGAGAATCGAGCGCGTGCCTGTTTCGGCGGGATCCGCACGCGTGCCCGTTCCGGATCTCCGCGCAGGCGAGCGGCTCATGGCGGCGTTTCTCGCGCCGTCAGCCGCACCCACATCGCCCGACGGCCTGCGGGAAGTCACCGATATCGCCGACGGCGTGCTCCGACTGCCCGATCGCGCCAGCCAGGAACGGGAGGCGTTGTTCTTCATCAGCAGCCGCACCGGCATGATGGTGAAGCGTGCCGCCGTCGGCGCCGAAGGATTCGTCCTCGATCATTACGATCGCGCGGCGCTCGACCACTACCTGAACACTGTCGGCGATCGCCTGCTGCAGGGATTCGAGTCGGCCCCGCCGTACGCCGTGTTCTGCGACAGCCTCGAAGCATTCGAGTCCGACTGGACGAGCGACTTCCTCGACGCGTTCCGGGTGCGGCGGGGCTACGACCTCCGCCCGCTCCTGCCCGCCCTCGTCCTCGATGCGGGGCCGGCCAGCTCTGCGCTCCGCCACGACTGGGGCCAGACGCTGACCGAACTCGTCAACGAGCGCTTCCTGGCGCCGATGCAGGCATGGGCCCGGCAGCACGGTACCCGATTCCGCATCCAGGGCTACGGCGTGCCGCCAGCGACGATCTCGAGCAACGCGGGCGTCGATTTGCCAGAAGGGGAAGGCTCGCAGTGGAAAACGCTGCGGGCATCGCGGTGGGCCGCGTCGGTCGGCCATCTCTACGATCGTCCGGTCGTCTCTTCCGAGACATGGACGTGGCTGCACTCGCCGTCCTTCATGGCCACGCCGCTCGACATCAAGGCCGAAGCCGACCTTCATTTTCTCCAGGGCATCAACCAGCTCATCGGCCACGGCTGGCCATACACCGGCGAGGGCGCCGCATATCCCGGCTGGCGCTTCTACGCGGCCGGCGCCTTCAACGACAAGAACCCCTGGTGGATCGTCATGCCGGACGTCTCGCGCTACCTGCAGCGCCTGAGCTATCTCCTGCGCCAGGGTCGACCGGTGAACGATGTCGCCATCTACCTGCCCAACGACGATGCGTGGGCGCAGTTCGTGCCCGGGAAGATCGGCACGATGATCGAGGGGCTCGCCCAGCGCATCGGCCCCGACATCGTGGCCCGCGTCCTCGAGGCCGGCTTCACTCTCGACTTCGTCGACGATGGCGTGATCGCCGAGCGGGCGCGCGGCGATCACGCGTCGCTGGCCATCGGTCAGAATCGCTATCGCGCCATCATCCTCCCGGGCGTCGAACGCATCCCGGCCGCGACGCTTCGCGCGCTCGAGTCCTTCGCCGAGCAGGGCGTGATCGTGATGGCCACGCGCCGAACTCCGTCGCTCTCGCCGGGCTACACGGCGACCGCCGCGGACCATGCGGCGATCCGCGCCGGCGCCAACCGCCTCTTCCGCGGGCCCTCCGCCGCGGGTGTCTTCGTCGAACGTGAATCCGATCTGGCCGCCACCTTGACCGCGCGTCAGCAGCCCGACATGGCGCTGTCGGTCGGTGTGGGCGATCTTGGCTTTGTCCATCGTCGTACTGACGTGGCCGACATCTACTTCGTGGCCAACACCTCCAACGTACGTCAGGCCGTCACCGCGACGTTCCGCGTGAGCGCGCAGCAGGCCCAGTTGTGGAATCCGCTCACCGGCGCGACCGCCCCCGTGCCGCTCGGCCTGGCAGCGGGACGCGGCGGTGGCGCGCTGGCCCTCGACCTCGCACCCTACGAATCGACGGTAGTCGTCTTCCCGATCGGCGTCCCGGCGTCGAGGCCTGTGCACACCGCCACCAGCGCTCCCTTACCGCCGCCGATGGATATCAGCTCAGGATGGCGTGTCGCGTTTGGCCCGGCGGGCACGCCGTCGGAGTGGACCGCGCTCCATTCGTGGACCGACGATGAGACGACGCGGTTCTTCTCGGGCGTGGCCGTGTACGAAAAAACCGTTACGCTGCCGGCATCGCTGATGCGGGGCAGCCACGCGATCTCCCTGGACCTGGGCGCGCCACGCCCCATCCAGGTCGGCGGGCCACGGGCCCGGGTCCAGGCGTGGCTGGACGCGCCGGTGCGCGACGCCGCCGTGGTCACCGTCAACGGGCGGCGCGCCGGTGCGGTGTGGTGCCCGCCCTACGCGGTCGACGTGACGGCGCTGCTGCACCCGGGAGACAACATCATCCGCATCGAGGTTGGCAATCTCGCGAT
>JADGOB010000343.1 GCA_017883185.1 Acidobacteriota bacterium
CAGAGCATCGTCGACTTCCTGTCGTCGCTCGGCTTGAGTATCGGTCCGGACGCGAACGCGGTGACGAGCTACGACGACACGCAATACACGCTGCGGGTGCCGACCGACGTGCCTGGCGCACTCGATCGCGCGCTGCTGATCCTCGAGGACTGGGCGCAGGGCGCCTCGTTCGATCAGGACGGTATCGACCGCGAGCGCGGCATCGTTCTGTCGGAATGGCGGATGCACCTCGGCGCAGGCGAGCGTACGCAGGACAAGATCCGCCGCGTGCAGCTCGAAGGATCGCGCTACGCGGATCGGCCGCCCATCGGCGACCCTGACATCATCGAGCACGCGCAGCGTGAGCAAGTCACGCGGTTCTATCGCGATTGGTACCGTCCGGATCTGATGGCCGTGATTGTCGTGGGCGATGTCGATCGCGACGCCGCCGAAACCACGATCAAGGAGCATTTTTCATCCCTCTCCTCGCCCTCGCCCGAGCGACCGCGGCCCGCGTTCGATGTGCCGGACCATCCCGCCGCGCGCTACGCCGTCGCCACCGACAAGGAGACGACCGCGACCGCCGTCGAGATCAGCGACCTTCGGCCGGCGCGCAACCAGGGGTCGGTCGGCGGCTATCGCGAGCTGATGCTCGACCAGTTGTTCGCCGGCATGCTCGGCGCCAGGCTCGACGAACTCAGCCAGAGCGTGAATCCGCCATTTCTCAGGGCGGCCGCGGATCGTGAGCTGTTCCCGACGCCTAGAACGAAGGACGAGGCGGTGCTCGAGGCGCTCGTTTCGAACGATGGCGTGGCGCGCGGTCTTGGCGCGCTCGTGACCGAGCTCCAGCGGGTCGCACGGTTCGGCTTCACCGCGACCGAACTCGCGCGCGCGAAGCAGGCGATGATGCTCGGCTCCGAACGCGTGGCCACCGAAAGCCCGGACCGTGAATCCGCGAGCCGCGCAGACGAGTACACGCGGAATTTTCTCGAGGGAGAAGCGCTGCCAACGATCTGGCAGGAGCTCGCGTTCCACCGGCGGTTCGTCCCAGCCATCACGCTGGGCGGAGTCAACGCGCTCACCGGGGAATGGTTCCCCGACCGGAACCGACTCATTGTCGTGTCCGCGCCGGAAGCGGCAGGCGTCGTTCTGCCCGATCAGGCGCAGCTCGCGGCGGTGGTGAAGACCGCCTCGGCGACGCGGCTCGAGCCCTATGTGGACGCCGCGGCGGGGGAGGTCCTCTTGGACGCGCCGCCTGCACCCGGCACGATCGTGAAGACAACGGTCCGTCCGGAGGCTGGCATCACCGAGTGGATGTTGTCGAACGGCGCAACCGTCGTGCTCAAGCCGACCAAGCTGAAGGAAGATCAAATCCTGTTCCACGCCACGGCGCCAGGGGGAACGTCGCTAGCGAGCGACATCGATTTCATTCCCGCTCGCGTCGCCGACGCCGTGGTCCCCGCGGGCGGCGTCGGGCGGCTGACCGCCGTGATGCTCGACAAGATTCTCGCCGGCAAGGCGGTCGCCGTTACGCCGTACATCAGCGAAATCGACGAGGGAATGGGAGGCGGAAGCACGCCGCAGGATCTCGAAACGATGTTCCAGCTCCTGTACCTGCGATTCACGCAGCCGCGCGGCGATCCGACCGCGTTCGCCGCGATGACGTCGCAGGCCAGGGCGCTGCTTGCGAATCAGATGGCGAGCCCCGACGTCGTGTTCAACCAGGCCATTGAGGCCACGCTCAGCCGGAACAGCCCCCGGCGGCAGCCCGAGACGCCTGGAACGGTAGACCAGTGGAATCTCGCGAAGTCGCTGGCGTTCTACAAGTCGCGCTTCGCTGACGCAAGCAACTTCACGTTTGTCTTCGTCGGCAGCTTCACGCCGGAAACCATCAAGCCGCTCGTCGAAACCTACATCGCCAGCCTCCCAGCGACGCACGCACACGAGACCTGGCGGGACCTCGGCATCGCACCGCCCTCCGGGGTCGTCGAAAAGACCATCCAGAAGGGCATCGCACCGAGGAGCGACGTGGCGATCATCCTGTCCGGGCCGTTCGAGTACGACGATGCGCACAGGCTGGCGCTTCGGACGGTGACCCTCGTGCTGGAATCGCGGCTGTTCGACACGATCCGGCAGGAGCTCGGGGGCACCTACAGCATCACGGTCACGCCAGACACGCGAGAGTTTCCTCTGCCGGAATACAGCGTTCGGATCGACTGGACGTGCGACCCCGCGCGTGCGGCGACTCTCGTGCAACGCGTCTTCGACGAGATTGGGTTCGTGAAGGCCACGCCGCTCTCACCAGATCAGGTGGCCCGAATCCGCGAGAGCCTCGTGCGCGAGTTCGAGAGAAACAGCCAGGACAACGGCTATCTCCTCAACCAGATCTCACGCCGCTACGAAAACGGCGACGCGGCGGACGTAGCGGCGGTTGACAACCTGCCGGACCGGATCGCGGCGCTGACGGGCGACGCGATTCAGCAGGCGGCGCAGACCTATCTCAATGTCGGGAACTACGTGAAGGTCACGCTGGTGCCGGAGACGAAGTAGCGCGGCGTGGAGCTCAGTTGCGGAAGGCGTCCCTAACGCCCAATTCTCTGTTACTCGCCTCGCACAACCTGGTCGACGCCTCTGCTTCCCCGTGAGTGCCGCCGCACGTTTCCGTGAGGATGTTAGCTATCGGTTAGCTGAACCGAGGGTACGGAAGAAAGGCCCGGTTCTCCGGGCCTTCGGTGAGTCTGGTGCGGAAGAGGGGATTCGAACCCCTACGGTATTGCTACCGCCAGCCCCTCAAGCATTCGCTAAAGGTTGGCCGATGCGGACGCCCGTGGGCTCTGTTGACGAGGCCTGAGCGCGCGCACGCTGGAATGGACCCCGTGAACGGGTCTATTCGCACAGCCGACGCGCGTCACGTTGGGTCCGGCCGCGAGCGGACCGGCCCTTCTATGGCTGGGCCGCTCATGGTAGGCTCGCCTTTCAACTCAGACGTCGCGATCTGACGCCGGTGTTCATACCAAGCGGTTGGTCC
>JADGOB010000132.1 GCA_017883185.1 Acidobacteriota bacterium
CCAGTGATGTGCCGCAGTATCGTCCTCACCAGCGCTTCTGGCCCTACGTGGACCTGCCCGAAGAGCCGACCGATGAAGAGGTGGCGGCGATCGACCCCGACCTCCGCACCGAGCTGTTCGGCGCCGGGTCGCGGCCATTCTCGATCACGATTACCTTTCCCCGGTTCGACGGGGATGATTATCCGAAAGCGGTGGAACTGGCCCGGCGTTCTGCCGAGTATCTCGAGACGGGCCGGGGCGAGCAGCTTCGCCACCGCGCCCGGTACATGGCTGGCGACGTGGTCGGGTTGCGCGACCTGTGGGGAATCGTCGGACGGCTGCACGAGGCCGACGTGCTGATCGACGACCGGCCGGTGCCGTACGCCAGGACGCTCTGGCTTCCGTTGTTCTGGTTCCTCCTGTTTCGGTGAAACGCTTCCGCTGAGAGCGCCGTGCCCGAACATACCGAGCTCGAACGAGACCTGCAACTGCTCGAGGCCACGCTTCGCAAGCTCGAGACCGAATACAACATGTTCTTCGCGGGGCAGCTGCCCAAGCCGCCCTGGGACACCCGCCGCAGGATCGAGGCGCTCCTCCGGCGGTTCGACCGCGCCTTCATTCAGAGCGCGGTGAACCGGTTCCGACTGACCACGCTCCAGGCGCGCTTCTCGACGTTCGCTGAACTGTGGGACCGCGGCCTGAGGGCACGGGAGGAGGGGCGCCCAGGCCCGTTCTGCAAGGCCCCTCGGGCGGCTGTCGAGGCTGCGCTGCCGCCGCCGCCGTCCACGGACCGCGAGATGGGATCGACAACAGTCTCGGACCTGGCGCGCGAGGGCGACAAGATCGAGGCGCTTTACGAGTCGCTCATCGAGGCCAGACGGGCGGTCGGGACCGTCAAACCGTTCCCGTTCCACCGCTTTGCGCAGATCGTGAAGGGCCAGGTGACCAGGCTGCAGCAGGCGGGCAGCCGCGAGGTGGCGTTCCGCGTCGCGGTCAAAGAGGGCAAGGTCGTCTTCACAGCCCATGGGCTGAAAGCCTCCGACGTGGAACCTGAAAGCTGAGAGCGCGGGAAAGAAGTGGTGGGGGGCGAAGGTAGTAAAGGGCGTCCGCAGGACGCGGACGCCCTGGGTGTGTCGGCGCTACACCTTGATGACGTTGCCGGCCTGCGGGCCCTTCGGGCCGTCAACGATCTCGAACTCGACGGCCTGCCCTTCCTCGAGCGATCGGAATCCGCCGTCGCTCTGGATGGCAGAGTAATGAACGAAGACGTCGCTACCGCCGTCGCGTTCGATGAATCCGTAACCCTTCGCGTTGTTGAACCACTTGACCTTGCCTGTAATGCGCATTCTTTCCCTGCCTTGCAGTGATGCGGCGCCGTGCCGCTCGACGTACTTACCCCCGTGCCACGCTGTGACCGCGGGGGCACAAAAAAAGCCGCACAAGTCGCGGCTTGACGCCGGGGCCCGGGCAGTGCCGGCGCCAAGCCGCATGATAGCGGGGGCTCCGGACGAGTGTCAAGCGGACGAGCTGAGTTTAGAAGGGGGAAATCCATGGCGCGAGCGCTGCTGAGCGTGTCCGACAAGACCGGGTTGCCCGCATTGGCGCGAGCCCTCGCCGATCGCGGATTCGAGTTGGTGTCCACCGGGGGAACGGCGAAGGCCCTGGCCGCCGCCGGGCTGCCGGTTGTTGGCATTTCCGACGTCACAGGCTTCCCGGAAATACTGGACGGGCGGGTCAAGACGCTGCACCCGGCCGTCCACGGCGGGATTCTCGCCCGGCGGTCCCGCCCGGACGACATCGCGGCCATCGAGCAGCACGGCATCCACCCGATCGACATCGTCGTCGTCAACCTGTATCCGTTCGTCCGGGCGGCCGCCAACCCGGACACGCCGTTCGACGGGCTGGTCGAGGAGATCGATATCGGCGGGCCCAGCCTGGTGCGGGCGGCAGCTAAGAATTTCCGCGACGTCCTGGTGGTGGTCTCGCCATCGGACTACGAGGGAGTCATCGAGCAACTGGATAGGCCAGGAGGCCCGACGGCGGAGTTCCGGCTGGCGCTGGCGCGGAAGGCGTTCGGTCACACCGGGGAGTACGACACGGCGATTGCGGCGGAACTGGAACGCGTCCGAATGGGGGACGGCGGTTTCGAACGAATGGCGGCCGCCGACGGCCTGCCGGGTCGCCTGCTGCTGACGACGACCAGGGCGAGAGACCTTCGCTATGGCGAGAACCCTCACCAGGTGGCCGCCTGGTACCGCGGCGCCGACGCTGGGCGGTTCGACGTCCTGCAGGGCAAGGAACTCTCGTTCACGAACCTCCTGGATATCGATTCGGCCGCGCGAATCGCCTGCGAGTTCGACGAACCGGCCGCGGTCGTCATCAAGCACACGAACCCATGCGGGGCTGCCACCGGCGCGACGGCAGCGGAGGCGTACGTCCGGGCCCGGGATGCCGATGCGCTCTCTGCCTTTGGCGGCATCGTCGGGGTGAATCGCACGATCGACATCGAGACCGCGAAGGCGATTGCCTCGACGTTCATCGAGGCGGTCATCGCCCCCGGCATCGAGGACGAGGCGCTCGCGGTGCTTGCCGCGAAGAAGAACCTGCGCGTCGTGGTCGCGGACCTGGCGCGGGCGTTTGCCCGTGACGCCCGCCACCTGGATATCCGTTCGATCTTCGACGGCCTGCTCGTCGAAGTCCGCGATGTCGTCAGCGAGGCCAGGGCGGTCTGGCCGGCGCCGGCTTCCGCGGACACTGGGCTGCGTGTTGTCACCCGGCGGCAACCGACCGAGGACGAGTGGCGCGGCCTGAATTTCGCGTGGCGCGTCTGCGCTCATGTCAAGTCGAACGCGGTGATCTTCACGACTGCCGACCGGACGCTGGCCGTTGGCGCGGGACAGATGAGCAGGGTGGACGCGGTGAAGGTCGCGATCATGAAGGCATCCGAGCGAGGAGAGGGGGCCGGGACGGGCCGGCCGCTTGCCGGTTCGGTGGCGGCTTCGGACGCGTTCTTTCCGTTCCGTGACGGTCTCGACGCGGTGGCCGCGGCAGGAGCGACGGCCGTGGTTCAGCCGGGCGGGTCGATGCGCGATGCGGAGGTGATTGCCGCCGCCGACGAGCACGGCCTGGCGATGGTGTTCACCGGGCGGAGGCACTTCCGACACTGAAGCGGGCAGCCGGCAGCGGGCAGCAGACAGCCGGCAGCAGGCAAGAGACACCGTAGGGGCGACCGGCTGGTCGCCCGCGGCCAGCGGCCAGTTCTCGGTGTTCGCCTACGGCAGGCTCGACCGTTCGATCGCGCTCACCAGTTCGGCCGGCGAGAGCGTCGCCGGGCCGAACTTTGCCACCACGACGCCAGCCGCCTGGTTTGCGATGCCGCAAGCATCCTTCAGCGACGCGCCGGCCGCGAGCGCGAGCGCCGCTGTCGCGATGACCGTGTCACCGGCGCCAGTGACATCCGAGACCTCCCGCGCAGCGGTGGGGTAGTGAACGGCCTCCGCTCCCGTGAGCAGGCACATGCCATGTTCGCCGCGGGTGACGAGTACGTCGAGGCACCCGGCCCGTTCGCGGAAGAGGCGTGCGGCGGTCACCGCGTCCTCGGCCGTCCGGATCCGATGGTGGGTGGCGATTTCGGCCTCGTGGTTGTTCGGCGTCACGAGCGTTGCGCCCGCATAGTAGTGAAGGTGCGGGATCTTCGGGTCGACGAGCACGGGAATCCCGCGCGAGCGCGCCGCGGCCACCACGCACGCCATCAGTTCCCGCGTCACCGTTCCCTTCAGGTAGTCCGACACCAGAATGGCGCTGGCGCGCGGCGCCAGGCGGTCCACCTGGCTGACCAGCGCCTGCGCGGCCTCGCCTGACACCTCGTGGTCGCTCTCGTAGTCGACCCGCGCCACCTGGAGGTTGCGCGTGGTCACGATGCGGAGCTTGGTCGTCGTCCGCCGTGACGGGTCCATGACCAGGCCCGAGGTGCCGATTCCGCACTCCATCAGCAGGTGGCGGAGCCGCTGTCCGGCGCCGTCCGCACCGGTGAGGCCGACGAGCTCGACATTGCCGCCGAGTGCCCGGACGTTGTTGGCCACGTTCGACGCGCCGCCGACGCGGTAGTCGTCGTGGTCGTACTCGACGACGGGAACCGGGGCCTCGGGTGAAATGCGGCTCACGTGGCCGACGACGAACTGGTCGAGCATGACGTCGCCGACGATCAGCACCGAGGCCGACGAGAAGCTCTCGATCGAACGACGAAGGCGGTCTAGGGTCGAGGACATAGTGTGGTTGCAAGCGCGGGTGCTGCCGTCTCCCGAACCGCGGCCCAGGGAAGCGTCAGCAGAATCAACAGCGTCACCAGGAATTCCGAATCGCCGAAATTGTACTCGAAGAACCCCGCGGCCAGCATGGCCGCGAGCGCGCCCATCCCGGCCGCCGCCAGGTAGCGAACGCGATCGTTCCGGAACCGGCGCCACAGTCCGATGGCCACCGCGGCGACGAACCAGAGCCAGATCGCCAGGGCCGGCAGGCCCCGCTCGGCGGCGATCTGCAGCGGCACGTTGTGCAGGTGCGGCGGGGTCTGATCGACCGCGCTGGACCGGCGGTAGTTCGGGTAGACCTCGTGCACCAGGTTCGGGCCGACACCGGTGAGCGGATAGCGCTTCACGATCTCGGTGCCGGCCTGGACCATCGCCAGGCGGTCGCGATTCGTGGGATCGCGGAGGTTGAACATCGAGTAGGCGCGGTCGCTGACGGCGGCCGGCGCGAGGGCGATGAACAACGCGGCCACGACCGGCAGCACGCCGAACAACCGGAGATCGCGGAGGAGCAGGAGCAGGCCCACACCGACGCAGGCGCCGACCCAGGCGCTGCGCGTGAAGGTGAGAGCCAGCGCGGCCACGAGCGCGGGCATGATCAGCGCCGGCCAGATCCAGTCGCGGCGTTCGTAGAGGAGGCGGGCGGCCGTCGAGCAGACGACGAGCATCAGGAGGCCGGAGTAGGTCATGTAGTGGCCGAGCGTGCCACGCGGCCGCTGACCGAGCGAGTCGTAGTTCAGCACGCCGTACTCGAAGACGCCGATGATGGCGCTCACGGCCCCGACGGTCACGATCAGCCACATCAGCGTATGCGCCCGCCGGCCCCTGGCGATCGAGTAGGTCGCCGGCACGACCAGGTACAGCAGCATCTGCTTGGACGCGCCGAGGCTGCGGGACGGGTCGAGCGAGAATGCGGTGGCCACCAGCGACAGGCCGACATATGCCAGCAGCGGCCAGAACCAGGGTGGCGCGTCCGGGCGTTCGCGGTTCAGCAGCAGCGAGGCGGCCCACGCAACGAGCGTGACCGCCAGCGCCGTCTCGCCGATGAAGATCGAGAACTGGATCGCCCCCGCGCACACCAGCAGCCCCACCAGCATCAGCCGGTCCAGCCAGGAGCCGGCACGTGGGCCAGAATGGTCAGTCATACGTTACGTCCGATCCCGTGTCCTCGTGCCAGGGCGCGCTCGGCCGCTTCAGCAACCTGCCCGGGCGAAATGAGCCCCAGGCAGCGGTAGTCGCCGGGCTCGCACTGCCGCTGATCGCAAGGGCGACACGCGAGGTCTGGCAGTTCAATCGACTCGGTGACAAAGCGCGCGGGCCTCCACGGCGCCGACCGCGCGGCCAGCGTCGGACCGTAGAGGCCGACGACGGGGACCGCGGTCGTGCCGGCGACGTGCAGTGGTCCGCTGTCGCCGCCGACGAACAGCGCGGCGACATCCATCAGCGCCCGCAGTTCCGCCAGGTCGAACTCGACGTTGTCCACGATGCCCCTGCCGAGGGCGCCGAGCGCCGCGCGGGCCTGTTCCCCGATCTGGTGCGCGGCCGCGTGCTCCGACGGTCCGGACACCACGACGACCCGGCGCCGCGGATTGTCGTGCAACAGCGCCGTCAGCAGCGCGACGAACGAGGCGGCCGGCCACCGCCGGAACGGATTCCCCGCGCTGACGTGGAGCGCGATGACCGGGTCGCGCCGGGGATCGACGCCGGCCGACGCCAGTTTCGTCGCCACCGAGGAGGCGGCTGCCGGCAGCGCCACCATCTCGGTGGCGTCGCGTTCCGGGTCTGGTGGCTCGAACCCGAGTGGCGTCAGCAGGTCCCACTGGTTTACCACCGAGTGCCGAGGCCGCAGGGTTCGAGCCCGCGCCACCCGCTCAGTGTACATCCAGCCGCGGCCGGCTACGGCGTACCCGATGCGCCGCGGGGCGCCCGTGGCCCATGCGAGCATGGCGCTTCGAGGACCGCCGTGCAGGTCGAGCACCAGGTCGTACCGGGACGCGCGAAGCCGGCGCGCCAGGTGGAGATCGGCCGCCAGCCGCCCGCGTGCGTCGGGTCGGCAGGCCACGATCACCTCGTCGAGGTGCGGGTTTCCCGTGACGACTGGCGCGGCGTGCGGTTCGACCAGGTAGGAGAGGCGGGCGCCAGGCATCTGCCGCCGAAGCGCGCGAAGGATTGGCGTCGTGAAGACGACGTCGCCGATCAGGCGCAGGCGGATCAGGAGAATTCTCACGGACTAGTCTTCGACCTTCGCCTCGTCGAGCAGCATGACCGGGATGTTGTCGTCGCCGACCGGGTAGACGCGACGGCACTTCGGGCATTTCAGGCCGGCACCCTCGTGGACCGGCTGAACGGACACATGGCACTCGGGGCACACGAGGATATCGAGAAGTTCGGGATCGACGGGCACGGCAGCCTCCTTGGTTGTCTCCGGGAACTATATCAAAAGGCGCGGCCTCTATCCGTTCCGACCCGTTTATGGAACAATCGATCGAATGATCCTCCACATGTTCGTCGGCTGCTGGCTGCTGGCCGGGCCTCTGCCTGCCGAGGTCTCACTGCCAGTATCACCGGGGCAGGGCCAGGCGGCGACGCGGCCAGCTGGAGGCCAGCCGGCGACGAACAGGACGGCATCGCCCGAGGGCGAGGCCTACTACCAGTTCATGCTGGGGCGTCATCTGGAATCCGAGGGCGACGTGGACGGCGCGATCAAGGCCTACGGCGAGGCGGCCAGGCTGGATCCGAAGTCGGCGGAGATCCTCGCGGAGCTGTCCGCGCTCTACGCGCGCGAAAACAAGGCGCGCGAGGCGATCGAAACGGCCGAATCGGCGCTGAAGATCGATGCGAAGAACGTCGGGGCCCACCGGGTGCTGGGAATCATCTACGCCGGCCTCGCACGGGTGGACGACGGTTCGACGGCGCTGGACGCCGACTCCGCCGCCTATGCCGGGAAGGCCGCTGAGCACCTGGAGGCGGCACGCACGGGCAGCCAGGCGACCGAGCCCGGCATCGACCTCATGCTCGGGCGGATCTACCTCCGCACGGGGCGCGCCGTCCAGGCCGTTGGTGTCCTCAGTCAGGTGGTGCTGGACGAACCGGGACGACCCGAGCCGATCACCCTGCTCGTCCAGGCGTACCAGCAGGCTGGGCGGAGCGACGAGGCGATCAGGTTGCTGGAATCGACGGTGGCCGGGCAGCCGCAGTTCTATGCGCTGCTCGGCGAATTGTACGAGCGGCAACAGCGGTGGAAAGAAGCGGCCGGCGCCTACGAGCGGGCGATCCAGCGAAATCCGAAGAGCCTCGAACTGTGCACCCGCCTGGCCGTCGCGCTGCTGTCGGGGGGCGACGAAGCGAAGGCAGGCCGCGCACTCGAACTGCTGCAGCAGGTGCGGCAGGAGAGCCCTGCGGACAGCCGGGTCCTCTACCTGCTCGCCCAGGCGCAGCGGTCCGCGGGAAGGCTGGACGACTCGGAAACCACGGCCCGCGAGTTGATGACCATCGCGCCCGGATCGCTGACCGGGCCCTACGCGCTTGCGCTGGTGCTCGAGCAGAAGCAGCAGTTCCGCAAGGTCGTGGAGACGCTGGAGCCAGTGCTCGGCAAGCCGTTGCCGAAGGGCAGCCCGCCCGGGACCGACATCACCCCGATGCTCGTGCACCTGGGCTTCGCGCATCTCGAACTCGGCGAGTCCGAGCGCGCCCTGTCTGCGTTCGAGCGCGCCCGCACCACGTCGCCGCAGAACCCGGCGATCGACAGCTATATCATCCAGGCGCAACTGAGCGCCCGCCGCTTCCCGGATGCGATCGCGCTCGCCCAGAAGGTCCGCGCCAGCCGCCCGGGTGACCAGCGGGTGTTGCGTCTCGAGGCCGAGGCCCTGCGCCAGAGCGGTAAAGCCGAGGAAGGCGCCGCGCTGCTGACAACGGCCCTCGAGGAACACCTGGATGACGTCTCGGCCTACATCGCGCTGGCCGAGTTCAACACCCAGGCCCGGCAGTACGACGCGGCCCTGCGTTTCCTCGACCAGGCAGCCGCGAAGTTCCCGTCGGACCTGAACATCACGTTCCAGGCGGGTTCGGTGCTCGAACGCCAGAAACGCTTCGCCGAGGCGGAGCGGAAGTTCCGCGACGTGCTGGCCAGGGACCCGCTCCACGCGCAGGCACTGAACTTCCTGGGCTACATGCTCGCCGATCGCGGCGAACGACTCGACGAGTCGGTCGGCTACATCACGCGCGCGTTGCAGGTGGACCCATACAACGGCGCCTACCTCGACAGCCTTGGCTGGGCCTACTATCGCCAGAACAAGCTGGACCTTGCCGTGGTGAACCTTCGCAAGGCCGCGGAGCAGCGCCTCCACGATTCCGCCGTGCAGGACCACCTGGGCGACCTGATGTTCAAGCTGGGCCGCTACGGGGAGGCGGTGTCGGCGTGGCAGCGTGCGCTCGACGGCGACGGCGAGCAGACCGACCGCGCCGCCATCGACAAGAAGATCCGCTCGGCCCGCGACAAGGCGCAGAAGCTGTGACAGACCGCGACGCGTCGGCCGCTCACCCCGGAAAAAGAGGGCGCCGCTTCCTCCTGGTTCTGCTCCTGGCTGGCGCCGCGGCGTGCGCGCCCCGGGTGCTGCAGTTGCCGACCGGCGACGGACAGGCATTTCCCGACTACCAGCAGGCGATGCAGGAGGCGACCTCAGCGTGCCGCGGCGTGCGCACCATGTCGGCCGAGTTGGTCATCTCCGGTCTCGTCGGCCGGGAGAAATTGCGCGGGCGAGTCACGGCGGGCCTGGCGGCTCCTGGTAGCATTCGGCTCGAAGGGACCGCGCCGTTCGGACCGCCGGTTTTCATCCTCGTCGCGGGCGGCGCGAAAGCGACACTGCTGCTTCCGCGCGACAACCGCGTCCTCACCGGCGAGCCTCCGGCGGCCATCCTGCAGGCGCTCGTCGGCCTCGAACTGGATCCTGGCGATCTGCTCGCCATCCTCGCCGGTTGCGTCGTCCCTGATCCGCAGGCGATTGGCGGGCGCACGTATTCGAACGGCTGGGCCCGCATCGACCTGGCCTCAGGCGCGACCGCGTACCTGCAGCGGGATCGCCAGGAGCGCTGGGGCCTCCGGGCCGCGGTGCGGGCGCCGCTGCGTATCGAGTACGACCGGATGCCCGGCTCGATGCCCACCGCCGTCCGCCTGCAGGTGACGGGCGACCCCGGGACTGGGACCGACCTCCGGATCGGCGTGTCGCAGGTGGAGACAAACGTCCCGCTGGCGGCCGAGGTGTTCGCGCTCAGGCTGCCGGCCGACGCCGTGCCGATCTCTCTCGCCGAATTGCGGCAGGCTGGGCCGATGGGAGAGCGGCGATGATCCTCGGCGCCCACGCGAAGATCAACCTGAACCTCGAGGTGCTCGGGTTGCGCCCGGACGGCTACCACGAGCTGAAGACGGTCTTCCAATCGCTGGCGCTGCACGACACGCTTCGATTCGAGCTGGCCGACGAGACCTTTGCGATCGTGTGCGCGTCGCCCGGCGTGCCGCTCGACGAGCGGAACCTGGTGTGGCAGGCCGCGCGCCTCGTGTGGTACGCTGCGGGCCGGAGCGGGGAACCGGCCGGCCGTGTCCGGATCACCAAGCGCATTCCGGCCCAGGGCGGGCTCGGCGGCGGCAGTGCTGACGGCGCGGCTGCCCTTGTCGGGTGGGATCGGCTCTGGGGCACCTCGCTGTCGGAGAGCCAACTCCGCGAACTGGCCGTCCGTCTCGGGGCCGACGTGCCGTTCTTCCTCTGCGCCGGGTCGGCGCTTGGTCTCAACCGGGGCGACGTCGTCTATCCGCTCGTCGATCGTCCGGCGAGCTGGGTGGTCCTGGCGTTCCCGCCATTCGGCGTCTCGACGCCAGAGGCCTTTCGCTGGTGGGACGAAGACGCCGGCCGGGCAGGAACCACCGCCGGGTCCGGCGATCGACCGTCCCGGGATCCGTTCGCCGTTTTCAACGACCTGGAAGCGCCGGTCAGCCGCCGCCACCCCACACTCGGGGAGATTCGTGCTCTCCTCGATCAGGGCGGGGCGGACGCGGCGGCCATGACGGGAAGCGGATCGACGGTGTTCGGCCTGTTCGGCGCCGAGGAGGCCGCGCTCTCCGCCTCCAGGCTGCTGGCCGCGCGCGGCTGGCGGACCCTGGTGACCAGGACGGCGACGCGGCGGCAGGCGGGCCTCGGTCTCCGGTAGCGAAGACCCGCGCCGGCCGCCTCGGCGATTTGAGGCGGAGCCACGCTGGCTTGTCTGGATCAGGTGCTCTCGTATACACTACCTGTTTGCGCCGCGGTTGTCGGGTCACGCCTTGGGGCAGCGACTCTCCCT
>JADGOB010000344.1 GCA_017883185.1 Acidobacteriota bacterium
ACGACAAGGGAGCCCGGGTGGCACAGAGCATCGACGTCGCGCTCGCGGCGCTCTCGAACGTCTCGGGTCAGCTCTCCCCTCGGGCGCGATGAAGTAGCGTCCCTCACGGTGACGGAAGGACCCGCGTCTCCTCTGCCCTGACCACCTCGGTCGAGTCCACGCGGTACTCGTACCCGCGTCCGAGAGCGCGAACGTGAATCACGTCATCGACCTGGATGTGCCGCAGCGCGCGGAAGAAGGAGTCCCGATGCCCCGCGAGCGCCAGAGTGGATGGACCCTTGGCCCCGGCGCAGGAGACCCGGGGCCGTGTGTCGTCACGGCGGCCCTCTGCTCCATGTCGGAAAAGGCGCGCCCCTGGCGCGCCTGATAGTCCCGAGTGTTGACGATCGCCGCGAGGGCCCCGCCGAGGAGCGAGACGCCGAGGACCGAGAGGGCGATCTCGGCTCGGCGGAGCCACCGCGCGACGACGCCGGACTTCACAACGCCCGGTTCGTGAGAACGCGGAGCCCGAAAGCGCCGCCCAGAGACAAAAGACCCAGCGCGGCGAAGAGTGGAACGTGGCTCGCCGTCCCCGGCAGCCGCCTGAGCGGACGAGCCTCTGCCACGACGGTCGGCGCAGGCGCCTCGTACGGCTTCACCTGCAGCTCCGGCGTCACGACCGTGAGGGGCACGCTCTTGTACTCCGCTTCCTTCACCTCGTCCGGGATCGCGATCACCGCCACCTTGGCCGCGGCCGCGAGCTCCATCGCACGCCGCTTCGGATAGATGATGTCCTGACCGTTCGACGTGTCGCGAGCGAACCACGTGCGAAGCGCCTTGGGCTGGCCCCGGGCGGTCTCGTAATAGATGTAGCGGCTCGACGGGACCACCTCGCCCGCCCGGATCGGGTGGGGCGTGGCGAGAACGTTGACAGAGGCTCTAAAGGGATTATCCTCGTACAGCATAGAAAGGAAGGCCCTATCCAGTATGGAGTCCGCTCGCCCTTCCAGAAACGGCAGGGAACCTCTCCAGGGTCCGCCGGTCACGCTTACATGCGAATTACGCTTCGGGGAGAGGAACCGTAAATGAAAAGGGGAAGGAAAATATGTTTTATCTAAAGAACTCCCTTAACCGAGTGATGAGCTCGATTCTTGTGGCAGGCATCGGATTCGCCGTGTTTCTTTACGGGGCCTCTCCGGCATCGGCGCAGACGCTCGGTGCGGCGCAGAGCTTCGCGGTTCTGGGTGGCACGGCCGTGGGCGCGAACGGATCCGGGGGCCACATCAACGGAGATGTGGGTATCGCGCCAGCGGCAGGCAGCTTTATCACCGGCATTCCGGCGAATGCGACCGTGACTCCACCATTCGTTAACCAGGGCAATAACGCGGTCGCGATTGCGGCTCGGGCCGCTACCCTCACTCTGTACAATGCCTTGTTCGGCATGGGGGGGGCTACCGTCATTCTTCCCGGACTGAATGGACAGACTCACGGGCCAGGCATCTATTCTTCGGGGGCCGTCACCTTGACGAGTGGGACACCCCTCACTCTCAGCGGCGCAGGGCAGTATATTTTCAAGGTAGACTCGATCACCACCGACGTCGGTTCGAGTGTTAACCTGGTCGGCGTTGACCCTTGCATGGTGTTCTGGCAGGTCAACACCATAGCGGCTCTCAATGGAACCACGTTCCCAGGAAACATCGTCGCGGGGACGGGCATCCACCTGGTTACCGCCGGCTCAAGCCTGCTCGGTCGAGCGTTGGTCGAGGCTGGCGGTGATGTGACGATGAATGGCGGCACCGTCGGGGGGTGCAGCGTCCCCGAGCAAGGGGTATCGCCATTCCTGGCTGTGCCAACGCTCAGCAGAACGGGGCCTTTACCCAACGGGACAGTCGGAACGCCGATGACCGACACCAAGACGTTGAGCGGCGGCCTCGGCAGCGCCGCTCCAACAGGGACGATCATCTTCACCTTGTTCAGTGACGCGTCTTGCACGAATTTGGTATTCACATCATCGGCGGTGACAGTGACTGGCAACGGTCCCTTTACCTCCCCGCCTTTCACGCCTACGGTGCCCGGTACCTTCCACTGGATCGCCACCTACAGCGGCGACGCAAACAATGCGTCGACGGCAACTGCCTGCGGCGATACCACCGAGACCGTGATCGTCTCCGGCTCTGTGATCCCGCCGGGCGCCGCCGCGGGCATCCCCACGCTTTCCGGGTGGGGCCTGATGACCCTCATAGTGCTTATAGGGCTTGTAGGGGTTGCGTCGATTCATCGTCTGACGAGAATCTGAGGAGAAAGAGGAGAGAAGCTTAAAACTGAAGTCAAACCCGCGCATCTGATCGGCCGTTGCGCGGACGGGCAGCCGTGAGCTCTCTTTTTTCGCCCGGCGATGCGAAAAATTCGAGGAGAGTCCCGCTCCTCGCCCTGCTCGCCGCTGGTGCCGCAGCTCCCGCCGGCCTCACCCTCTTCGCGGCGGAGCCCTCCGAGAGCTTTCCCACCGTCGTCTCCCACATGAAGGCGGCGAAGCCCGAGATCGAGAAGCGCGAACGAGTCTGGCCCTTGAGAAGGCGCGACGTGTGCGAGGAGAAGGGACGACACCTCCGCTCGCCTCCGAGCGGCGCGAGGGTGCCGCGAGAAACAGGGACCTTGACAGCCTCTCTCAGGGGCCTATCCTCGACCCATGTCAGGAAGGGGATCGGCCGATGCGCTTCTCTTTCAAACGGTTACCTGTGAATCACACTTTCGGGAGAGAAACCGAAAATGAAGAGGCGAAGGCAAAGATGTTTCATATAAAAAATGTCCTTAACCGAATGATGAGCTCGAGTCCCTTGGCAGGCATGGGATTCGTCGCACTTCTTTACGGGGCCTTTCCGGCGTTGGCCGCGGTCGCACCAACGCTCGGTGCGGCGAAGAACTTTGCGGTCCTGGGTGCCTCGACGGTGACGAATACCGGTTCGAGCGTCCTCACCGGAGATCTGGGGGTCTCGCCGGGTCTCGCGATCACTGGCTTTCC
>JADGOB010000133.1 GCA_017883185.1 Acidobacteriota bacterium
TCGGCAAGATCGGCAGCGTGAGGACCGGCCCGGGCGACAAGCCGCTGACGGCGGTCGTGGTGAAGAACGTCGCGATCCAGCGGATCCACGAGTAGGCCAACCGGATCGGAACCGTCCGGATTTCCAGTGGCGGAAACGGCCCGGCAGGCTACAATGCTCTCCTGCTGTCTTCGGGGTTTGTGGAGGTCAGCGACTGATGGCACCTGTCGATCCTGCTCTGTCCAGGCTGACCTACCTGATGGTCGTCCAGCGCGGCGATCAAGACCGTTTCCGCTTCCTCTCCTCGACATTCCGCGACCGGCCGGTCGAGATCGTGTGGGACCGGCGCGACGGAGAACGGCGGAAGGCCGGCGACGGGACGCCGTCGGACCGGCGGGCAGGCGATCGCCGCAACGCCCCCCCATCCAGTTGGGTGAACCTCGGGTTCCTGGTCGCCAAGCGCGCCCCGCCCCAGGACGAACGCTAGCAGCCCGCGAGCCCCGTGGCCCACCGGAGCAACACGTGGTGTTGTCGTCAGGTCCTTTGATCACGCGTGGTTTCTGAGCATCAGTTCCTTCGGGTGCGGTTCCAGGTACGTCTGGCCGGCCAGGTACGGCACGCCGCACCGGCGCACGTGGTGGCGGAATAGCGTCACCGGCACGATCAGCGGCACCAGCCCCTGCTGATAGTCGGCCACTGTGCCCGCCAGCTCCGCCCACGACTCATCATCCAGCACCTTCCGAAAATACCCCATCATGTGCTGCAGGACGTTCACGTGCTTGCGCGGCGTGGCCAGCGTCGCCAGGCCGCGCATGAAGCCTTCTTCGTACTGTGCCTTCACCTCGGCCCGCGGCAGCCCAGCCGCGCGCGCAACCAGCCGCCCGAGCGACTGAAAGGTGTCGGGTGAATGCGCCAGCAGCGTGAGCTTGTGCGCCGTGTGAAACGCCACCAGGGCGCCAACGGTCCACCGGCCCGAATACAGATCGCGGACTCGTCGATAGGCGAACACGCGCTCCACGAAGTTGTCGCGCAGCCGAGGGTCCGACAACCGGCCCTCTTCCTCGACGGGCAACAGCGGCAGGCGCGCGATCAGGGCGTGGGCAAACACGCCACGTCCGGTGCGCGCCGGCGCGAGGTTCGCGTCGTACACCTTGACCCGCTCCATGCCACAGCTGGGTGAATCCTTCTTGAGAATGTAGCCGTCCAGATCTTCGCGGGCGAGCGCCTCCACGCGACCCGCCGACCAGCGCGTCATCGTCTCCGTGTGGTCCGTCGCGCTCTTGACGCCGACGAGGCGTATGTCGGAGCCCACCCGCAGCAGACGGATGGCCTCCCTCGGAAGGCCCATCCCGGTTTCGACCTCGGGACACACCGGCACCCAGTCCACGAACTTGCCGAACGTATCCACGAGGAACGCGTCGCACTTGTGCCCGCCGTCGAAACGCACTTTCTGACCGAGCAGGCACGACGAGATGCCGATGCGAACGGTGAGGAATGGGGCCATCAGCACGGCCCGCCCGTCCGGGTCGGGATCCCCGGGCGTGCGCGGGGTCACCCGGGGGGCGTCGAGGAGCGAGGTCGCCGACCTCATCCAGCGACTATACCACTCGCGATGAAGGCCGCCTTTGCCTCGGTGCTCCTTGCGTCCGAGGCCAGCTATTGCCTGAACCGCTCCGACAGGTGGACGACGGAGACTTCCCACTTGCTGCCGTCTCCCTTGCGCTCGGCGAAGGCCAGCACGCGGCCGTCGTCCGACCACGCGGGGAGCGTGAAGTGTCCCTTCAGCAGGCGTTCGGGATTGCGGCCATCGGCGTTCGCGATCCACAGGTCGCCCTTCTCATCCGTATAGGCGACCCGGTTGACCTCGGCGGGCGACCAGGACCAGACCTCGCCGTCGTACGGCGCCGTATCGCGGCGACGATGGATCACCAGGTCGCCGATCCGAAACTCATGAGAGATCTGTGATCCGCCCATGTCCATCGCGTCCGCAAATCGCTTTTCCTGCGACGCGATGCCGTACATCGGCAGCTTCGACCCGCTGACCAGGGCGATCGTGCCGAGCCCGGTCGGACTCTTGCGACTCGCCTTCTTCTTCCAGTAGCTCTCGACGGCGGAAGGCAGTCCATCAAGGGCGCGCAACTCCATGCCGCGGCCGGGCACCGCAAAATAGTGCGCCTTTGGCTCGCCCTTCTGCATGGCCGCCGTCTGGATAATCAACGTGCCGCCGTCCCACCCGAGGCCCGTCACGAGGCCGCCTGCCAGGACCTTTCCGGAGATCGTCGCAACCAGTTCCCTTTCTGGCGCCTGCGCCGATGCCACTCTGGGCATCGACGCCGCAAGGACGACCACTACCGCCATCACCCACGGCAAGCGACGCATGACACGCCTCCTCGTGACCATGGCGGGCGAGCCTGAAGGCCCGCTCGTCATTGGCACGCTGCAATCGGCGGGAAGGATTAGTGTGAGGACCGCGTTCGCCATCGTGCGCATCTGGAACGCCCCCGGCGTGTCTGGCACCCGCGCGCGGCGGCAGGGACACGACCCCGAATGCCTACTATATCCCCACACGCGGGACCACTGACGCGGCCCCGCGCGGCGGCCGCGCTATACTCCTTCCATGCGGCCAGAAGATCTGCGGAGATGGGTCGCCGGGCGACAGGCGGCCGAGGACCGGCAACGTGACGAGCCGGGCGGGACCGCGCCGGCTCCCGCCGTCGCCTGGAGCCAGGCCCTTTCTCTCATCGACCTCGTAGGACGCCTGGTCGGCTGGCCTCCGCCGGAGGACGACATCAGGCAGCGCGAAACCCGGCACGCGTCCGAGCAATGGGCCCGGGTGCGAGCGTCTCTCGGGTGGCGCCGATGACCGCGGACACGGCCGTCACCTCCGCCCTGCGGGCGCTGTCCGCCGCGCTCACGGAACTTGGCCGGCCTTCAATGGTGATTGGCGGGATCGCGGTGATTGCGCGGGGCGTCCCCAGGACCACGCTCGACATCGATGCGACCGTCTGGGCCGAGGGGCTGGACCTCGATCGCGCGCTCGCCGTCTTCGCCGCTCACGGGATCGCGCCGCGCATCGACGACGCACGCGCCTTCGCGATCGAACGCCAGGTGCTCCTTCTCCGTCACGAGGCCTCGAAGATGCCGCTCGACGTGGCGCTCGCGTGGTTGCCGTTCGAGCACGAAGCCCTGGCCCGCGCCACGCTCGTCGATTTCGGCGGGTTCCACGCGACCGTCGCGCGCGCCGAGGACCTGATCGTCTACAAATCGATTGCGTGGCGGGAGCGCGACCGCACCGACATCGAGCGTCTCCTGGCGCTGCACCGCGACGGGATCGACCTGACACGTGTGCGCAACCTGCTGGCGCAGTTTGCCGCCGCCCTGGACGCCCCGGAGCGAGTTGCCGAATTCGAGACCCTCGTCGATCGGGTGTCTCACCCCCGCCTGCGCTAGTTTCCAGACAGGGCACGCAAGCCATGGCGTGCATCCCAACAGCACGCTGAATCGGCATGACGAAGCGAAACACGGGGCCGAGATCAGCCCGCCGGGCGGGCCGCGGGTGCTTTCCTGCGCGCCGCCCGGCCTGGCTTGATCCCGCACGCGGGAATGATGGCTGGCGCGGTGGCCGTCGCGCGCCGATCGGGGAACAGCGCCGACGGCACGCGTACGTCGAAGTGAGTGAAGAGCGCCGTCACGAAGCTCGCGGACGGGCCGTCGAGCGACCCGCCGCGGTTCAACACCAGTGCGCGTTGGCGACCGTGCCTGAACCCTGGGACGTAGTGCGCCGTCAGCCGGCCGGCGGCAAGATGATCGCCGAGCACATCCCGGGAAAGAAACGCGATCCCCTCCCCCTCGACCACGGCCTGCACGACGAGATGCAGGTCGTCGAGCACGATGACCTTCTGGAAGTCGCGCAACTCGTGCCCGACGGCCTTCAGATTGTCTTCCAGGAGTACGCGCGAGCAGCACCCCTCATGACGAGCAAAGAGCGGCGTGTCGAGGAGAGCCTCGACGGTCGTGTCCGGAGACGCAATACCCAACCTGGGGCTGCTCACGAACACCATCTCGTCCCCGGGCAGGGGAAACGTGTCAACGGCCGACAAGTCGAAACACTCGCAGAGTTCCATCACCGCCAGATCGAATTGGCCCTTCGCCAGCCCCTGCAGGATGAGGTCTGGCGAATTGAACATGAACTTCAGATCCGCGGTGTCAGCGCACGCCAGCATGAAATCCTTGAGGATGGCGGGCAGGTGGGCAATCCCAAACGACGGCGTGCAACTGAAGGCGATTCGGGTCTTCCCACTGAGCAGGTGGAGGCCGGAGACGAGCTCAGCCTCGATCTCCAGCACCGTCGTCGCCTTCTCGTAGACCAGCCTCCCCGCCGCTGTCGGTCGCAACCTCTGGCCGGAGCGGTCGAGCAGGTCGCAGCCGTACTGCTCTTCCATGAACTTGATGCGCTTGGAAACGGCTGGCTGCGTCACGTGCAGGGATTCCGCCGCTCGCGACAGGCTCCCCGTCTTGACCACCTCGACGAGCGTCTTCAAGTATAGGGATTCCAAGGACTTCGCCCTTCCATCAGCCTCATAACCACTGGTTATGAGCAGCATGAAACAGTCTCAGTTTACTTCAGACTGACGGCAGCGGACGATACCTGCTGTTCCTGGTCTCGCCCTCCCTCCTCCTCGCTGCAGGAGGTTGTTGAGCGTACTCACTCCACGTCATTGTCTGGAGGCTGCTTGAACATGACTACACGACGCATTCGCGCACTCATCGGCGCGGTCTCCGCCGTGGCCCTCGTCGGCACCGCCGCGCTGGCTCACGCACAGGAACCGACCTTCAAGTTCGAAGTGAAGGGACAGGTCTTCTCCGAAACCACGGACTTCGGAACGGGCCAGGATCGACAGGGTTCCCGCACCGACATCCACTTCCAGCGGATGCGGCTGACCGTCACCGGGATGTTCAACGACGTCTGGGGCTTCAAGTTCCAGACGTGTGGCAACTGCGGCACATCCAAACAGGGCGCCCTCGGATACGGCTTGACCGCCCAGGACGTTGACTGGAACGACCGCGACATCCGGATCATCGACGGATATGCCATCGCCAACTTCTCGGAGAAGGCCAATCTGAAGATCGGCCTGACGAAGATCCCGCTGACTCGCGCCAACCTGGACGACTGTTTTGCGCCGCTGTCGCAGGACCGCTCCTTTTTCGTCTACAGCGCATACGGCACGTCGCCCGCCAAGTTCAGCCGCGATTTCGGCGTTGTGGCATGGGGCGGCTTCCAGGACGACAAGCTGAGGTACTTCGCGGGCGCGTTCCAGGGGCGGGAAGGAATCACAGCAACCGTCCATCCCTTCTCCGGCGCCACGGTGAAGTCGTCGATCGAGCCCCAAAGCTCACTCGAGTATGTCGGCCGGGTGCACTACGCGTTCCTCGACGCCGAGCCCGGCGCGGGATACTCGGGCAGCTACCTGGGCGAATTGAAGGTCTTCACCATCGGCGGCGGCATGGCCTACGAGCCGAACGCCGTCTACCGCAACGTCACTGCCGCTGGCGTAGTCCAGGACAACGCCACCGTCAACTACACGGCGTATGCGGCCGACATGCTGTTCGAGTACCCCACCAAGTCCGGTACGGTCACCGCGACCGCCCAGTACCTGAAGGTCGATTTCGACGACGCCTACAAGACCAACTTCAACGCGGGCGACCGTCTCGTCAACATCGCCGGGCTCAATGGGCAGAAGAACGGGTACTACGCCAAAGCCGCCTACCTGTTCCCCGGCAAGATCGGCGCCGAGGGGATGATGCAGCCCTACGTCCTCTACGAAGACTGGAAGTTCGCGCATCTGCTCGGGATCAACGAGCAGCGGATCACGCAGGCGGGTGTGGGGCTCAACTACTACATCCACAAGCAAAACGTCCGGCTGACGCTCGAGTATCTCAAGACCAACTTCGACAAGGAAACCGGCTTTGTCGGCGCCAGGGTCGATCCGAACACCTTCGCCCCGCTCGACAAGCTGACCTCGTACAACTCGTTCCGGATCATGATGCAGGTTGGCGTATTCTAATCGGTGACACGACTTCACACGGGAGAATGGACTCATGATGAGACACATCGCGTTGGCAGTGGTACTGGTGCTGGTCGCATTCGGCGTGTCGTCGGCGTTGCCGGCGGCGGCGCCCACGACAGGCAAGATCCTCTCGATTGACGGCAACAAGGTCCAGATCGCGCTCGACGGCGCCAAGGCGGACTGGATCAAGAAGAACGTCCCGGTCAAGTTCAAGGTCGGCAATGGCAAGATCGTGGTGGTGTCGGAGGCTGGCGTCACGCCGGTCACGATCACGGTGACCTCGCCGAAGGCTGCCGACATGAAGGTCGGCGACGCCGTCTCCTTCCAGAAGGGGACCTCGATGGCCGGCTGCTAGCGCAGCCCGGCTGAGCCTCGCAGGCTCCGCGCACGACCCTCGGGCGCTCGACGCGTGTCTCCACGGCAGTTGCGTGAGGACGGGCGTTGGGCGCTCGGGCCGCATGCCCCCCTTAGAGGGATACCCCGTCATGGACAACAACGTCTCGAGGCGACAATTCCTCGGCACCATCGCTGCCGCCGGCGCAGGCACCGCAGCGGCGGCGACGGTGGCGAACGCGCAGAGCCATCCGCCGGGATGGAGCGGCACCCAGCGCGTCGAGAAGATCGCCACGACCTGCGAAATGTGTTTCTGGCGGTGTGGCGTCCTCGCCAGCGTGGCCGACGGCAAGGTCATCAGGCTGGAGGGCAATCCGGACCATCCGTTGACCAAAGGCAGACTCTGCGCACGAGGGAACGCCGGAACCCGGCTGCTCTACGATCCCGATCGACTGAAGTACCCCCTCCTGCGAACGGGCAAGCGGGGCGACGGCCAGTTCAAGCGCATCAGTTGGAACGAAGCCCTGGATTTCCTGACGTCGAAGCTGAAAGCGCTTGCGGCTGAACATGGTCCAGAGAGCGTCGCGTTCTTTCCTCACGGGTTGAGCGCCCGCTTCTTCAGCACCCTCATGAAGGCGTACGGCACACCGAACAGCGCCGAGCCGTCGTTCGCGCAGTGCCGCGGTCCCCGGGAAGTCGGATACACCCTCACATTCGGACGCGAACTGGGATCGCCTGAACCGCTCGACCTGGAAGAGTCGAAGCTCATTGTCCTCATCGGCAGCCACCTTGGCGAGAACGTGTTCACGTCGCAGATCACCGCGTTTGCCACCGCGCTGTCTCGTGGCGCCAAGGTGATTGCGGTTGACCCGCGCTTCTCGACCGCGGCCTCGAAGGCCGACTGGTGGCTCCCGATCCGCCCCGGAACCGATATCGCCCTCCTGCTCGCCTGGATGCATGTCCTCATCGGCGAAGACCTGTGCGACAAGGAGTACATCGCTCGCTATGCGCAGGGGTTCAAGGAGCTCGAGGCTCACGTACGCGAATTCACGCCCGAGTGGGCGGCGGCGATTACCGAATTGCCGGCGGCGCAGATTCGTGAGACGGCTCGGGCCATGGGCACAGCGAAACCGGCGGTCCTGGTGCATCCCGGCCGGCACGTCACCTGGTATGGCGACGACACGCAGCGCGCCCGCGCCATGGCGATTCTGACAGCGCTGCTGGGAAGCTGGGGACGCAAAGGCGGTATCTTCCTGCCCACGCCGATCCCCCGCGGCGCCTTCGAACTGCCGGATTTCCCGGAGTCGCCTCGCGGACGCGCCGATGGCGCCGGCACCCGTTTCCCGTTGGCCTCGGAGGAACTCGGCGTCACCAACGGACTCGTCGATGCGACCGTCACGGCACAGCCGTATCCGATCAAGGCGTGGATCGTCTATGGCCAGAACGTGCTGGAGAGCATCCCTGAACCGCAGAAGACGCGTAAGGCGATCGAGGCGCTCGATCTCATGGTCGTCGTCGATGTCCTGCCGGTCGAACAGATCAACTACGCCGATCTGGTGTTGCCCGAGGCCACGTACCTTGAACGCTACGACTCGCCGTCCATCGTGACGACGGCCAAACAGCCGTTCGTGTCGGTGCGTCAGCCAGCCTGTGAGCCACTCTACGAATCAAAGCCCGGTTGGTGGATTGCCAGAGAGATGGCCAAACGCATGGGGCTCGAGGCGTGGTTTCCCTGGCACACGCCCGAGGAACACCTGGCCCAGATCATCGCGCCGATGGAGATCAGCGTCGAGGAACTCCGCAATCGCGGCGCGCTGGCGTTCCCTGGACGGCCGTACCTGGACGACCAGGCCTCGGACGCAGAGTCGCCTGTCAGGACGGGCAGCGGCAAGATCGAGCTGTATTCGCAGGAACTCAAAGATCTCGGCGCCGACCCGCTCCCCCGTTACACGCCCGTGGAGGACCCGCCGACCGGGTACTTCCGCCTCATCTACGGCCGCTCGCCCGTGCACTCGTTTGCGCGAACACAGAACAACGAGGCCCTGAACGCGCTGATGCCCGACAACGAGGTCTGGCTCAGCACGAGGTCGGCGAAAGACCTGGGGTTGCGCGATGGCGAGCGCGTGACGCTGGAAAACACCGATGGCGTCAAGAGCCTGCCGGTGCGCGTGAAGGTCACCGAAGGCATCCGACGCGACTGCGTGTACCTCGTGCACGGGTTCGGTCAGGGGTCGAAGAGCCTCCACCTGGCGTTCCGACGAGGCGCCTCCGACAACGCGCTGATGACACACGTGAAGGTGGATCCGCTGATGGGCGGGACGGGCATGCGGGGCACCTTCGTGCGTCCCGTGAAAGACCCGACGGCGCACTAGGAGGATAAGTGGCCCGATACGCGATGGTGACGGATCTTCGGAAGTGCGTGGCGTGCCAGGCCTGTACCGTGGCCTGCAATGCCGAATGGGACGTCCCCGCCGGATACGCCCGGACACGGGTTCGCACGACACCGATCACCGGGACGTTCCCCCACCTGGCCTCGAGTATCTATGTGGCGCAGTGTAATCAGTGCGATCGACCGCCCTGTGTCGAGGCATGCCCATCGGGCGCCACGTCTCAGCATGACAATGGCATCGTGGGCGTGGACAAGAGCCTGTGTATCGGGTGCGGATTCTGCCTGGAGGCCTGTCCGTACGACGCCCGCTATATCAATCCCGCGACGAAGAAGGTCGACAAGTGCGACTTCTGTGTGTCGCGTCTCGAGCGCGGAGCGGAACCGGCGTGCGTCATCACCTGCACGGCCCACGCGAAGTACTTCGGCGATCTCGAAGACCGCCAGAGCGACGTATTCAAGATGGTCTATGCGCACGGGGCGCGCCGCCTGGAAACCAGCACAATCCGGGTCGGCCCGAATGTCTACTATGCCGGCGAGCATGCAAGTACCGACCTGGTCCTGGCGGCGTTCCCGCCACGCCCGCCACGACTGCTTGCCGCCGGCCAGGCATGGAGCCGGGTGCTGAGACCGCTTGTCCTGGCTGCCGCCGGCGCGACGTTCCTCGGCCAGGCCGTGGCGTTCTTCAACCAACTGAGAAACGGGGAGAAGGACTTTGAGGACTGACGCCATTCCCGTGCACCCGTTGCCACTCACCGCCGAGCAGGCCGAGTCGATGCTCCAGCGGCAGGTCAAGAAACATCACATCGCCATCATTCTGCTGCACTGGTTCAATGCCATCGTCTGGTTCTTCGAACTGCTGACCGGCCTTGCACTGATTTCTTCACCGCTCTTTCGCGTGGCGCCGAGATGGTACATCTCCATCGTCGACGGCGTGTTCGGTACGCGCGCCAACATGCTGCAATTTCATGTGGCGCTGGGACTCCTGTGGATCGGCGTCTACCTGGTCTACGCGATCTTCGGCTTCCGCACCTATCTGTCCAAAGAGGTGCTCCGGAACGAGATCGCGCTCGACCTGGATGATTACCGGTGGCTCGTCGTCCGAACCCGGCGAATTCTCGGATTGACCAGGGAGGCGCTTCCGCCGCAGGGAATCTACAATGCGGGACAGAAGCTGTTCGCGTTCATGGTGTATGCCATGATCCCGCTCGTCATGGTGACCGGCGTCGTGATGGCCTTCCGCCTGTTCGGCACGCAGGTCGTGGGCTGGGCCGTGGTGCTGCACTTTTGTGCCGTCGGCGCGGTCGTGTGCGGCTTGCTCGTCCATGTGTACATGGGCGCCGTGTTCCCGGAAGAGAAACCGGCCTTTTTCTCGATGATCACGGGCACGGTCAACGAACTCTATGCCTATCGCCACCACTTCAAGTGGTGGACCGTCATCAAGGCCGAAGAACAGGCGTGGAATCAGCAGCACGCCGACGAGGCTGTTGCTCCCGCTGAGACCGCTCGACCTGGCTCATCGAGCGCAGACCGGGAACCCGGCTGCCCGGGTTAGAATCGCGGAGATGGGTCCAGGGAGGCAGCCCGCGTCACCCGCACGACATCCACGCCACGGGTGTCGCACTTCGCGCCGGCACGTGTTGCGGCGTATCCTCGCCTTCGGACTGACCATTCCCTTCTTCGGCTCGCTTGTCGTCATGCTGCGGCGAGTACAGGCCGTCAGCGTCCCTGCAACGGTCACGATCCCGCCTGACGTGTCCGTGGGCCTGTCCGTCGTTGAGTCGGTTATCGTCCACCGCGAGAACAACGGCACAATCCGTGTCTTCTCCG
>JADGOB010000134.1 GCA_017883185.1 Acidobacteriota bacterium
TAGCTCATCTCCACGAGCAGGCGCGTGAGCGGCAGCAGGTTCAGCCCGGCGCTGAGCGTCGTCTTGTCGCCCGAATAGTAGCTGCCCGTCTCCACGCCCACGCCCCGCGCACGCGCGGGTTCCGGACGTCAGTCCGCTTGATGTACCCCATCTCCGCGTTGAAATTGTCGCCGACGTCCAGGTACGTCACGCCGTAGTTGTAGTGGTCGTGCTGGTCGGCGAAGTCGAAGCCGGCCGCGTAGTCGTTGCCCTTGGAGCCGGGCGTGAATGTCTTCGCCGCCAGCGCCGTCAGCGTCGTCGTCTTGCCGAGGACAAGGTTCAGGTCCACGCCCGCCGTCCGGTTGAACGCCGCCCCGGTCCCACCCTCGCGGTTCAGGAAGATCGCGCCCATCGACGAATAGCCGAACACGTTGCGCTTGAGTCGCACGACCGAGTAATTGGCCCGCGGCAGCAGCACGGGGGCGTTCGGGGAGCCCACGCTCGCTTGGTCGGTCTCGATGTTCATCAACCCGACGCTGTAAGCGCCCAGGCGCCCCGTGACGCGCTCGCCGGCCAGCAGTGGCACCTCCCGCCCGTCGCCCGTCAGGCCGATGCGCCGCGAGTAGAACAGCGGCAGCAGGCCAGCGCCCTGGTCACCGTTCTCGGTCCCCGACTTGCCGTAGTTGAAGAGGCCGGCCGTTTCCGTGAAGAACTGGCGCTTCTCGGGGAAAAACAGGCTGAAGCGCGAGACGTTCACCACTTCCTGGTCGGCCTCGACCTGCGCAAAATCCGTCTTGTAGGTGAGGTCCGCGGTCAGGGTGTCGGTGAGGCCGATGCGGGCGTCCACGCCGTAGCGGTCGAGCTTGTTCGTCGACACGTCGGCCACGTTGTCGTAGCCGACCTGCGGCGCGAGGAACGGCACGACCTCGAACCGGCGCTTCGACTGGAGGTCGCGCAGGCCGTCGAGCACACCGGCATTCGACAGGCGGGCGAACCCGAACGCGCCCTGCGCGCGCGGGTACGACACCCAGTACGATTCCTCGTTCTTCCGCACGATTCGCCGCCCGACGTTGAGGCCCCACGTGGTCTCCCCGATCGCCGTCTTGAAGCGCAGTTGGCTGAACGGGATCGCAATCTCGGCGTACCACCCCTTGTCATCGATCGTCGTCCGGCACTCCCACACGGCGTTCCAGTCGTTGTTCGTCACCCGGGCATTGTCGGTGTACTGCGCGTCCTTGAGGGCGCCGAGCGGGTTGGTCGCGAAGTAGAAGCCGTTCCTGCGGTCGTGGAAGGTGTCGATCACGATCCGCATCTGGTCGCCCTTGGCGAGGCCCGAATCGCGCTTCCACTCGCTCGCGCGGATCCCCCGCGGGTCGGAATCGTAGGCCCAGAGCGCGAAGTAGATCTTCCGGTCGTCGTAGAGGACGCGGAATTCGGTTCGCTCCGAGATCGGGGCGCCCGGGCTCGGCTCCCGCTGGATGAAATTCCCCTGGACCGGCGCCGGTTCCCAGACCGCGTCGTCCAGACGGCCGTCGATCTTCGGGGCCTGGCCCTTGGGAAGACGCGCGGCCATGGCGTGAAATGTCTGGGGATCGATCCGGGCGAGATCGATCGGCGCCTGCTGACCCTCCGCGAGGCGCGGGGCCAGGGCGAACAGGCAGAGGACCAAGCAGGTCGAGCGATGGGAGGACAGCATCGGAGCGCGGGGGAACCCTATTCTCAGGCCTGAACACCCGGGACGGCAACACCATTCCTGCGCCCGGATGGCCATTCCATTCCGGTGACCAATCCCCCGACTGTTGTCGAAGTTGACAGTGGTGCCCCGTTGTGGTTGTATACCGGACAACATTCCCTCATGTAGTCCGGCTTCGTTGCGGTCGTCGTCGTCGTCGTTCCGTTGTCGTCGGTCGCCACTGCCCTGAAGCGCCGTCGCTCCGGCGGCGTGGTGTCCGCCCATCGCAGCAGTGCTGAACTCCTGCGCCAGGCTCGGCGCAGTCGTCGTCACTGTCTTCTCAGGCTCGGTTTAATCGCCTCGTCGAATTTGTTCTATTTGTAGTCCGGCGCTGATTCTTGGTGGGATCGTCGGGTGGGCGGCCCACCGGCGCCGTGAGGAGGATTGATGACTCAAGGCTCGCTCAAGTGCGTGCTGGCAACCGTCCTGGTCGTGCTCTTGGCCATGACCGGTTCGCTGGCGTATGGACAAGGTGGCGCCACCACGTCCAGTCTGTCCGGCACCGTCGTCGATACGTCAGGGGCAGTCATCCCCGGCGCCGACATCGTCGCGAAGAACAATGCGACGTCCGGCGAGTCCCGCGCCGTCAGCGATGCAACCGGGACGTTCACCATTCAGGCGCTTCCCCCGGGCGCCTACACCGTCACCATCTCGCTGATGGGATTCAAGACCGTCAGCATGCCGGACATCCAGTTGCTCGCCGCGCAGCCGGCGAACGTGAAGGCGGTCCTCCAGGTTGGGCAGCTGCAGGAGACCGTCACCGTCACTGGGGCGACGGAAATCGTGCAGACCGAGTCGTCATCGGTGGCGACGACGCTGTCCACCAAGCAGATCTCGACGGTGCCGCTGGCCACCCGCAACACGCTGGACTTCGTCGCGGCGCTGCCGGGCGTCAACACCACCGGCACGATTCGAAACTCCACGGTCATGGGGTTGCAGGCGAGCGCGACCAACATCACGATTGACGGGATCAACGTCCAGGACAACTACCTGAAGTCGAGTGACGGCTTCTTCGCCCGCATCAACCCGCGCATGGACGCGGTGGAAGAAGTGACGGTTTCCACGGCGAACCCGGGCGCGGAGAGCGCGGGCCAGGGCGCGGTGCAGATCCGGTTCGTCACGCGCTCTGGGACGAACAAGTTCCAGGGCAGCGGCTACTGGTACGTGCGTCGCACGGGCTTCAACTCGAACTACTGGTTCAACACCCGTGACGGCCTGCCGAAGGACGAAGTCAAGGTTGATACCTACGGCGGCCGTATAGGCGGTCCCATCAAGAAGGACAGGCTGTTCTTCTTCTTCAACTATGAGGAGTTCCGTCAGCCTGGCACGCAGTCGCGCAGCCGCACGATGCTGACGGCGGACGCGAGCAGGGGGATCTTCAGGTGGAACGGCGGTCCGGCGGCCGGCGTGAACCTCCTCGCGCTCGCGGCGACGAACGGCCAGACACCCACGGCGGACCCGACCACGACAAAGCTGTTGGCCGACCTGCAGACTGCGGCCGCGGCGCCGGCTACGCTGCTCTCGACGGGCAACCCGATCACGCAGACGCTGAACTTCTTCAACGTCTACTCCCAGCTCCGCCGGTACCCGACCGTCCGCATGGACTACAACGTGACACCCAACCACCGCGTGGGGGTGTCGTACTACCTGCAGCAGTACCGGTCGATGCCGGACACGCTGAACACCTACGACCCGCGCTTCCCGGGGTTCGGCAGCGGCCAAGGCCAGAACTCGGACCGCTACTCGTGGATGGCGAACTGGCGCTGGACCATCTCGGCGAACATGGTCAGTGAAGTCCGCGGCGGCCTCACGGGCGGCCCCGTGAAGTTCGCCGACGGCCTCACGAAGGACTACTACAAGAGCGGGGCCTTCGCCGACTGGAACGGGTTTGCGCCGTTTCCGTCCACGACGCTCATCAGCCAGATGTTCGGGCCCCTCAGCTCGAACAACCGCGACGCGCCGACCCGAGTCCTCGAGGACACCGTGAGCTGGCTGAAGGGGAAGCACAGCATCAACATGGGCGCGTCGTTCACGCAGGTCGACCTCGCCTACCAGAATGTCCGCAACGCGAACTCGTATCTCAGTCTCGGCCTCGACTCGAACGACCCGGCGTACGCGATGTTCAGCACGACGAACTTCCCGGGCGCCTCGACCACGGATCTCGGCAACGCGCGGAACCTCTACGCGCTGATTACCGGGCGCGTCACGGCGATGACGGGGTCGGCGTATCTCAACGGCTCGACCGGCAAGTACGTGTACCTTGGGGACGCGGACCAGTTGGCGCACGAACGGGAACTGGGGTTCTTCGTGCAGGACAGCTGGAAGATCCGTCCAAACCTGACCTTGAGCTACGGCATCCGGTACGAGCTGCAGATGCCGTTCATCATGGACAACGCGTACTTCTCGCGTCCGCTGAACTTCTGCAACACGTACGGCATGTCGGGGTGCGCGGCGGACGGACTCACCGCGAACCTGTGGGCGCCGGGCGTGACCAATGGCACGCCCTCGCAGTTGCGGGCGTTCGCGAGTAAGGAACCGGCTTACAACACGCCGACGAAGAACTGGGCGCCGAGCTTCGGCGCGGCGTGGCGTCCGCATGTGACGGGGGGCTTCCTCGAGAAGCTGCTGAGCGCCGACCCGGTGTTCCGCGGCGGCTACTCCAAGGCGTACACCCGCGAAGGGATCTACGCCGTCACGGCGTTATATGGCGCCAACCCGGGCGGCTCGGTCGTGGCGAGCCGGTCGATGAGCATTGGCAACCTGGTGACCAGCAACAGCCAGTTGCCGTTGCTGCTCCGGAACGGCTTCGGCCAGTTCGGGCCGGGCGCGTTCCTCGACGCCCCCGCGTATCCGATGACGGCAACCACCGCGAACAGCGTCAACGAGTTCTATCCGGACTCGCAGACGCCGTACGCGCACACGTTCAACGTCAGCTTCCAGCGCGCGCTCACCAAGAACATGGCGGTGGACGTCCGCTACGTCGGCACCCGGAACAACGGCGGGTGGTGGATCGGCGGGCGGAACGTGAATGAGTACAACACGATCGAGAACGGGTTCCTGAGCGAGTTCAAGCTTGCGCAGGCGAACTTCGCGGCGAACAAGGCGGCCAACAAGGGGAACACGTTCGCGTATACGGGCGCGGCGGGCACGTCGCCGCTGCCGATCATGCTGGCGTGGATGAACGGGATTGCGGCCAGCGGCGCCTCCAACACCGCGAACTACACCGGCTCGCTGTGGACGAACACGACGCTGTACGGCTACCTGGCGAAGATGAATCCGTACCCGCAGAGCTTCGCGAGTTACCTCCAGACGAATAATGCGACCTATGCGGCGAACGCCGCGAAGGCCGGGTTGCCGGCGAACTTCTTCCTCGTCAACCCCGGCGTCTCGAGCGGCGGCGCCTGGGTGACGGGGCGTCCGGAAGACTCGACCAACAACCGGTACGACTCGATCCAAGTCGAGTTGCGGCGCCGGATGTCGGGCGGCCTCCTGGTGCAGGGCAGCTACCAGTACGTCATGCGCTCCGACACGACGAGCTTCTATAGCGTGCGTCTGCCTGGTGAATTCACCCAGACCGCCGTGGCCAAGCACGCGATCAAGGCGAACTGGGCCTACGAGCTGCCGTTCGGCCAGGGCAGGAAGTGGGCGAGCGGCGTCGGCCGGCTGGGCCAGATGCTGGTCGGCGGCTGGTCGTGGGACGGCAACCTGCGCATCCAGAGCGGCAATACCCTGGACTTCGGCAACGTGCGGCTGGTAGGTATGACCGACGCGGACCTGCAGAAGGAGTACTACCTGCGGTTTGTCACCGACGCGGCCGGCAACTCCCGCGTCTACATGCTGCCGGACGACATCATCCAGAACACGATCAAGGCGGTCAGCACGGATCCGACCTCGGCGAGCGGCTACAGTTCGCTGGGCGCGCCGTCCGGGCGGTACTTCGCGCCCGTGAGCGCGGCGGATCCGAACGGGAACCCGACGGGGTGCATCAACGGGTACCCGGGGCAGTGCACGGGCAACACGTCGCTCCATCACTACGTGTACGGCCCGGCCTTCTTCCGCGCAGACATCAGCTTCGGGAAGCGCTTCGAACTCACCAAGCGCGTGTGGGCGGACATCCGGGTGGATGTGTTCAACGTATTCAATAACATCGACTACTTCGGCATCACGTGGTTGACGACGTCGCCGACGACGCCGCCTACGGCGTCGTCGTACTACGACGTGACGTCGGCCTACCGCGATTCGAGCGGCACGAACGATCCGGGCGGCCGGTTGATGCAGCTCTCGTTCCGGTTCAGCTTCTAGGAGGTGAGTGTAGAGGCGACCGGCCGGTCGCCCCTACGGTTCGATGTGTATTCAGAGGCGGCGTCACCGACGTGGCGCCGCCTCTCTTCTTGTACGCATGACAGGCCGCCGCCTCTCGATCCAGCGTCTCGGCAAAGCGTGCCGGGTTGAAGCGGCGATGGTACAATCTGCGGCGGGGAATGGAGGTTCACGATGCGTCGTGGGATGTGGCTCGGCGTCGCGTGCAGTATCGGGGTCGCGCTGGTGGCCGGGGCCGTGGTGTCGGCCCGTGACGGCCAGCAGAAGCCGGTGTTCCGATCGGGCATCACGCTGGTCCCCATCGACGTCCGGGTGGTGGATAGCAAGGGCAAGCCCGTGCTCGACCTCAAGGCGGAGGACTTCACGATCGTGGAGGACGGCGTGCCGCAGCAGGTGCGCGAGTTCTCGGCGTTGAGCCTCAGCCAGGACCCGCCGGCGCCGGATCAGAAGCTGCGGATCCGCGAGTCGGCGTTGAGCCTGACGCCGCAGGCCAACCGGGTGTTCTTGATCGTCCTCGGGCGCGGCAGGCTGCAGGAGCCGTCAAAGGGGATGGACGCCCTCCTCCGCTTCGTTCGCAACCAACTCCTGCCCCAGGACCAGTTGGCGATCTTCGCCTACGACCGCGCCACCGACTTCACGACCAACCACGAGGAGATCGCCAAGCTGCTGGAGCGGTTCAAGCGCATGCACGAGGAGCTCGACTACGAGATCGGCCTCGAGGTGACCAGCGGGCTGGCGGCCATCTACGGCAGCAAGTCGATCCCGAAGACGCTGCAGCGGCGGATCGACCTGCTGTTCGAAGGGTCGCCGCTCGTGGCCGCGCACCCGATGACCGCGCGCATCCCGGCGAGCATGACCGCCGACGCCCGCAAGCAGACCGATGCGGTGCAGCGCCGGGAGGACGAGGCGGCCCGCGCCGCCTCGGACGCGGCGGCGGGCCTCCCGCACGCGACGATGTGGAACGAACTCGATCAGATCGAGTCGACGATGTTCTCGGACCTGTCGTTCGAGCAGTTCATCCAGGACAACGCGCAGACGCTGCAGGACCTGGGCAACTGTTTCGCCGGCATCGAGTACCTGCGGCACATCGAGGGCGAGAAGCACCTGGTGTTCGTCACCGAGAAGGGCATGTTCCTGCCCCGGATGAGCGATGACGAGGCGCTGGCCAGGGCCGCGAACGACTCGCGCGTGGCGATCGACACAATCCAGACCGGCGGCATCTACATCGCGCAGACCGGCGGGGCGCCGGTGAACGCCTGGAACCAGACGTTCGCCTTCCAGGCGCTGCGGAACATCTCGCAGTGGACCGGCGGCGTGTCGTCGATCATGGACCCCGGGCAGATGGCGGTGGAGCGCCTGAACGACGCGACCCGGAACGGGTACGTGCTGGGCTTCTACCCGGCCAACGCCAGGTTCGACGGCAGCTACCGGAAGGTCGAGGTCAAGGTCCGGCACCCAGGAGCCACGGTCCTGTTCCGGCACGGCTACTACGCCCGGCTGGAGCTGCTGCCGTTCGACCGGCGGACGTTCATCACGCAGGACCGGATTCTCGCCGCCGTCGCGTTCAGACGCGAGGTGAACGACATCAAGCTGAAGCTCGACTGCTCGCTCGTCAGGTCCGAGGGCGACGCGGAGCGCGACCTGCTCGTGGGCTTGAAGATCGACCCGTCGCGCCTGGCGTTCCGGACGACCGCGGACGGCTCGCACCTCGGCCTGATCGACATCGCCGTCTTCTACTTCGACCAGAAGGGGCAGATGCTCGGCAACGCGGCGCAGAAGGCCGAGCTGAAGTTCACCGACGAGGTGTTCCAGGGCATCAAGAAGTCCGGGATCCCCTACAAGCTGCGCATCCCGGTCTCCGCGGCCACGCGGAACCTCCGGGTGGTCGTCTATGACTTCAAGGCGGACCTCGTCGGGTCGGCGGACGGAAAGGTGATCTAGACGCTGCGGAAGGCCGGTCGGTCGTAGGGCAAGGGACGAGGGACGGGGGGCCGGTCGCCCGCCGGGCTACCGCGCGGCCGGGAGCGGCGGCGGCGCGAGCGCCTTCTCCTTGATGTCGCGGAATTTCGCGCTCACGCTCGACAGCCGGTCGTCCCACTCGGTGTTGATCGCCTGGTTCCGCACGGCGAGGTGGAACTTCGTCATCACCATCACGAGGAACACCGGCTTCAGGAAGGCCTGCCGCACGTTCGACGCGAACAACGCGGCGACCACGAATCCCAGGATCATCCCGCCCGGCTTCAGCGACACGGGCAGGACGAACATCAGCAATCCCGCCGGCACCAGCATCACCACCCACAACAGCACGGTCAGCACCTTGTCGAGCACCACAACCCAGGCGGCTGTCTTCAGGATCTCCATGCTGTTCTGACAGTAGTAGATGATCCCGTCTTTCGAGCTGCGCCACGGGTTCTCGTCGCCGCGGGCCAGGTTGTAGGAGAAGATCGTCTCGTCGATGTAGGTCGTGGCCGCGCGAACGATGGCGTTGACGATCCCCACGACCGAGGACAGGCCAGGAATCGGCAACAACTGCGACACCCAGTCGAGTGTCCGGTTGAAGGCGCCGACCACGCCCCGCACGAGCAGGTGGAGGGCGAACAGCAGGTTCACCTGTCCGAACCGGTCGGTCACGACACGCCGGCCGTAGTCGAACATCCCGACAGACCCGTTCTCGATCCGTCCTTTCGTGATGAGCTCGGTCAGCACGGCGATGTGGCCGGCTTGCACGAGGTAGAGCACGTAACGAACCACGAACCACCACAGGTAGCCGTACGTGCCGAGCAGCATGATCATCCAGCCCACACCGATGAACGGATGGACCTTCGCGCCGAGCCACGACCCGATGCCGACGGCGGTGACGAACCAGACGATCGTCACGACTGAGAACGCGAACAGGATGCCGAACCGGACGGCGGCGTAGGGCAGCGTCCGCAGGACGAGTGAGAGCGCGGTGCCGAAGCCCGCGCGCTCGACGGAGAGTGCATACGAGTGGCGGACCGGCAAGTCAGGATGGCTGTGGGCGTCGTCGGTCATGAATCGGTCCTCCATTCGTTGTCTGGCGCCGTTCGCACAGGGGCGACCAGCCGGTCGCCCCTACAGTTCTTCCCAGTTTGCCACTTCGGGTTCGCGGCTCTGCACGAGCGCGGCGTGGCGGTGCGGCCTGATGACGAGGGCAGGCCGGCTGACGACAGGATCCTCGAGCGGGAACACGCGATCGAGCGTGCCGTACCGCCGCTTCAGGTCGTCCAACTCACCGAAGTCGAGCGCGCGGTTGGGACATGCGGACACGCACGCCGGGGGCTGGCCTGACTCGATCAGATCCAGGCAGAAGTCGCACTTGCTGACGGTGTTGGTCGCCGCGTCGTACCGGATCGCCTCGTACGGGCAATCGGCACGGCACTTGTTGCACTTGATGCACCGCGCCTGATCGATCAGCACGATGCCATCCGGCCGCTTCCAGATGGCATCGACCGAGCACTGCTTTCCGCAGACCGGTTCGAGGCAGTGATGGCACGCGACCGACAGGTTGTAGGCCGCGACCGTGCTCGTCCAGGCCTCGCCCTTCTTCTGCCACCCGCCCGCCGTGACTTCGTACACGCGTCGCCAGTGCAACCCCGCCGCAAGGTTGTTCCTGTCCTTGCAAGCCACCTGGCAGGTCTTGCAGCCGGAGCAGGCATCCGAGTTCACGAAGAAGGCGTACTGGCTCATGGTTCCTACATCAGAATCCAGAATCCAGGAGTCAGAATGAGGAAGCCATTCTGAATTCTGACCTCTGGCTCCTGACTTCTGTCAGGCTTTCACCACCTCGGCCATCACCGTGTGCTGCGCGTTGCCGAAGGCGAGCGGTGTCCAGCGCTCGGACGTCAGCACGTTCACCGATCCGCCGCGGTCCAGCCCTGTGTCAGTGGGCGCCCACCACGCCCCCTGGGGGATCGCCACCACGCCAGGCATGATGCGCCTCGTCACGCGGCACCGTATCGTCAACTCGCCCCGGCCGTTGAAGACCCGCACCTCGTCGCCGTTGGCGAGGGAGCGGGCGGCGGCATCGACCTGGTTCACGAACACCCGGTGCGGGAACGCCTCCTCCAGCCAGTCCACGCCGTTCATCGTCGAATGCACACGAGCGAGCGTGTGGTGGCCGACCACCTGCAGCGGGTACTTGCGCGCCTCGGCACCAAACGGGCTCTCCCACTCCTGGATGTACTTGGGAACTGCCGGAATCTCGCTCGCGTTGCCCAGCGCATGAAGCGCCGACGAGAAGATCTCGATCTTCCCGGACGGCGTGGAGAGGGGGAAGCGGCCTGGATCCCGGCGGAAGTCCTCGAACGCGATGGCCGGTTTAGTCACCGCGACCTTGTGCACGCCGGCGTTGCTCGTTTCGAACTCGCGAAGAGAAGGCAGCCGGGGGTAGCTCTTGCGGTATGACGAGAGGGCAACGTCCACCCAGTCGCGTTCACTGCGCCCTTCGGTGAAGGCCTCGCGCAGGTTCAGCCGGCCCGCGATGTCGGCGCAGATTTGGTAGTCGCTCCTCGACTCGCCTGCCGGCTCCACCGCCTTCGGCATC
>JADGOB010000345.1 GCA_017883185.1 Acidobacteriota bacterium
ATCACGACATCGAACAGGCCGGGGAGCTCGACGCCATCCTCGATCGCGCCCTCGACGAGCGTGGCGGAAATTCCTCGCGCATCCAGGTGCCGCTGCGTGACCGACAGCGGGCCGGCGAGGCAATCGAGCCCCACCACCTCATGGCCGGCCGCGGCGAGCGCCAGTACGTCGCGACCGGTGCCGGCGCCGACGATGAAGATACGATCGCCGGCGTTCAGAAAACGATCGTAGATGTCGCGCTCCCACCAGAAGAGGCCGCTGAGCGGGTCCTTGTCGCGCGCGCGGTAATGCTCGTACTCGAGCGCGGATCGCCGACGGAACTCCTCGGCCGTGAGCGACCCGACTGCAAAGTAGAGCAATCCCTTTGCCGCGCGCTCGGCCAGCGACGCCGCGCTGACGAACGCCGTATACGTCCAGACGCGCCACCGGGCCGTTTCATGCATGATGCCCAGTCATTGTAGTGACACCGACGGCGGATGGGACTCGACCCGCGCGCCAGCGGGCGTCTGAGAGCAGCACTTCCGGGCGAGTGACCGCGTGATGTAGCGTGTGTACATTAGAGGGTGGTGCGAAAGAGGGGATTCGAACCCCTGCGGTATTGCTACCGCCAGCCCCTCGAGCCGTCGAGAAAGGCTAGCACACCGATGCGCATCAGGTTGGGTGCCCTCGGAGCGCCAAGGTGCACTGATCGGAACTCGGCCAACTCCCGTCCATGTCAGACTAGGAAGATGGAGAATCACATAATGCGTTTTGCGTGTTTGCTGTTCGCGCTTTCTGTTTCGGCTCAGGCGCAGTCGGGCTCGGCGCCCACGAACTCGCCGCCACCAGAGTGTCTGGACTACGCGTCGAAACTCGACAGCTGCTCGCCCTACACCTGTACGTTCACGCATCCGATGACGGGCGACAAGCTGGAACGGAAGATCATCGGTTTAGCCGGCGGCAAGTGCGTGACGATCGAATCCATGCCTGGCAAGCACAAGATGCAGTGCGAGTACCCACCGGACATGCGCAAAGCGGTGGCCGCGTTCTTCAGGGAGACACAGGCCGCTGAGGCCGCTGGCAAGACCATCGGCGGCAAGGTCACGATGGGCGGGGACGGGAAGCCGAAGTCCACGACCACTGTCGAAGGGAAGCCCGTGGTGAATCCACTCCAGCAGGCCATCGAAGGCGGCGTCTGCAAGATCGGCGGGTAGGTTTCTGATCTATGACGGCTGCCCTAGAATGCTGCCCATGCGAATTGCGAGATTGCTGGTACTGGCCGGGATGCTATCGGGCGCGGCGCTGGATGACGCCACAAGCCGGTTGAGCCGCGACATTTTCAAGGAACTGATCGAGATCAACACCACGGACTCGGTGGGCAACACCACCACCGCCGCGAACGCGATGGCCAAGCGTCTGAAGGACGCCGGATTTCCGGCCGCGGACGTTCAGGTGCTGGGGCCGAACGACCGCAAGGGCAACATGGTGGCTCGCCTGCGGGGAACCGGGGCCAAGAAGCCCGTCCTGATCATCGGCCACCTCGACGTCGTCGAGGCGAAGCGCGAGGACTGGACCACCGATCCGTTTCAGTTCGTGGAGAAAGACGGCTACTTCTACGGCCGCGGCACACAAGACATGAAGGTGGACGATGCGATTCTGGTGACCACCTTCATCCGCTTCAGACAGGAGGGGTACCGTCCTGACCGCGACTTGATTCTGGCGCTGACCGCGGACGAAGAGGGCGGCACGTCGAACGGCGTCGAGTGGCTGCTGAAGAATCACCGGGACCTCATCGACGCCGAGTTCGTGTTGAATGAGGATGCGGGCGGCGTCACCACCATGAAGGGCAAGCCGGTGAACGTGGATGTGGAAGCCAGCGAGAAACAGTACGCCGATTTCGAACTGACCGTGCTCAACCCGGGTGGGCACAGTTCCCTGCCCACTCCGGATAATGCGATCTATCACCTCTCGGACGCGCTGTCGAGGCTGGAGCACACGCCGTTTCCGCTGGAGTTCAACGCCGTGACGCGCACGTACTTCGAACGACGCGCGCCGCTCGAAAACGAGCAGACCAAGGCCGACATGAACGCGATTCTTCAGACGCCTCCCGATGCCGCAGCGGTGGCGCGGCTGAGCAAGGAACCGCGCTACAACTCGATGCTGCGTACCACGTGCGTGGCGACTCGCCTCAGCGCCGGCCATGCCAACAATGCGCTCCCGCAAACGGCGCAAGCGATTGTGAACTGCCGCATCCTGCCGGGCCACTCGGCCGCGGAGACGCAGCAGGCGCTGGTCCGCATGTTCGCCGATCCGAAGGTTACGGTGCATTACCTCGGGGCAATCGGCGGCGCGGCTCAAGCGTCGGACTCGAAGGGCTTTCCCACCGTGCTGCCGCCGGCCGAAGTGATGCGCCCGCTGGAGCAAGTGGCGGCGGAGATGTGGCCGGGCGCGCCGGTGATTCCAGAAATGGAGACGGGCGCTTCGGACAGCGTCTACACCATGGCCGCAGGCATCCCGACTTACGGCTTCAACGGAGTGGGACTCGACCAGGACGACGTCCGGGCGCACGGCAAGGACGAGCGAGTGCGAGTCAGCGCGTACTACGACGGGGTCGAGTTCTGTTACCGGTTCCTGAAGGCAATGACCAAGTAGGATAGGCGTTCACGCCTGTTTGACTAGCCGTCCAGCGGATCGCGTTCTCCGGCCCTTCTGCGAGTCTGGTGCGGAAGAGGGGATTCGAACCCCTACGGTATTGCTACCGCCAGCCCCTCAAGCAGTCGAGAAAGGCTAGCACTCGCGAACGCCCGTTGACTCCGTTGACGAGTCCGGAGCGCGCGCATGCTGGAATGGACCCCGTGAACGGGTCTATTCGCACAACCGGCGCGCGTCACGCTGGGTCCGGCCGCGCGCGGACCGGCCCTTCTATGGCTGGGCCGCTCATGGTAGGCTCGCCTTTCAACTCAGACGTCGCGATCTGACGCCGGTGTTCATACCAAGCGGTTGGTCC
>JADGOB010000346.1 GCA_017883185.1 Acidobacteriota bacterium
AGGGCTGAGGACACGACGAGTCCTCCTTCTGCGCCTGCCCGTTGTGGGCGAAGCCGGCGCGAGGAGGTTGCTTCAACGCGCCCAACTCGTGTAGGTCGTAGCTCGACTGATCACGCGACGCGATGGCCCCGCCTTCGTTGCGCAGCTGTCGGACCGGCGGAAGCTGAATCTGGCGCTGGGAGGGTGGCTTCGGCATAGCACTCACTTCCCCGTGACGCCGACGGCAGCAAGAGACGGGCTTTGCCAGGGGTGAGTCGCCGCTTTGATCGCGTTGTAATTGGCATCGAGCGCGGCCGCTGCCGTCTCGAGACCGGGCTCGTCGAGCTGGATGCCGACGCGGCCCTTGGCCCGGCGCTTCGGCCCGGCGTCCACGCCCGGCTCACCGTGCGCGACACCGGCTCGGGCATCCCGAAGGAAGTGCTGCCGCAGATCTTCGAGCCGATCTTCTCGACCAAGGCCGGCGGCCGCGAGGGCTCCGAGCTGGGCCTTGCGACCCTCTACGCGCTGGTCAGCCAGTACGGCGGGTGCGTCACCGTGACGAGCAAGCCCGGCGACACCGCGTTCCAGATCCTGCTGCCGTCGCCGCGATAGCGTGCGGGCGGACCTGAGAGAGCGTCTCTTCCACAGGCGAGCCGACGGGGTGATGTGCCGGGATCCGAAGCCCGAATCCTGAGTCCCGAATCCCGGCCTTCCCTACTTCGCCGCGAATGCGGGGGTCACTCCCATGTTGAAGAAGATGAACGCATCGATGTCGGCGACCGTCTCGATCTGCTTCGTCGTGCTGCTCGCGCCGTGGCCCGATTTCGTCTCGATCCGGACGAGGATCGGCGTCGCCCGGCCGGCCTTCTCCTGCAGCGTCGCGGCGTACTTGAACGAGTGCGCCGGCACCACGCGGTCGTCGTGGTCGGCCGTGGTGATGAGCGTGGCCGGGTATTTCACGCCCGCCTTGATGTTGTGGAGCGGCGAGTAGGCATAGAGCGCCTTGAACTGGTCGGGATTGTCGCTCGAGCCGTAGTCGGCGATCCAGTTCCAGCCGATCGTGAACTTGTGGAACCGCAGCATGTCCATGACGCCGACCTGCGCGATGGCCACCTTGAACAGCTCCGGCCGCTGGTTCATCACCGCGCCCACGAGCAGCCCGCCGTTCGATCCGCCCTGGATGGCCAGTTTCGCCGCCGACGTGTACTTGTTCGCGATGAGCCACTCGGCCGCGGCGATGAAGTCGTCGAACACGTTCTGCTTGTTCAGCTTCATGCCCGCTTCGTGCCACTTCTCGCCGTACTCCCCGCCGCCGCGCAGGTTCGCCGACGCGTAGACGAAGCCCTGCTCCAGCAGGCCGATGCGCAGCGCGCTGAAGCCCGGCGACGTCGTGATGTTGAACCCGCCGTACCCGTACAGCAGCGTGGGGTTCGTGCCGTCGAGCTTCAGTCCCTTGCGGTAGACCAGGAACATCGGCACCCGCGTGCCGTCCTTGCTGTTGTAGAAGACCTGCTTCGTCTCGTACGCCGACGCGTCGAAGCCCGGGATCTCGGGCGTTCGGAACACGCTGCTCTGCTTCGTCGCAATGTCGTAGCGGTAGATCGTCGGCGGCACGCTGAACGACGTGAACGTGTAGAACACGAACGTGTCGTCCTTCTCGCCGCCGAAGCCGCCGGCCGTGCCGGGCCCCGGGAGTTGGACCACGTTCTCGAGCGCGCCGTCGAGCGCGTGCACCTCGGCCACCGTGGCCACGTCCTTGAGGTACGAGACGAACAGCTTGCCGCCCGCCGTGCCGGCACCCTGCAGCGGCTCGGCCCGCTCGGGCAGCACCGTCTTCCAGTTCGCCTCTTCCGGCTGCGCCGGGTCGATGAGCACCACCTTCCCGTTCGGCGCGCCGCGGTCGGTCTGCACGAGCAGCTTGTCCCCGACGTTGTCGATCACGTTGAAGGTGTCGTCGCCGATCGTCCCGATGAGCGGGCGGAACATGGTTTCGTTCTTCGACAGGTCGCGCACGAACACCGCGTTGCCCTTTTTGCCCTTGCCGCGGTCCGACACCTCGAGGATCGCGAAGCGCTCGTCCTCGGTGGTGCCGACGCCGTGGAACCGCTGCGGGTTGGCCGGGTCCTGGAACACCAGCTCGTCGGCCGACTGCGGCGTGCCCACCTTGTGGAAGTACACCTGGTGGTTCTCGTTGGCCGACGACAGCTCGTGGCCCTTCTCCGGCGCGGGGTAGCGGCTGTAGTAGAAGCCGTCGCCGCGCCACGATGCGCCCGACACCTTGACCCACTCCAGCTTGTCGGGCAGCATCGTCTTCGTCGCCACTTCCATCACGCCGAATTCCTGCCAGTCCGACCCGGCGCGCGAGACGCCGACCACGGCATACTTGCCGTTCTTGGAGAGGGAGAACGCCACGAGGCGCGTGGTGCCGTCCGCGGACCAGGCGTTCGGGTCGATCAGCACCTCGGGCGTGCCGGTCAGGCCCTTCTGGATGTAGAGGACGCTCTGGTTCTGCAGGCCGTCGTTCTTGCTGAAGAAGAAGAACTCGCCCTTGCGCGACGGGGCGCCGTACTTCGGGTAGTTGAAGAGCGCCTCCAGCCGGGCCTTGAGCTGCGCCCGGTACGGAATCTGCTCGAGGTAGCCGAACGTCACCTTGTTCTCGGCGGCTACCCACTGCGCCGTCTCGGGCGAGTTGTCGTCCTCGAGCCAGCGGTACGGATCGGGCACCGCGATCCCGTGGTAGGTGTCTACGTGATCGACTTTCCGCGTCTGCGGGTAGTCGAGGCGCGCCCCCTGCTGCGCATACGCCCCCGCGACCAGCAGCATGGCCATGGCCACGACGGCCCACGGCCAGACATTCCGACGGAACGCTTTCTTCATCGTGCCACTCCTCCAGGCGGTGACCATCCGCGGACGATAGGACGGATTAGAGACGTTGCCGCTCGCTCTCCGCTCAGCAGGTTAACAGAATCTCCCATTATCAGACGGCGTTGGCGTCGTTCGGAGGAG
>JADGOB010000347.1 GCA_017883185.1 Acidobacteriota bacterium
GAACAGGTCGGCCACGCGTGGCTCGTCGATCCTGCCGCGCGCACGCTGGAGGTCCTTCGCCTCGAGGCGGGCCGCTGGACGATTCTCGTCACGCACGCGGGTTCCGACGTGGTGCGTGCCGAGCCGTTCATCGCCGTCGAACTGGAACTCGCGTCGCTCTGGGCCGACGAGCGGGCCTGACGCAGCTGGATCCCGCCCTTCGACTCGCGGCGGCCCGCGAGAACCTCGGGCCGCCCCGAGTTCATCGAAGGGCGCTCGCTCAGCGCAGGCCCTGACCCCTGCCCCCCGATCCCTATCCGTCCACCGCCCCCGCCGGGAACGCCGACTGCCGCCCCAGCACATTCCGGAAGCCCCGGAACGCGAGGACCTTCGTGTGCTTCCTGGCAATCGTCTCGAGGCCCTCGAGGGCGACCGCGCCGGTCAACACAGCATCCGTATCAACAACCATTACCGTGTCTGCTTCCGCTGGACGGCCGCGGGCGCTGAAGACGTCGAGATCGTGGACTACCACTAGAGGTGATGATGATGGCAAAGCTGGGGCCCGTGACGCCTGGCCAGCTCCTTCTGCAGGAGTTCCTCGTGCCGATGGGGATCTCGCAGTGCCGCCTCGCCAAGGAGATCGATGTTCCGGCTCAGCGCATCGGTGAGATCGTCGCCGGCAAGCCCGCGCGGAGTCTATCTGCTCCCTGCGACCTTTTGAATCCACTCCGTGATCGCGTCGAGCGCAACGGGCGACATCGTCTCCTCGATGCGTGTGTACTCCGAGGGGGATCCGGTCGTCGCCGTCTGGAAGAGGTGGTTGAGGTCGGGGAGGTGCACCAGCGTGACGCTGGTGTTGCCGCCGGTCTTCAGTGCCGCGCCGATCGCCTCGAGGTTTCGCTCGTAGGGCACCTGTAGATCGCGCTCGCCGATGATCGCCAGTACTGGACATTTCACCTTCGACAGTGCCGGCCGGGGATCGTAGGACAGGAAGTAGCGGAACCAGGGCGTCGACACCGCGGCCATCTGAGAGTCCAGCATGCGGCTCGCCGCGGCCTTCTGCGGTTCCGGGACGCTGGAGAGGATCTGATCTCGAAGCTGGCGCAGCCTTGCCGAGGCGGCTGCCGGATCCTGTTCTTCCTTCACCACGCGGAAAATCTGCTCCTGCAAGGCGCGATTCGTGGAGACCTGCGCGTCGGCTGCGCCGCCCGCCTTCGCGATGGCGGCCGCCTGCAGGTAGAGAATCTCGTCCCCCGGGAGCCCCGGACCCGCCATCAATACGATGAACGCGACGTCGGACGAGCGCGTTGCGACGATCGGCGCGATGAGGCCGCCCTCGCTGTGACCGACGAGGCCGATGCGCTTCGGATCGATCTCCTTGCGCGTCTTCAGATAGTCGATGCCCGCCTGCACGTCGCCAGCGAAGTCCTCCGACGTCCCCTCGTTCGTCTTGCCGGAGGAGCCGCCCACGCCGCGGTCGTCCACGCGCAGCACCGCGATCCCGTTGCGCGTCAGGTGATCGGCGAGGACGAGGAACGGCTTGTGGCCGAACACCGTTTCGTTGCGATCCTCCGGTCCCGATCCGGTAATGAGGACCACGGCCGGTGCGGGTGACGTCGCGCGCGGAAGCGTGAGCGTGCCGGCGAGCGTGATGCCGGCGGCCGTGTTCCGGTACGTCACCTCTTCGTCGTTGTAGGGATAGGGGCGCTTCGGTTCCTGCGGTCGCTTCGGCGCTTCGGCCGTGCCGCGCTTCAGCACGAGCGGCAGCGACGAGCCTCCCTGGATCCACGCGCCGTCGATCTGCGATCGGTCGGCCGACAGCCGTCCCTCGAACGACGCGGGCGGTGCCTTCAACTCGAACCGGACGACGTCGCCGTTGACCGTGACGGTTTCGATCTTCAGCCCAATGGCGCCTTGATCGAGGCTGTCCATGGTGGCCGCGAGCTGACCCGCGGCATCGCGCGTGACGTGAAACGCGAGCCGCAGGTTCGCCCCCCCGGCCGCCAGCGTGCCGATCCAGTCGCCTTCGATCGCGGCGGCCTGCGGCGTGGCTTGGACGGGCGAGATGAGCAATGGCAGAAGAACGAGAACGAGGATGGACATGATGCTGCGATTATAATCGACGCGTCCAGGAGCACAAGCCATGCGCCGGCGAACGCATCGTCGATCCCTGTCATAGCGGAGGGGACCAGCGGGACATGTCCAGCGTCCAGGGACTGGCGCCCGCGAGGGCGTTGACGAACCAGCCTGTGGCAAAGGCGAGCGCGTATTTCCAAAGCACCCAGACCAACAAGAGGCTGAAGACTGATGAAGCGGCCAGCAGGAACCAGGGACTGATGGTCGTCGGCCGGCTGCCCCTACGACCGTTGGCTCGAGCGGCGCGCCTCTTGGCAGGATGTCCAGTGGTCTGGCTTGCCGGAGAATGCTGCGTCCGGTTCCGGGCGCGAGAGTATCAGACGGCTGGCCGGCCACGGTGACCGTGCCAGGCTTTGCGGGGTGTGCAAGTTGACGATGGCTGCCGCGCGGTCGGATGACGACCGATCCATCCGCGGCCAGCCGCTTCAGCATCTCGCCCATCTTCATGATGAGCACAATATGACCGAAGCGCTTGGGTTGGCAACGTGATGCCCACGCCGGCGGGGCCGACGTCTCGAGAGGCCGTTCAAGACTGTCTATGCTCGCCGGCTGCTGGGCACGCCGATGTGATTCGCGCGAAGGGCGGCGTGCGCGAGTCCGCCCTTGTGCTGCGCTTCAACCGTTATGCTCATCTCCGCGCGGCCAATCCGGCGCTGAGCCCGGACAGCCGCGCGGGATCACGTGTGCGCTGACGATCAGGCCCCGGTCGGCTTGGCGGCAGCCGCGGCGCTCGATCGTGCCTGCCGTTCCCGCGTCAGGTGCGGGACAATACCCAGCAGGCGCTCGAGCACCATGAGCTGGGCACGATGGTGCATCTCGTGTTCTTTCACGCTGAGAAACATCTCGAAGCGGCTCTTCGTTGGCGGCGCC